>CAZSHR010000084.1:0-4945 GCA_964606725.1 uncultured Coxiella sp.
TTACGCGCCGTACGACCGCCTTTTTGGGTGCACTCGTTGCCACGCGGTAAACGCATCATGATTACCGCTTCCACACCCGGATTATCACCTCGCCCCATGCCCGCAGCTACCAAGCCCACACCGCGCTGCTTGTGACCACTGGCAGGGTCGTGTTGCTCTTTCTCGATCTTTTCAGCAAAAATCTTATCATTGGAACGACCTTGGTCATTGGTAACAACAATAAAATGATTCTGAAAGGATTGCTCTGTAAATTGATTCTTTAATAGGGTTTCTAAGGCTTTCACCTCTTTATCATCTTCACAAGCAAACAAAACCGATTGACCTGTTTGCAGCAACTGCTTCACTTCGGTCAACATCAACTGCTGCTGTTTGTCTTGATCGTCGCAAAATTCAATTTGCTTCCAATCCCGCAACGACGGACGGTTAGTCGGCACCCGCAAGGTAACAACACCCTCCGTTTCATATAATAATGCGGCCTGCTCTGGCGAAATCGTTCCGGTGGCACCAAAATACTTGCCCCATAAGGTGCGCATCCGCTCCGACGCCTGTTGCGAACTCAGCTGGTGGCTTTCCTGCGGCACACAGATGTCCTCCACTTCACCCTTGTCTCTTAATTCGCGATTTAAACGCATCGCTAATAATTGCTGCACACCATTACTGTAACTCGAACCCTGCATCGGTTGTGACGCTATTGATAGCGGAATAATCTGACGCATCATCACCGTCTCTTCACCAATCTGCGTGGCGCATTGTAGCAAGGTAAATTGCTTGTCCTGCTCCAGTTCATACGCCGAGTGCGCCGCACGAATCCAACGTACCGCCACCAGCGGATCTTGGGCCAGCTCGTTGATCAACAGTTGTTGCCGCGGGTCTCTTTTAGCCAGGGGCTGTAAGTAATCATCAAATAGTTTATTAATATGCTCTGATGTAATGTCTTCGATATTTTGATTTAAAAATGTTGCTGCATAAAAATCGAGGATCTTCTCATAAAACGGCAGCATTTCCGCCGCAGAACGCCCCACCGGCGCCGCAAAGTTATACTGGGTATTCTCGTTTTCCTCAAAGCGGGTAAAATCCACTTCATCAAACAGTGCCACATGATCTTGAGGATTCCACTCCAGCGGCACACGCCCCCACTTCAGCTTATCCAGCATCAAGGAAATATCCGCTACGGTCGAGACATGCAGCCTCGCTCCTTCGTATTGCTTCGCGGTCGAATTCGAATCGACATAGGTGGATGCTACCCCTAAATAGTCGTAAAAGGGCGCATAGTCTTGTTGGTCACGCACCGCCAATGTTCTTTTCGCCGTGCATAAATCAATCTGAGCGTTTGCATTGTCTAAAGCCGCAAACGCCGCCCGCAATGCCAAGGAAATACTCTTGCCTTCACCAACCGCCAACTCCAGCACCATCTTCTGGTAATCTTTATAAACAACACCACCCACCAACATCGCTACCTGCTGCGCTAAGTGCGGGTATTGTTTCTTCGATCGAAACAAGGCTTCAAATAACAACGCCGCAATTAAGGCGTAATGACCCTGCTGCTTTTTGCCAATTTCGGCTTGCAAATGCGTCATGATCTCTTCGCGACTTAAGTCCACCAATTCCTTGCCGCCAATCTTTTGCTCACCCGTCTCAAACGCTTTGAGGTCATTAAACGCCGCTAACACCGCACACATTTGAGCAGCATTCAGGTACACTTTCTCTTTCCCTTGGCACAGCGTCATTTCACTCAGCATGCGCAACATATCCGCTTGGCGCGTCGCCGCCAAGCGCCCATAGTCGTGCCGCAGCACTGCATAAGGATGCCGTTGAAACGCGCTTAACAAAGATGCCCAGTCAGCTGCTGGCTGCTGCTTCTGCTTCAACAAGCGCAAAATATCGCGCCCCCCTGGCGCCGGATGCTGCTGATAGCACTCTTTTAAGGCGTTTAACTCTTCGATACTTAAGTCACTCAAGCGATTAATCACTTTGGTCAGCTTATGCGCCGCCAACACGTGATCGCCCACGGTACGCGCCGACGCCACAATATTGAGTAACAACGCTTTTTTAGCCTCTGCTTTCGCTAAAACGTTTGTTAAATGCGCGTCAGTCTCTCCCCGCGTCCAAAAGGCAATCGTGGTCGGCTGATCAATCCCAAGAGCCATCAGCGTTTGACAATTTACCCATTTTGTTTGCAGTTGCTGCCAATCACAACACCCTTGCAGCGCATCAAACACCGCTGCACGTAGCGCCGGTGTTTTTTGATCCACTGTGATAATTTGGGTAAATAGAGTGGTGTTTTGACCCTGTGCATAGTCTTGCAGCAAAATACCTAACGCCGCCTGTTGTTGCGACCGCGTTAAGTTCGGATTGCCGATAATCTTTTGTTGGATCAGTTGTTTTAATGCTTGGGGAAAACCGACCGGCACCTCTTTTAAGCGGTGCAATGTCGCCACGTCACTCGACAGCAATACCTCCAATAAAGAAAAAGGGTATAGCTCTTTGCGATCTGTCGGTTGCAACGCCAATAAAATATCTTTTAGATAATCTGCCGTCCAATACCCTTCTTTATCGGCGAGCTGCCGCTCAAAAACAGACAGCAAGTAGCTTAGCTCATCGATCTCATTGCGCTTCTTACCGATTTTATCAAAAAATTCCACAACATCTGCCACACTCTTTGCAATCTCTTGATCCACCTTAATCGCCACATGCTGACGTAAAAGCTGCTGAATACGCACGATGTGTTTGGGTTCAATCGTGCCCAAATTAAGAGTGTTTGCCTCATCATCGGAAATCGCTCGATAACCACCACTGGCCGCAATGCGAAAAACATAGTCTTGATCCTCTAATTGCTCAATAAATTCTGTTTTCAACTGCTGGCTATTTGCCAAATTCTGTGGTTGTTTTAGCTCACCAATAACAGTAAGAAGTTCATCAAAAAGTGGTGCATCGGGTTTTTTAGCCTCAAAATCAATGGTCAGCAAATGCTGTACCAAGGCCGCGACTGTCTGCTGCGTAATCGGTTCAGCGTGCTGCATCAACCGTATGTACGGATTAAATTTATCTTGATCAATACCGCAAATGGCCGCCAGTTTTAACGCCGCACAAATGGATTTATCCCTACCATGATGCTTAAAATTCCACATAAACTGGTAAAATTGCCTTACTTGCGCCACTCCGCTTTCATGCAATAATGACAAACCCTCCAACACCGTTGCCATTGGAAAATAATTGAGTAAATCTGGATGAGGCAATTCATTCACAGCGGCTAAAGCGGCTAATTTAACCTGCGGTACGATGCCCTGCTGAAAATACGCCGTATACAAATTATTTAAAACGTAGTGACTTGCTTCTTTTTGACAAAATTCTTTATATTGCGTGTCAACCAGCGCATACCAATGACCTTCTGTAGATTGCCTTGAATATTGCGTGGTCAATAAGGCCAGTAGCAAACCCGATCGACAACCTTTGACTTTTGGATAAAAATAATCAAAACTTTGTTGGTCAATCCACGGTTGCGCCGCTAATAGACGCGCACTGATGGTGGGAGTGTTTTCTCCTCTTAACCAGCTATCATAAGCCTGCTTATTCAGCGCATAACTGGGAAAACCCGCCTGAAAATCACGACACCGCAACTGTTGATGGTAATATTTAACGTCATCGTATTGCAGCGCATAGTAAATCCCACTGTGCTGTAAATCTTGTTGCTTTAATTCCGCTAAAAACTGCGCTTTATTGGTGGCCGTTCTAATGTGCTGCAAGCAACTCTTTATTCTATCCATCGACACCAGCATATTCGTCATGTTCTCCGGCAGTTGGTCACGCTTAAGCTCTAAATTTTCGTTCCGCAAATAATCTTGAAAATGCTTAAAGCCTTGCCATAAACTCGCCAGCGCATCCCATTGACAGTGCTGAATATGCGGTATCACCAATGCCCACCACAATGCAGCATCATCTTGATGATGCTGAAAGTGTTCTCGCATCTGGCGCATTGCTGTTAGTGCTTCCGTTGTCAGTAAATCATTAAGATTGTGCGATGTATGAATAAATTGTCGTTTAAAGCGTTGATAAAAATCATCTCCACAATCTTTTTGTAGACTCTGTAACTCTGTTAATAGATAAACAACTCCCTCCACACCGTGGCTATAATAGACTTGTCCCAGTGCGCGAACATTGTCTGCATCAAACTCTCGGAGTACTGCTTGAAATTTCTGATAGTTTGCTTGACCCACTAGCTGCTCTAATAGTCGTTCAGTAGTCAGCAAGTTAAAATCTTTTTTAGCTAAAAAATAATCAACACCATCTTTTCCATAAAGCTGCCATAGCTGCAAAAATACCGGCCAATATTGAGTGATTTTTTCTGATTCAGCTTGCGATTGAAAATTCGAATTGTCCAAGAAAAATTTTATGCAATGGTCACTATAGTCTTGTTTTGGCTGACACTGAAAAAAAGTCAGCAGGCTGTTGAAGGTATTATTATCTAACTTTGGACTATTTTGACACTGTAACAATTGGCGAAAATCACCACGCCAATTTTCCGCTGCTGCGGCAGTTTGAGTTAAATCCAGGGTAAAGGCATTTTTGTCCTGCGCATAGCCGCGCTCTACATCGTAGCACAACACCAACTGGCCATCTTTATCGCTTTGGGTATAAAAACCCAGTGGCAGGTTTTCAACGCTAATCCCATTACCAAAAAAACGATGGTATTTATGCAAACGCTCTGCGGCACCCTTGGTCATCTTTTGAATGACCTGCGCAGCCTTTGTTCGCGCTTGTGCTTCACTAACACCAACCCACGTTCGAAATTGCTGTTGCAGTTGTGACTCAGCGTTACCTGTTTTTGCTGTGCCAATCAACAATTTGTCAATATTGTTATAGGTCACTAAATCCGCCGTTAAAGGCGACTCTTGTACCTGATTCTGTTGCACCTGCTGCTCTTGCTGCACCTGCTGCTCTTGCTGTA
>CAZSHR010000084.1:5045-7694 GCA_964606725.1 uncultured Coxiella sp.
ACATCATCACGGAAAACTTGATGCGGTGCTTCTGCTGTAGATTGCGCAGCAATCACGCTACTGAGTACATCACGGTGCTGATGCAGATAATTCATCCAATAACGCGCTGCCCCCCCCCAATAATCACCAGGCTCCACCGTCTTATAAGCATTATGATGCAACCAATGGTTACGCGCTAAACTCGACGCAACATGCCGCTGAATATTCTGCAAGCCGACATGATCATCAGGACACTCAAAGGAACAAACATAGGGGTTTTCATTGACCAACTTGACAATTAAGTCTTGCCATTCTTGTTTGATGTTGTATTGTGGAAAATTCTCAATCTTAAGCTGCTTCTTCCTGGCACGAAAACGGAAAAAAATCAACAAGGAAATTACCGCAAAGGCATCATTAGGATTATCGCCAAATTGCTGATAACTTTCTTTTAAAAGCCCCTTCATATGATCATAAGTATATCCAGGGCCTCTTCTGTTACTGTGATAATCCAAAGCAATATCTTTAGTTTCTGAATAAACAGTCGACTTGCTTAAATCAAAAACGACGTTATCTGAAGATTTTGTTCTTATTATATCTTTAGCTTCAAGAAAGCGATCAAAGTTATCGGCATTCAGCACCAAATTAGCATAGCTGAGTTTTACCACCTCATCCCAATCTGATAAACCAGATTTATCAAATGCTGCTATAAAGCCATTGGGATCGCATATTTCAAATTGCTCATCACCCAGTTTACCCGAAATCGATCCACTACAAATACTATAAATAAAATCAATATCTATATATTTATTTGAAGGTTTATGGTTTAAAAAGATACGCTTTGCATTTAGAAAGGTTTTATGGTAAAAAATCTCATCTTGCTCCAAACAAGACAAAGGTTCATAAAGAATATTATTACCATTGAAACGGCATTCTGGACGATAAAACACTGGCATTAAATATTGCAACAAAGAATCACGCTGACGCCAAAAACCAGCGCCTTTTGCAAAATGATTTAATTCTAATTGATTACTCAACCACTCAACCGCAGCATAACCACAAGACATTGCCGCCGTTGCGTTGTTATTTTGAAAAGTTAATTTTTTATTTAAAAAATCTTCTAAGGCTTTTTTTTCAGCTTCAAACATCACAAACTCGCTGTATACACAATTTTCTTTTGTATCAACGGCTACCCAGCGTGCTAAACCTTTGGGATCTTGATTAATATTAATGATTAAAAAACGCTCTTTTATACTGTTACACGACAACAAGCCCAAATGACTTCTTTGCATAATATGAAAGTGATTGTCATGATGAAGTCCATTTCTGTCTTTTAAAAAATTCATGCTGGCAGCAGCACACATCATATCAAACGGTGTTAACGGCTCCATGCGTTTCAATTTAGCGGTTGCCAACTTGGCCATAAAATTAGCTTGGTGGTCAGCAGCAACTAAATCATCGCTATCATTAGATTTTTTCTTGACAACCAGGGTCGTAAATATTTTTTTGAAACTTGTTCGAGTGAACAAATTGTTAATATCCCAGTCTAATTGTGCAACAACTTCTTGCTCAGTATGAAGATTACCAAGCCTATTTATTAACCCCATGCATAATCGATAATATGCTCCATGTTGTTCAGCTTCATGAGCAAATTCCGCCGCTTCATCGTCTAATGCTGCTAAATCAAAATAACTGCTGTAGTGTTTTGTGATGGTTTCAAAGATAACTTTACAATTAAAACCACGAAGACAATTTTCTAAATTTGTATATTTATTTGACATATCACGCTGACCTCTTACAACCTTTACTACTGATCCTTCAAAATATAAATTTGAACTTATTATAACCTAATATGCACCCGTCAACAATCTCTATTTTAAAGTGACATTGTTTTTTTGAACTAATTATGGTCTTTAGATTGGACTACACTACGCAAACTTACGTAGAATAAGCGGTGGCTTGCGTCACTGCCATTGAATTAAGCAGGACTTTTGTTATTCAGTCTACAGCAAAAACCTGCATCAACAACTGACGATAGACCTCAGTCAGCAACCGCAAGCCATCGACAGAGACACACTCATTGACTTTATGAATAGAAGCATTGACTACCCCCAGCTCAACCACCTGCTGAGACAACTGAGCGAAAAAACGGCCATCGGAAGTACCACCGGCGGTACTCAGCACAGGAGAATATCCGCAAACATCACGCACCACCGACTGACACAAGCGACTTAAATGGCATTCACCACTAAAAAACGGCAAACTTGAAACCTGATAATCGATACGATAATGCAATTGATGCTGATCAAGCATGGCATTAATTTTCTGTTGCAAAGTTTGCGGCGTACTATTAGGAGAGAAACGAATATTAAACTTTGCAGTCAAGCTACCAGGAATAACATTAGCAGCACCGACACCAGCTTGAATATCATAAAACTGCAGAGAACTTGCGGGGAAATGGTCATCAGCCTGATCCCACTGCGCCTGAGCCAAATCATGCAAAGCCTTAAAAGCACGATGAATAGGGTTATCAGCTTTATGGGGATAAGCGATATGCCCTTGCTTACCGATAATAGTCAAATGGCCATGCATAGAGCCACGGCGACCGATCTTGATGGTATCAGCGACCCGCTGCTCAGCACTAGCCTCACCCACCAAGACATAATCAGGCTG
>CAZSHR010000085.1:0-7475 GCA_964606725.1 uncultured Coxiella sp.
ATGTAATATGAGAGCATTATCGCTGGTAAGCTTATCAACAGGAGTAATGTGGATGCTAGTCGGTGCTAAAATAGGCGGCAGCATTGTACTAGCATTAAGCAATCCCCTTATGATAGCAGCAGTGGCGGTAACCGCACTTACCATACTCTCGCTGGGTGTCATAATATACCGAAACAAAAAACTTTTGCAGGAAACAAGCATAACAGATGACGATGTCAGTATATTGACTATCAGAACTTTTGCTCGCAGCTTGGAATATGCCTCTGCTGGTGGACTTGTCACTGGCATCATCTTATTGGCAGCGGGCATGGGTACAGCCGCATTTTCTCTGACTAACCCGGTGATGTGGGCAACAGTGGGTTTAGTCGTGCTGGCGTTTTTGGCTTTTTTGGCTTTTAAAGCAACTCAATTTGACAATGCGGGCCCAATCAGCGGTTTTTTTGAAGAATATTTCGTATATACTGAAGATTCACTAGAACCAAAATTATCATTTGCATAGCAAACACGACAAAGGCTGCTGCTTAACATCCCAGGCAACAATGGCTGAATCACCAAAAATCCGTTGCGCGGCTGCTTGCACCTCGGCAGATTGCAACGAGTCCACCAACTGACGAATAGCCAATTTATCGCGGTCACGTCGCCGCACCACAATAATATTGTCATAAAGCGAACTGGAGTCTTCAGCAAATAGTGCATCGCTGGGATGCAAGCCTGCGGGAATGGCAAAATTAGTATTAATCACAGCAATGGCAACATCATGGAGTGAACGCGGCAATTGTGCTGCATCCAAGGCAACAAATTGCAACTGCTTAGGGTTGTCTGCAATATCCAGTGGCGTTGCCAAGACATCGACCCCTTTTTTCAAGCGAATTAATTGGGCTTTCTGCAACAACAACAAGGCACGCGCCTCATTACTGGGATCATTAGGAATTGCGACCTTAGCTTGTTGCGGTAAGTTGACTAACTTTGTAATCGAACTGGAATAAATCCCCATAGGATACACAAAGGTTTTACCCACCGGCACTAAGTCATAGCCACGCGCTTTATTAACGGCATCCAAAAACGGCTTATGTTGAAACATATTGGCATCAACACTGCCATCCTGCAAAGCTGCATTAGGCAGATTATAATCGGTAAAGGTCACTATCTTAATGGTCAAACCATAACATTGCTTGGCCTTAGTTTTAGCCACTTCCATTAAATGCGCCTCTGGGCCAGCAATCACAGCCACTTTAATTTCCCTATCCGTTGAGGAAGAGTCCCGACAAGCAAACAAAAATATCGTGGCAAAGACAAGCACTAATAACCGTTTTAACACAAGCCATACTCCTTATTTATCATGCGCCAAACGCTTAGCTACACAATCACCCAAACACTGCAAGAGTTGCACCAGCAAGACTAATAACACCACGGTTGCCAAGGTAATGCTGGGTAAAAAACGCTGATAACCGTATTGAATCGCAATATCACCCAAACCACCACCACCAACAGCACCAGCCATAGCAGAGTAACCAACCAAAGTAATCAATGTCAAGGTGACATTACGGACAATACCTGGCATCGCCTCAGGTAATAACACCTTGATCACCACCTGCCAAGGCGCTGCGCCCATGGCCTCTGCGGCTTCGATCAAGCCGTAAGACACTTCCGATAAAGATGTCTCAATTAAACGCGCAATAAAAGGCACCGCAGAAATCACTAGAGGCACCATCGCAGCGATAGTACCGATAGAAGAGCCAACAATCCAACGGGTCAAAGGCGTAATCGCAACCATTAAAATAATAAAGGGGATGGAGCGAATAATATTCATCACACCCCCCAGCAATTGATTAAACAGCGGCGAGGATAAAATACGATGACGACGGGTTGTAAACAATAAAACCCCCAACGGTAAACCGAATAATACCGCAAAAAAACAAGAAACTAGCACCATCAATAGCGTTTGCCAGAATCCTTCAACTAAAATGCCAATGATCTGTGGCGACATAGCCTAACACCTCCACGGTTAATCCTAAGGTTCTTAAATATTCTAAAGCCGCCTGCATTTGCTGCGGCTGAGCATTGACAGCAACTAGCATCATACCCACGGTCTTTGCATGCAAGGTCTCAATATCGGATTGCAAAATATTAATTTCCAGCGCAAAGCGACTGATTCAATCATTGATTAATGGCCGACTGGTCATATCACCAATAAAAGAAACACGCCACAACACATAGGCATTATCCAATGCCTGTTGCTGTACACTGCCCTGTAAAAAGCTAGGCAGTTTCAGATTAAACGCAGCACGTGTTAGCGCTTGGGTAATTTCATGCTGCGGCTGACAGAAAATATCCAATACATCGCCCTGCTCAACAATACGCCCTTGGTCAATCACCGCGACTTTATCACACACTTGTTTGATTACTTCCATTTCATGAGTAATTAACAAAATCGTTAAACCCATGTTGCGATTAATGTCTTTAATTAAATCTAAAATAGCATGCGTGGTTTGCGGATCAAGCGCCGAGGTCATTTCATCACATAACAACACCTTCGGTTGCGTTGCCAACGCTCTGGCAATGGCAACCCGCTGTTTTTGACCACCGCTTAATTGATGGGGATAAGCCATTGCCCGATCTTGCAAGCCTACTAGGTCTAACAAAGGGAGCACGGTATCACGAATGGTACGCTTATCTTTGCCCAGCAGTTGCAAAGGAAAAGCTACATTGCCATACACATGACGCGAATTGAGTAAATTGAATTGCTGGAATACCATGCCTATCTTGTGCCGCACTTGACGCAATTGCGCCGCTGACAGCCGCAATAAGGACTCCCCATCTACAAAGACATCACCACTGTCTGGCCGCTCTAGTAAGTTGACACAACGCACCAAGGTACTTTTACCGGCACCACTTTTGCCAATAACTCCACAAATTTCTCCTGCAGCAACGGTTAAATGAATATTTTCCAAGGCCGCGACTGAAAAAGCCTTGCTAATCGCTCTAAGCTCAATCATATTCTAGGTCTCTGGCAGGGTCACACCACGTTGACCCTGGTATTTACCACCACGATCTTTGTAAGAAGTGGCACACACTTCATCAGACTCCAAAAATAGCATCTGTGCGACGCCTTCATTGGCATAAATCTTAGCCGGTAAATTGGTGGTGTTAGAAAACTCTAAGGTCACATGGCCTTCCCATTCTGGTTCCAAAGGGGTCACATTGACAATAATACCACAACGCGCATACGTCGACTTACCAACACAAATTGTTAACACATTTCGGGGGATGCGAAAATATTCAACGGTTCTAGCAAGCACAAAAGAGTTCGGTGGAATAATACAAACATCGGACTGCACATCCATAAAACTACCGGCATCAAAATTTTTAGGGTCAACAATCGCTGAATTAATGTTAGTGAAAATTTTAAATTCACGTGCACAACGCACATCATAGCCATAGCTAGAAGTACCATAGGAAATAATTTTTTGACCTTGGGCAAAGCGCACCTGTTGCGGTTCAAACGGTGCAATCATGCCACTAGCTGCAACGCGACGAATCCAATGATCCGATTTTATAGACATGCATTTCTCCTCACTAAACAAAACATTATTCTACCGCAATACGATTAAACAAATGCGCATAACTTTTTTTCTGTTGTTCCAGTAATTCTGCAATTTTTAAAGCAATGGCCTGGTACTTTGCTGCTATATCAGGCTGTTGTTTATCCAAAACAATCGGTCGTTGCTGATCACTGGCTTCACGCACTGCCATGGTTAACGGCAGTTGACCTAAGACAGGAATGGTAAATTCCTCAGCTAATCGCTGCCCGCCTTTTTCGCCAAAAATTGCCTCCTCATAGCCGCATTGCTGACAAACATGGCTTGACATATTCTCAATCACCCCCAAGATGGGTATCGACAGCTTGTTAAACATGGTAATCGCTTTACGCACATCTAACAAAGCTAAATCCTGAGGTGTGGTTACCAAAACCACGGCACTCAACGGGGTTTTCTTAGCTAAAGTCAGCGGAATATCGCCGGTTCCTGGCGGCAAATCAACGATTAAATAATCTAAATCAGACCAACAGGTTTTATTCAGCAATTGATCCAAGGCGGAACTAATCATGGGACCACGCCAGACCATTGCGGTTTTTTCATCCACTAAATAACCCATAGACATGGAATCCAAACCATATTGGCGCAACGGAATTAACTGCCGCTGCTCATTCATCTCAGGCTTAGCACAAATGCCGAGTAAATGGGGCTGGCTTGGCCCATAGACATCAGCATCCAGGATTCCTACAGATGCTCCTGCTTCGGATAAAGCCACGGCAAGATTAACCGCTACGGTGGATTTACCCACTCCGCCTTTTCCCGAAGCAACTCCAATGATGTTTTTAACCTTGGCAAGCGGCTTAACGTCAGCACGCGCAATATGGGGGTGAATATTTTCACTGATTAATTTTTGATCTTTCTTAGGCATCGCAAGGCTTTTACTGCAAAATACAATCTAAGCGGTTATAGTAGCATACTGTTTACCATAATGAATCATCCAAGCTATGCGACAGATTACCGTGACCACCGCACTCTCCTACTCTAATGGCCCACTGCATCTTGGTCACATGTTAGAGTGCATCCAAGCCGATGTATGGGCGCGATTTCAGCGTGCACAAGGCCACCGCTGTCTACTCATGGGCGGTGAAGATGCCCACGGCACACCGATTATGTTATCTGCCCAAAAAGCGGGCATTAGTCCAGAGACTTTGATCGCACGCATCCAACAAGCGCATCAGCAAGACCTACAAGATTTTCATATTCACTATGATCATTACTACACTACTCACTCCCCTGAAAATCGCGCCCTGTGTGAGAAGATTTATCATCAGCTTAGCGCCAATGGCGATATTAGCCAGCAAACCATTCAACAAGCCTTTGATCCCGAAGCACAATTATTTCTTGCTGATCGCTTTATCCGTGGCAGTTGTCCACGCTGCCATACCGCTGACCAGTACGGCGATAATTGCGAGCGCTGTGGCGCCACCTACAGCCCCAGTGATTTAGTGGATGCACGCTCGGCTATCTCCGGTGCTACACCCATTGAAAAATCCTCACAACATTATTTCTTTGAGTTAAACCGCTACCAAGAGCAGCTCAAGCAGTGGGCCACCCAAGCGCATCTACCTATTCAAGTTGCCAATAAGCTCAAAGAATGGCTGGATGAGCCATTACACGCCTGGGATATCTCACGCGATGCCCCTTATTTTGGTTTTACTATTCCTAATGACAGTGAAAAATATTTCTATGTCTGGCTGGATGCACCCATTGGTTATCTCGCTATTTTCCAGCATTTTTGTCAGCAACACCCTGACTACCGTTTTGAAGATGACTGGGGAGCTGATAGTAAAACTGAGCTTTATCATTTTCTTGGTAAAGACGTCATGTATTTTCACGCCTTGTTTTGGCCAGCGATTTTAATGGGGGTTAATTTACGCCTACCAACGCGGTTATTTGTGCACGGCTATGTCACCATTAACGGTGAGAAAATGTCTAAATCACGAGGCACATTTATTACTGCCCGTGATTATTTAACGCAGCTTGATGCTGAATACCTGCGCTATTATTTTTGCGCTAAACTCAATGCTGCTGTAGAAGATATTGACTTTAACCTTAATGACTTCAGGCAACGGTGTAACGCCGATCTGGTCGGTAAATTTGTTAACCTAGCCAGCCGCTGCGCGGGTTTTATTCACAAACATTTTGAGGGTAAACTCGCTGCTTATTTAGACGATGAAGATTTATGGCGGCAGTTTATCGAGGCAAAAGAAGACATCGCACAAAGTTTTGAAACATTAAATTACAACAAAGCCGTGCGTCACATTATGGCACTTGCTGACAAAGCTAATCAATACATCGACCAACAAAAACCCTGGCAACTGATTAAGGTATCGGATAAAAAAACACAAGCACACGCTGCCTGCACTCAAGGACTCAACTTATTCAAAGTGCTAGCGACTTATCTTAGCCCTATCTTGCCCAAAACCAGTGAAAAAATTGCCGACTTTTTAAATATAGCGACCTTGAATTGGCAGGAAATTGACAAACCGCTGTTAGATCATCGCATCAATGCTTTTCAACCACTGATGCAACGCATCGATGAGCCGCAGCTTAGCGCACTGATAAAGCACCATGAAAAAAGCAACGCTAGTTGATCAAATCGATGCGCTGTTGCCACAAACCCAGTGTGGTCTGTGTAATTATCCAGGCTGTAGACCCTACGCACAAGCCATTGCCAATAAAGAAGCGACTATTGACCACTGTCCTCCTGGTGGTGTTGCCACACTGAAGGCCTTAGCTAACTTACTAGACATAGACGCCCAGCCTTTTGTTGTGAAAGTCAAACAACAAAGCAAAGTTGATAGTGTCGTTGTGATTCGTGAAGCTGAATGCATTGGTTGCACAAAGTGTTTGCAAGTGTGCCCTACCGATGCCATCATCGGCAGCCGTAAAAAAATGCATACCGTCATCGCAGCAGCTTGCACTGGCTGCGAGCTTTGCCTACCTGCTTGTCCGGTAGACTGCATTGATATTATCGACATCGCAGCACGCAATACACAAGAAAAACAACAAAAAGCAAAAGAATGGCGCCAGCGCTATCAACAACGAGAGCAACGCATCACACGTTTAGCAGCGGAAAAAAAACAGCGCCATTTAAATGCGAAAGGAGAACAGCACAAAAACGAAACCCTTGCTAAGCGTCAAGCGGCTATTGCAGCAGCAATTGAACGCAGTAAAGCAAAAAAATCCTCATGAACAGAAAAAACATTCAAGCTATTTTTCAACGGCTTCAAGCGCACAATCGCAACCCTAAAACCGAACTCGTTTATCATTCCCCTTTTGAGTTACTCATTGCAGTAATTTTATCCGCACAAGCAACCGATGTTAGTGTGAATAAAGCCACCGCAGTATTATACCCCGTGGCTAACACACCGGAAGCTATCTTAGCATTAGGCGAAGCAGGGCTAAAAAAATATATTAAGCGTATTGGCCTGTATCACTCCAAAGCCAAACACATTATCAAGACCTGTCAACAACTCATAGAAAAACACCAGTCTCAGGTTCCCAATACCCGTCAAGCCTTAGAAGCACTCCCTGGTGTAGGTCGAAAAACAGCAAACGTAGTACTCAATACTGCCTTTGGACAGGCCACTATTGCTGTGGACACACATATTTTTCGTGTTGCCAACCGAACAGGTTTAGCAAAAGGCAAAACACCAAGAGCCGTGGAAGAGCAGCTTTTGCAAAAAGTACCCGAAGAATTTAAACGTGATGCGCACCATTGGTTAATTTTGCATGGTCGCTATACGTGCAAAGCGAGAAATCCTCATTGCCAAGATTGTATGATTCGCGATTACTGCGAATATAATCAATAACGTCAGTTCGACGGTTAGCTATTTTTATTTCAATCGGTTATCTGCCTATTGTCGCTTATTTTTA
>CAZSHR010000086.1:0-7383 GCA_964606725.1 uncultured Coxiella sp.
GCTTCTTGTGAGGTAAAACTATCGATACTGCGTGTGATTTCATCTACTGCTGCGGGTAGATTGCTTGCAATTGCTTTGTTGAGTAATCGCTTTTTAAAGGTATCTGCTAGATTAACCGATTCATGGAGTACGGTAGTTAGATAGCCGGAGGTTTCTAGTATTTTCTGCGCTAGTTTATCGAGTTCTTTTTCACTGAAATTAGTTTCAGTTGGGTCAAATCTTTCATGTTGATTTTTTACTTTCGTGAATTCTGTTATAAAATCACTTATGGCTTGATGGTTTTCGACTGCTATTAGTTTGTAAAGTACTTCTAGCCTGAGTGCGGAACTTTTATTCTGACGTAGTAATGAAAAAATGGTGCCGTTGTGGTGATTTTTCTCGTAGTTAGCAATATTTTTTTGCATTGCGGCAGGATCAATTTTTTCAAAGGCTGTTTCATCAAAGTGACTCAAAGGCATTTCATGAACAATCTTTTTCCCTTCGTAAAAAACTAGCAGCCAAGGTTTCTTGTCTTTGTCTTGTCGCACTAGGCGGTGGGTGCAGTCTTTTGCAACGCCTTTTGTTTTGTTAGTTTTTCTGTCAATCATCTGCAAGCGGCATTCTTGCTGAGCATTGTCCAGCAGATGAAATAATGCATCAAAACCTGCGGTATCCTGGGCAGATTTTAATGGTATTTTGTCTTTCATCGGGAATAGTAAACCGCCGACTTTTTCGGGAGATGCTTTATGACACGCTTTGAAAAGCGCAAGATAACCTTGTTTTTTTGATTTACTCCCTTCTTTGAGTCCTTGTATGGCTTTTTTAGCAATAGTTTTTAGTGCGTTGCTGTTATCAAGTTTTTTTAGGTGTTGAAACCCTGGTATCAGCAGTGCTGCAGTTTCAGGGTGACCGGCGATTACTAATTCTTGAATCAAATGACTGAATGCGTTATGGTTTTGCAGTGACCAAATAAGCTGTGAGTTTGCAGCAATATTGCCTGCGAGTTTTGTACCATGCGCTTGTTTGAGTTGATCAATCAGAAAATGTATCACAGCGTCTTTTCGTGTCTCACAAAGCTTATTGAGAATTTTAACTGGCAGTGCTTTGTTTTGTGCAATAAGCTGACCAAGCGCAGGAGCGACTTCGCTAAAGCGGGCGCTGTTATGGTTAATGAATGTTTCATAAGCGGATAAATCATCTTTCTCTAGGATAGTCAGCATATTGCCTGAAATGACTTGAAACTTTTTTTGAAAATCGCTTATATCGTCGATTTCATAAAAGCCTGCAATGTATCGAAATAAGTCCTGCTGAATCCCTTCTTTAATCAAGTTGTTTATCTTATTTTGTGTGTTTTCTTCCCCATTGACAATAAAGGGAATGGGTTTTCGAATAGTTGACCAGTTAGTGCCTTGTGCTTCTAGGTAAGATAGTTGCTCTAACAGCAGTATAAGTAGGTCATCGCCTGGTTTAGCAAATCCTTTGATGCTAACGTTGCGGGTTTTATCGTTTGTTTGAGGGATATGGATAATCGCTGCGCCGTAACGGTAGGCTTGTATATCAGACTTTTTGTGTTTCACTTGCTTTAATTGAGAAGGGGTATTTGACTGTTGATTCTGATTTCTTATGTTGTCATAGTACTTAAGCAGGGCATCAATGCGTTCTTTTTCTTGTTGTTTTGATTCTGGCATGAGAACTAGGCTCGTTGACTTAAGCTTATATGGCCAATATTATCGCTTTTTCGCCCTGATATTGCAAGCAGAGTGAGGTTAAAATTAGCCTTTATTTAAGGCAATAGCGCGTTTTATAGGCTAAAATTAAGGTTTTTTTGAATTTCTTAATTTTATTTTAATCTTTCTAGCGGTAGTTTGTCGCATCTTGCAGGTGGGCCTCAGTGAAGCCCGTTTTACGTAAATAACACGCATCACAATGACCGCAAGCAAGGCCTGTGGCGCTGGCTTGGTAGCAGGTGACGGTTTGTCGATAATCCACGCCTAGTTGGGTTCCCAGTGCAATGGTTTCAGCTTTAGAGAGGTGGATTAGCGGGGTGATAATGGTGATGGGATCGCCTTCTACACCAGTTTTGGTAGCTAAGTTTGCCATTGTTTGAAATGCGGCAATGTATTCAGGGCGGCAGTCGGGGTAACCGGAGTAGTCAACTGCGCTAACGCCAATGAAAATGGCTTGGGCTTTGATAACTTCGGCCCAAGCTAGAGCGATAGAGAGAAAGACGGTGTTGCGTGCGGGAACATAGGTGATGGGAATGCTATTATCGGAATGCTGATGTTCTGGCACATCCAGTTGTTGGTCGGTGAGTGCGGAGCCACCAAAATTGCCGATGCACAGTGGTACAATACGATGCTCTAAGGCGCCGTATTGTTCAGAGACGGTTTTTGCTGCATGGAGTTCAGCACGGTTGCGCTGCCCATAGTCAAAGGTGAGTGTGTAGCAATCATAGCCTTGGCTTTTGGCATAGGCGAGGCAGGTGGTTGAGTCCATGCCTCCTGAGAGAATGATAATAGCGTTTTTGTTCATAGTGAGGCTCCTTAGCATTGTAAATTTGATCAACCACCAATGGCTGTCATTCTCATGAAAATTTGTCTGCCAAACTTGAAAAGAATGCTTGATCAGTACAAATTTTCATGTGAATCCAAACATGATGGCATTAAAGATAGCTTGTTTTCAAGGTGTTTTTCTTGAGTCGTTTTTTGGATTCCCAAAAAAATTCGTGAAGCCCTGGTATTCTCGCCAGCAAATGTAGACGAATTTTTCTGAGAATGACGACTATTGCCTGATTGAATAAAAATTTATTTGATTAAAGCAGAGTAGAACCCTTAAGTCAATGGCAGTGATATCCACCCATTTTAAAAAACTGCGGTATGCACGCATCGTATTCTTTTGAGAATTAAAAACTGAAAAAATACTCAAAAGGTTGGGGAAATATGAAAATATCGCTCTCTTTTTTGAAAAGGGACCGACAACGTCAGTTGTCTGGGGGATTAAAAAAATTTTCAAGATAAAATCCCCCACTGCGCCTTTGGCGCAGTGACCCCCTTTGTTAAGGGGGTGATTAAAGGGTGTTCGTCTTTTACTAAGAAGAAATGTATTCGCGCTTTTGTTAAGGGGGTTATTAAAGAGGTGTGCGTCTTTTATTAAAAAGAAATGTATTCGCAACTTTGTTAAGGGGAGTAATTTTTCTAAAATTCTCTGCCTATTTATATAGATTCACCTCCTTTTTCAAAGGGGGTCGACAACTTGAGTTGTCGGGGGGATTGAAAAAAGGGACAGTTGATGTTTTGACGATTCCCTACGTCCTTGAATAAGTTGTTGGAGTTGCTGTAGTATGATTTGTGTTTCTTTGGCTAGTGTTTCCAAAAAAGCTATGTCTACTTGTTAAAGCAGAGTCACTGGTTACACATAAATGATTATTAAATTCATTAAAGTTACGGATGTTTTTTAGGCTATCATCCGCGTTAAATAAATTCATACTCAGTGCTTGCTGCATGGTGGTGCGGATTTCTGATGCCGTCAATCTGGGTTCTGTTAGTTTTAGATTTTTCTGATCTATGTTGTGTTCTTGATTACCATGATATTGCAAATAAGCGGCTCTTGCACGCACAGCAGCCATGGTATTGCTTTGCAACCCCATTCTCACGAACCCTTTTGCGGTGATTTTTTGGGTTCCATCGTCTCTTTGTGTGACAATGATGTGGGTGCGGCCATAAGTATAAGTGATTGTACTGCTTGCTTTATCTTCTGTTACATATACAGTGTTTTTACCAGGCTCTGGTTGTTGTTCGCCACCAGGTTGTTTCCATTCACACACCCTAAATACTTCGTAAATATAATGGTTTTCGTCAAGGTTGTTGCCTTGGTTTTGTGCTCTTGTTCCTACAGATGAGTCTGGGGTTTCTTGTGCTGTGGGTATATTATCCTCTTCTGATGAAGTGTTTGCAAACTCTTGGCGAGGACTAGTGACTGTATTTCCGACAACACTGGCTTGAGGCGGTTCTGGATAGTGATAATGAATGTTGGTTACACTATTATCAGTGTGTCTATTGTCAATATGATGCGTGCTGTGATCATCGATGATTTTGGTTTTACTCTTATCGCTAAAATCTCGATTGTCGTAATAGTTGCCTGGACGAGCGTACCATAGTTTTTCGATTCTTGTTATACTTTCTTTTAACGAGCCAATACCTTGCTCTAAATCAGCGATTTTTTTACGGGTTTCATCAAGATTTACTTGAGTTTGTGGCGTTGTTTTTTCTTTATTCGCTGCGTCTTGTGCTGACTTTAGTTGTTCAGAAATTTCTGATAGGCGTGTATTAACCTTTTCAAGCTCAGGGTTTTTTTGTTTCTCTGCTAGATTTTTTCTTAGTTCTGCAACGGTGTTTTCTAGGCCCGATAATTTTTTCTGATTGCTGTCTTCTTTTTCTTTAGCTAATTGATTGCGTTCATTTTGAGCTTCTCGTAGAGATTCTTGCAGTTTTGCAATGGTATCTGATAACTGTTTGTTAGTTCCGTTACCATTATCCATTGCCTTCTTTATTTCTGATACTTCTTGCTGCAATGCTTTTAATTCTCGTTTGCTTTTATTGTCACTTCTAACTGCAAGTTTGGCTATTTCTTCTTGCAATGGTCTTAGAGTATCGCGAATATTTTTTGTTGTTTCTTCTGATTCTTGATGTAAACCGATTTTTGGTTGCTCTTGTTGTTGCTTTTTAAGATCACTTAGATAATCAAAAATTTCTTTTTTAAGTTGTTTAAATGAATCCTTGGGGTTTTCACTTGGAATGCTTCTGATATTTTCTAGTGCTTTATTCGCTTGTATGAAGTTTTCTCGAGGTGGCAAGTTTGTTACTTTGTTTTGGTGGCTCTTTGTTAACACTCTTCTTCTTGATGGTTTCTTCTCAATATTTCTGCTAATAGGTATACGTCTAGTAGTATCGTTTCCTCTACTATAAGTAGGTTCTGTGTGACTTGTAAAATCTGGTTCTGTGCTAGAAAATGGTGATGATTTTCTTGAACTTCTATTTAGAGGTAGAGAAGAATTATTATCTTCATCATCAGAAGAAATATCTTCAGGGTTATCATTAGAGTATGAATGATTTGATTTTGAATTATGCGGTAGTGCATGGTCTTGAAGAGATTGATAGTCATCTTCTTGATCATTATCTGAATCGCTGTCGTTATTGCTATTTTCCTCTTCTTCTTGATCACTTTCTGAATGAGCATCTAAAGGAAAAGTTTCACTAGAACTAGATAAAGAATTAGGAAGAGAAGGAATATCGTTTTCTTGATTTAGATAGTCTGAATTTGAGTATTCACTGTCACTGTTATTTTCTGGTTTTTCTTTTCTTGAGTTTTGTGAGCTACTTTCTGGTTGATTTTCTTTGCGCGAGGTTTTTTCTCCTCTTGCTGAGATTCTTTCATTAGAGTTAGTGTCTTCATTATCTAAGTCTTGTGTTTTTTCTTTTTTTATCTTTTCTTTTAGTATTCCTTTATGTTTTTTATAGGTGTCATTAAGTCTGTTCAATTCAGTTTGATCTTCTTGATTTTCAAACTTTTGTTCATTCATAAATCTTTTAACTAGAGAGAGTATGCGAATGACGGCAACATCATCTATATTAGGATGATGATTTGCATTGTAATTGCTATATAAGTTAAAGTAATTAATACCTTGTGGATTATGCCTTATTGCTCTTATTTTAAGTAGCGCTATTTTTAAATCAGGGTTATTTTTTAGTAGTTTACCAAAAAATTCATCTTTGTAAGAAGAGTGGCTTTTTCTTCCATTGCTGGTAAGATCATTAAGGAAAGCGACCGCATTTCTGTAAATTTCAAGAAATTCTTTGTCAGTTGGGTATTTTCCTGACTTTAAAAAATTGTCTTTAGTTAAATTTATATCTTTTTCAATTAACGGAACTTTTTCCTCTTTTTCTTGTTTAGGTTTTTTATTTTCTTGTGATTTTGGTTGAACTCTAGTCAGCTCAGTATGTGGATATTCGGCATCATAGACAATATCCAATCTTGGTCTTGGTATATTTTTATAAGATTCATGAAGGCAACGTATTGAATCGGCTTTTGCCAGTGATTTTAATGTGCTTTCTTTTGGATAGCTAACTTTCTTGGTTAAATCTAATACATTTTTAGGAATGATTTCATTGTTTTGATCTATAATTTTTTTTCTTAACAATTCTTCTTTTATTGCTTTATTTTCTAGCAATCTTGAGAACTGTGTTGAAGCATCGAGGTCAAATGCAAAAACTTTATCATTTATTTTTTCTACAAACTGTTTTATTTTGTATAGTGCGTTTTCTTTGTTTTCACTGCCAGTATTTAGCTCATTAGGATTAAAGCGAACATTAAGCGACTGTGGTTTAATTGTTTTTCCTTTTTTATTCTTTCCTGATTTTTGATCTTCTGCTAGGATTTTTTCATAAGTTTTTTGGTATGAAAAAGATGAGTAATGGTCTCGAGCTTCGGGGCTTTTTGCCAGTAATGAATCATCTTGCGTTTCTGCTACATTGGTAGGTCTATGTCTCCAACTTTGGGTTGGTTTACTTAGCTTTTCAGTCGTTGCGCTGCTTGGTTGCTCGGCTGCATTGCCATCTGATAAAGTGCGTCTGTGGCGACCTCTTCTTTGAGTGTTACTGTTGCTTTGGCTAGTGCTTGTATGTGGGTGTGTTGTCCCTGGAACGTTTCTGAAAGCCGGTTGATAGCTTCTTGTGCTACCGTAGTTTTGCTTTGCTGATTCAATGGGTTGATAATCATAGTCAGTTTGATAGTCTTTTAAATTATTCATGAGTATTTGTATAATTGCATCGACAGATTTTTTATAGACATCATTTCCATTGCCGTGTTGTATCATATTATAATTGCTAAATACGCCACTATAGATGATTGCGTTATCTTTTGAGATAATTCCCTTGTGAATTAGCAATTTTTTGATAGTCGTATTTTGATCGAGAAATTTTGTGAAATTTCTTTGATAAGTTCCAGAGTTTTGATCAGTATTTTGTGTGAAAAAGTTTAGGATTTTGCTGTATAAATCATGTAATTCTTTATCACTGAGGGAATTTTCTTTTCTAGTGAAATCTTCACGTTTGAGTATAATTTCTTTAGGAATTAGATTCTCTATTTTACTTTCTTTTTTTCTGAAAAAATCAATGTTTCTAGAGAAATTGCTGGTGTTGGCTTGAGTTGTTGTATTATTATTTCCAGTAATAAAAGGTTGCTGAGAGAGGCGGGTGGTCTTTTGTTTTTCTGCTTGAGATTGCTGAGAGCTTTCTTCTAAATTAGTTGTAGATACTGCGCTACTTGTTGTAGCTGTGATTTTAGCATGTTGATTAGTTCCTCCTAGATTATAGGCATTTCCTTTTTCAATTTCCTCAATTATTGATT
>CAZSHR010000087.1:0-7376 GCA_964606725.1 uncultured Coxiella sp.
GTTAATATCATGCAAGCTACCCCCATGACCTGGCAGATGTTGGTTCAACAGGGCTGGAAGGGCCATACATCATTTAAATTATTAACCGCAGGCGAAGCCTTATCCAGTAGCTTAGCTGAAAATTTATTGTCTAAAGGAACACTGTATAATCTCTATGGCCCCACCGAAGCAACAATTTACACCAGCATCGCACACATCACCGATGCCAATACCGTTTCCATTGGAAGACCACTACATAACATGACCTGTTACATTCTAGATGAGCAGTGCCAACCAGTCCCCACTCAGGTTTACGGTGAGCTTTACATTGCTGGCGCCGGCGTTGCCTTAGGCTATTTACATCGCCCAGAACTCACCCAAGCAAAATTTATCCCCAATCCTTTTACCCAGGAGACTTCATGGATGTATAAAACCGGTGATCGCGTGCGTTGGAATTCTGACGGCAACATCGAATTTCAAGGACGACACGATGATCAAATTAAATTAAGAGGGTATCGCATTGAGCCAGGAGAAATTGAACAGCAACTTATGCGTCATCCCAACGTTAAGCAAGCATTGGTGTTACTACAACAGCAGACATCGGATAGCTATTTAGTGGCGTTTGTCATTACCCAAGATAATTCCCCTATCGATCAGGAAGCATTGATTGACTATCTGTCTTCACGATTACCGTCTTATATGCTGCCGCGCTTGTTGAAGGCAATAACGCAGTTTCCTGTAACCACCAATGGAAAAATTAATAAGCAATTACTGCTCAGCAGCATTAATCAATCAATTAAGACAACGCACGCCAGGGTAACGGAGCAAACTTCCTCGATTCATGCGTTAACAACTCTGTTTGAAAAATTACTGGGAACACCAATTAATGACCCTGAGAAAAATTTATTTGAGTTGGGTGTGCATTCGCTGATGTTAGTCAATGCTCAACACGATATTGAAAAAACCTTTCATCAATCGATTGCACTGGTGGACTTTTTTTCATATCCTTCCATCACTGCATTAGCCAAGCGATTAGATCGATCCAAACATTCAATCACCACTAAGGTGAAATCGGCCTTACCAAACCATAATGCGATTGCAGTTATTGGCTTATCCGGTCAATTCCCTGGGGCAAATGATTTGGATACCTGGTGGGAGAACTTAAAAAACTCCCAAGAAGGCATCCACTTTTTTTCTGAGGCAGAACTGCATAACGCTGGCGTGCCTCAAGACGTATTAAATCACACTGATTACGTGAAGGCAAAAGGAATACTGAATCAAGCAGCCTATTTTGATTCGAATTTCTTTGCAATCAGTCCCCGTGAAGCATTATTGATGGATCCACAACAGCGGGTTTTTCTAGAGCACTGTTGGACAGCGCTGGAAAAAGCAGGCTATTGCCCTGATAAATATTCAGGAACGATTAGCGTGTATGCTGGTTCAGACGATTCCCATTATGCTGAACGAGTTCTGGGAGCAACACCATCTTATCTAGACAATGCCGAGGCTTTTCAAACAGCAGTTGCCAACACTACCCACGCCTTTTTAGCCAGTAAAGTTGCTTATCATCTGAATTTAACGGGCGCTAGTGTTAATGTCCATACAGCTTGTTCTACCGGACTCGTGGTAGTCTGCATGGCAGCACAACAACTGGCTTTAGGCGAGTGCGATATAGCGATAGCCGGTGCAGTTTCCATCAAGCAACCACAATACGGTGGCTATCATTATCAAGCAGAAGGCATTGCCTCACCGGATGGTCATTGTCGTCCTTTTGCAGCTACCGCAGCAGGCACGGTTCCCAGTGCTGGTGTGGGGGTTGTGATTCTCAAACGTCTTGAGCAAGCGATTGTGGATCGAGATACGATCCTCGCCGTCATTAAAGGCACCCATATCAATAACGATGGCCATCATAAACTAGGATACACCGCACCCAGTGTAACTCAACAAGCAAGTTGCATTGCCAGGGCCATTAATAAAGCCCAGGTGACACCAGATAGCATCAGTTACGTTGAAGCGCATGGTACTGGAACGCGGTTAGGAGACCCTGTTGAAATGCAAGCGCTTTATCAAGCTTGGGGGGAAACCCATCAAAAGCAACACTGCGCCATCGGTTCTGTTAAATCCAATATTGGCCACGCCGATGCTGCCGCAGGCATGGCCGGATTGATTAAAACCATTTACATGATGCAACATCAGCAACTGGTTCCCAGTTTACATGGTGAGATCACCCATCCAGATATTGATTTTGACAACAGTCCTTTTTACCTCAATACGGCACTAAAAAACTGGCAAAAAGGCGCAACCCCTCGCAGAGCCGGTGTTAATGCCTTGGGTATGGGCGGCACCAATGCTTTTTTAGTGCTGGAAGAATACACTGAAAAACCACATCCAAACCATGAAACTAATCACTCTCATCAGAGCATAACCGATCAGTTGTTGTTATTTCCTTTTTCCGCACAATCCCCTCAAGCCCTTGCTGATTTACTCGACAGCTATCAACATCATTTAACAAATATTACATGCGAGGATTTGATACACAATGAAACCGCCTATCTGCATCACATGGCCTATACCTTACAAAGCGGACGCCGTGAGTTTGCTTATCGCCGTTGTTTTGTAGCCGACACCAGAGAAGAACTCATTAAGCATTTACAAAAAGCCCAGCAAGCTGTGTTATCCTGGGCGGCCAATCCCCCATCTCCCTCACCCATTGTCTTCTTTTTTGCAGGGCAAGGTAGCCAATATCGTTACATGGGATATGCGTTATACCAAAATAACCCCATCTTTAAAGCCGCTTTTGATGAATGTGCAACCATATTCGATCAGCATTTAGCGATTTCACTAAGCACACTACTATTTTCCAATACACATCCTGAATCATTGTTGGATAATACGCGATACACGCAACCCTTACTATTTTGCGTTGAATATGCGCTGACCAAGCTACTGATTGCCTGGGGAGTTAAACCCACCCTGCTAATCGGACACAGTTTAGGGGAATACCTTGCGGCGTATTTTGCCGGCATCTTTAGCCTAGAGGATGCCATTACCCTCATTGCTGCACGTTGTCAGCTCATTAGCAAACTTGACTCGGGCGCAATGCTCACCGTTGCTCTACCGCAAGCAAAGCTAGAAAATTGCTTAAATGACCTAGACGATTCATTATGCATTGCGACAATACTCTCGCCGTCATTACACGTAGTCTCTGGCAGTGAATTAGCAATTACCACCCTAGAAAAAAAACTCATCGCAGAAAACCACGTGCATAAACGACAGTTACATCGCGTCAAGGTCTCTCATGCATTTCATTCTCCCATGCTCAATCGTATCAAAGACGATTTTTACCAGGTTTTGAAAAAAATTACCTTTTCTAAAGCCACACTGCCTATTGTCACCAACCTCACTGGAGAACTCGATCAATCCGGTCAGCTATCAACACCGGATTACTGGGTCAAACACTTGATGGCGCCTGTGCAACTCTCACAAGCAATTGGCCAGATATTATCAACACAAACTCATGCGCTATGGATAACTATTGGTAGCTTTAGCGTATTAAAATCACTAATCGATACACATTGTTCGCAAGAAAAATCAATCACGGTAGCAACCACCTTATTATCTGAACGTGAACAATGCGCTGGTCGTAATGGTCAACGACCCTTTTACGAAACAATTAAACAAACTTGGCAACACCTTACCACAATCCAGTGGCCAGTAGATGCTGCAATATCGCTGAAACGATTACCTCTACCCACTTACCCATTTCAAAGACAACGCTATTGGCCTGACAGTAACAGTTTCGCCGCTCAAGAAAAGAAACCACAGGGTCATCATGCATCACCGCATCTTTACCAAGTGTCATGGCAACGCTGGCGGCCACTGACAGATAAACTCAATCATGATGCACTGAATCAAAACGATTATCAGTGCCTGGTGCTAGCAACACAAAGCCATTGGCATCACTGTGTCATTGATGCGATAAAACCTTATGTGAAATCTATGGTTGTGGTCTACTCAGCCAATGACTTTCACCAAAAAAATCAGGGATTATTCACCATTGATATCAATAATGCCTCTCATTACACCAAGCTCGTACAAGCCATTGATAACAACGATATTAAAAGCTACTATGTCATCGATTTAATTCCTTGCCAAAACTCAGCACCGCTTTCAGTAACTGCCGCTTACTACCACATAATTTATTTAGCAAAAGCATTTTATTATTGTAACAAACCTATTAACACCGTGGTTGCTACGCAAAAGATTTTCTCCGTTTTTGAAAGCGATAAAGTGGATATAGTAAACACCAGCTTGGTTGGTGCCATACAAGCGTTCCCTTATGAATATAAAGACTTCAGCTTGGTGGCTGTGGACATTGGCGAACAATGCGATAAAAATCATGCACACAAACGGATGGCAAAATCACTGCTCGATGAAGTATTTTGTCATAAAAAAATTGACCAAGGCAGTAGAAGTATCGCTTATCGTGCCGGTTACCGCTGGTTACGTCATATTATTACCTTGGAAGATAGCACCCATTTACCTACTGACAATATCAAATCACAAGGAGTTTATATGATTATAGGGGGGTTAGGTGGCATCGGACTCCACCTTGCCGAATATTTACTTTCCACGTTTAACGCTAGCGTGATTCTGGTATCAAGAACAGCATTACCAGCGACTAAAGCCTGGGAAAAGTGGTTATCGCAGCACGATCATCACCATCCACGCTATGAGGTTATTAAAAAATTAATCCGTTTACGTCAACAATCGGAGAACCTGCAAGTTATGCAAGCTGATATTTCCTGCTTGAACGCCATGCAAAACCTTATCAAACAAATCAAAGTCCAATTTGGGAAAATTAATGGTGTGATTCATACGGCTGGATTACCTGGCGCTCATTTAATTATCAACAGCGAGTATTCACAGTCAAGCGAAATACTCAAAAGTAAATTACAAGGAGCCGAAGTCTTATCACAGTTATTTGCCCATTACCCACTGGATTTTATCGTATTTTTCTCTTCACTCACAACACTCACTGGGGGCATTGGTCAAGTCGATTATTGTGCTGCCAATGCTGTTTTAGACAGTCTTGCTGATGCAAACAGCTTTCATCAACAAACCCAAGTGTTAGTTATTAACTGGAATCAATGGAAAGCCACGGGGATAGCAAAGCATCTCACTCAGAACTCAGCCCACGTTTTCCCCAAATCGTATTTAGCCTTAATCAATGACAATGCTATCTCAGTTGAACAAGGAATCACACTATTTTCCAAGATACTGGCTTGTCACAGCGGACAGGTCATTGTCTCAAATACCGAAATTGCCATTTATCAACAGGAATTGATTACAAAAGCGACAATAGCCAAACAAAGTAAACATGACAACATCACCAAAAAAATCCACCCAGAAAAGTCGTTTGAAAACCTTATTAGCAACTTACTGGGTTTGGATCACGTTACTTTATCAGATAACTTTTTCGACTTAGGAGGAAATTCCTTAATGGCTTTAACTCTACTATCTCAAATCAAACAAAATTATCAGGTAACCTTAACGCTATCTGACCTATACCAAGCAGATACGTTGGCCAATTTACTGGCACAATTGCAATCATCCAGTAAACCCATTGCTCCAGCTAACACTCCTGTGATTTTACTAGAAGATAAAGGCGAGAAACCGCCTTTATTTCTAGTGCATCCCGTGGGAGGAACTATTTTTTGCTATCACGATCTGGCCTCACGTTTAAACTATGGCGGTAAAATTTACGCGATTGAAGATCAAGGACTTAGCTCAAATAACTATGCATTTGCTAGTTTGGAGGCAATGGCTAAGTATTACTGTGACTGCATAAAAAAACTCGCCCCTGCGCCCTATTTTCTGATCGGATATTCTTTTGGTGGCAATGTTGCCTTTGAAATGGCACAGCAATTACTTGCAAACCATCAGGATGTGGGTTTTATCGGCTTAATCGATAGTTGGGCCAGTTGCAGTGATCTATCCCTCGATCAATCGCATTTTTCCATCGCAATGAAAAGACAGCTTGAGCAATTCGTCAAACAATGCCATCAATCAGGATTCACCGATACCCATCAGTTATTCAAATGTCAATGGTCGAGAATGCAGCTATTAGCTCAATATCGACCACAACCGCTAAACAGTGCATTAACGCTCTACAAAGCAAGCACCCTACTTCCAGAATATCAATCCATTGATGACACTTACAACCACTGGCAAACGTATACTCACAAACGAGTAACACGTTATCTTGTACCAGGAAATCATGAAACACTCATGACATCTGATCATGTAGCAAGATTATGTGATTTACTAGGACAAGACTTAAGTCATTTAAATCATACACCATTAACCTGTTAAGGAGTCAGTAATATGTTTGAATCCATCTCTATTACATTTGAAGGCAAAGCCTTATCCATTTTAGCGCAGAAAGTAAGTCCATCGGATAATCGACTACCTTGTTTAGTATTTGGTTTGTCCAGCCACTATTTTGATAAAATTTTTGTTAAACAATTTCGACTAATTTTGATTGATTTATACTGGACAAATACCAATTTCGATTCAACATATATCAAGCAACTCACTCTACTCAGCATGGTCAAGCACATAGAGCAAGTTCGCGCCCAACTCCAAACAAAATACGGACATGACTATCATAAAATTGTGGCTTTCGGGCATTCAACCTACGGCTATTTAGCGATGGAATATGCCAAAACCTATCCCGATCACGTACACGGCGTTATTAATGTGGGTACACCGCCACATTTTAACGGAAAAATACTAAAGACCTATCAAGAACAATATCTCAATGCTAATTTTGGTTATGAAGCATCCGATGGTAATAACGAGCGTTGGCGAGATTATTATGACTATCAAAACAGGCAACAATCATCAAACGATATTGTTTCCTGGTATGTCAGTATGGGGCCAATTTTATGGAAAAATAAGAAGTTTTGGCAGAATAAAAATGCGTGTGTCACAAAATTATGGCATCCTTACACTATCCCTGTTGTTAAAGATAACAACCAAACAGAAAAAGTTACTATAGTAATTAATACCGACATGTTAAGTCACTATTTATTGTCAATTGCTACCCAATGTGACTACCAAAATCAATTGATTACTATGAATTTTCCTATCCTATGGTTCATCGGTTTATACGATTGCCGTGTATCGTTAACACTATTTGATAATATTAAACTGGCAAAGAAAACGCAACTTTATTATACTTTAGGAGGGCATTGGACAATGTTTGAAGATAAACAGCAAATTCAAGATTTCAATGAACAAACAGAAAAATGGTGCCATCAATTTCAGGAGTCTACTTTATGAAGCACACGCATTCGGTCAACGATAAGAAATCGATTATCTTAGGCGATTTT
>CAZSHR010000088.1:0-7355 GCA_964606725.1 uncultured Coxiella sp.
AATAATATGATCTGTGCATACCGCAGTTTGTTAAGGGGGTGATTTTTTTACAATTACCTGTTTATCTCTACCGAATCTTAATGTTATTAAGAGTAACTTACTTTGAATAATATGATCTGTGCATACCGCAGTTCAAAAACAAAGGGGGCGAATATATTCTAAACAAGCTCTAGTATTTATTAGGCTCCTGAGTATTTTATCAGTTTTTTTAATTCTTAATGGAATACAATGTGTGCACGCGGCAGCCTTAATATAGGGAGTAACGCTGCACAAAGAAATGTTTTATTCAGTTCTTCGAATAATTGATCACAAAGTATAATCGCTTTTTCGGCATGTGGGAATTGACATGACTTAAGAATAAAATTTGTGCAATCAAAGCGCCTCGATTATGGCCTGCTGCGTAACTTCCTGCAATTTACGCAAGGTAGTCTCATCGGTATTCAACGGCGGTAACCAGTAAATGGTGTTTCCTAAGGGCCTTAATAAGGCTCCAAGCTCAACAGCTTTACGATACACAGCATAGCCAGCCCGTTGCTTGGGGTCTTGTACCACTAAATCAGCAGCAACAATTCCTCCGATATAACGAATATTACACAGTTTTTTCGTCTCTTCGGCAATTTCCCGCATCATATTGGACATTTGTCGTTCCATTTGCTGCACATGCTGGTAAATATTTTCCTCTGCTAAGGTCTTGATAGAAGCAATCGCAACACTGGCAGCTAATGCATTACCCGTATGCGTATGCGAATGTAGAAAGGCTTTACAAGTGTCATAATCATCATAAAACAGTTGATAAATTGCATCACTGGTACACATGGCGCTTAGAGGCAGACAACCTGATGTTAATCCCTTTGATAAACACAAAAAATCAGGTTCGATGTTGGCGTGTTGACAAGCCAACGGTAAGCCGGTACGACCTAATCCTGTCATGATTTCATCGGCAATCAAATGCACCTGATGGTTATCACACCATCGCCGTAAACGACTTAGAAAATCTTGGCTATAGATTCGCATACCACCAGCACCTTGTACAACAGGTTCTAGAATTAATGCTGTCGCTGTTTCCGCATAAGGCTGCAACTGTGCGCTCACCTGCGGCCAGATAGCAGTGCAATCATGCCATAAAGGATCATCTTGACCACTAACATAAGGAATGCAGTCAATCACAATCGGGTCAAAAAGCAACTCTTTGTAAGGCAAGCGATACAGACCCACATCACTGACGCTCAGAGCGCCACTTGTCTCACCGTGGTAACCATTTTTTAAAGTGATAAAGCGAGTGCGTTGGGTTTGCCCTTGAATTTTGCGCGCATGTAAACTCATTTTCAGTGCCATTTCAACCGCGCAAGAGCCATCACTAGCATACATCACTTTAGACAAGCTATGAGTTAAGTGTGATAATAATACAGACAGTTCATGAATGGTATCGTTAATAGTATTAGCGAGAATGACATGCTCAAACTTTTCTAATTGCTGCAATAGTGCTGCTTTAATACGCTGGTGTCCATGTCCCAATGACTTGCACCACCAACTAGAAATCGCATCAATGACAGTGCGTCCATCGGCTAGAAATAAGTAACTACCATGTGCTTTAACCACTTCTAACGCAGGAAAGTCCTCATAGTCTTTCATTTGTGAGCAAGGATGCCATAAAAACCCTTGCTTTTGTACAACCACTGACATGTTGTTAACCTTATTAGCCTAATAATAGTTGACAGAAAAATAGCGGCGCCTATCATAATGTAGATTAATGACTAATGCTAGGATTTTTTATGAGCAATATTCGCCACAATTGGACTCAAGAAGAAGTGCAAACACTTTTTGAAAAACCCTTTAATGATCTTTTATTTCAAGCTCAGTGTATACATAGGGAACACTTTAACCCTAATCAAGTGCAAACCAGTACGCTGTTGAGCATTAAAACTGGCGCCTGCCCTGAAGACTGCTCTTATTGTCCGCAAAGCGGACATTATAATACCGGATTAAAAAAAGAGAAATTAATGGAGGTGGAAAATATTGTTGCCAATGCTAAGCAAGCAAAAACAGCGGGAGCCACGCGTTATTGCATGGGGGCCGCTTGGCGATCTATTCCCAAAGCGCAAATGCCGCAACTAATCGACATTATTCAGCAAGTAAAAGCCTTAGGTCTAGAAACCTGCATGACCTTAGGCATGCTAAATGACGAGCAAGCAGATGCTTTAGCAGCAGCAGGTTTAGATTATTACAACCATAATCTCGATACTTCACCAGAATATTATGAAAAAATTATTACGACACGCTGTTATCAAGATCGCCTAGACACACTAGCCAACGTACGCAAAGCTGGAATTAAAGTGTGTTGTGGTGGTATTGTAGGCTTAGGCGAGTCAAGAGTAGATCGCATTTCTTTTCTGTGCCAATTAGCAAATTTACCTGAGCATCCTGGCAGTGTGCCAATTAATCAGCTCGTAGCTGTTAAAGGCACTCCATTAGAAAACCAACAAGCCATTGATTCCATAGAATTTATACGAACCATTGCTGCTGCTCGCATTATGATGCCTAAAGCCATGGTACGACTATCAGCTGGTCGTGAAGCAATGTCTGATGAAATGCAAGCGCTATGCTTTTTTGCAGGGGCTAATTCGATTTTTTATGGTGAAAAACTGCTAACCACAGGGAATCCCGATACCCGTCAAGATTTAGCATTATTTGCTCGTTTGGGGCTGGCACCTATGCCACATCCCAATGCAACTAATGAAGAAATGGTTAGCTAATGCACTACCAGTTGCAGCAACGACTACAAGAGCAACAGGAAAAATCGCTTTACCGGCAACGTTATGTGTTTAGCACCAATAATTCTACGGCGATAGCGATGAATTTTGCGAGCAATGACTACCTGGATATTGCCCAAGATAAACGGGTAATTAAAGCATTTGTTACTGGTGCTAAACGTTACGGAGTAGGGGGCATGTCCTCACAACTGGTTTCAGGATACCGTGATATTCATCAAGAAGTCGAGCTAGCTTTTGCCGATTTTTTAAAGCGCGATAAAGCATTATTATTTTCTTGTGGTTACATGGCCAATATTGGTGTGATCAGTGCACTAGCAAATGCATACGATAATATTCTATTGGATAAATATGCTCATGCTTCATTAATCGATGGTGCAAAATTAAGTGGCATTGCTTGGCAACGTTTTCAACACCAAAATTACCAGCATTTACAAAAATTAATTAATAAAAACCCTGATAAACGACATCTTATGATTACTGATAGTGTTTTCAGTATCCTGGGTGATATCGCTGATTTGCCGCAATGTACACAAATTTGTTCTGATATATTGGTAGATGATGCGCACGGTATTGGTGTTCTAGGTAAAAATGGCGCAGGAGCTTTAGAACATTTTGCCTTATCACAAAACGATGTTCCCGTACTAGTTTGCCCACTAGGAAAAGCATTTGGCGTAATGGGAGCCATTGTTGCTGGCTCAGAACAGTTAATTGATTATCTCGTGCAATTTGCACGCTCTTATACCTATACACATGCTATACCGCCTGCATTAGCTACCGCTGTGCTAACCAGTTTATCGATTATTCGAAAAGAGAGTTGGCGTCGTGAAAAACTCAAAGCACTGGTACAATACTGCAAACAGCAAGCACACAGTCTAGGTCTTAAATTAGCTGCATCACAAACACCTATACAAACGATTATCATCGGAAACTCTGCAGTAACACAGCGTTTACATGAAATATTATTACAACAAGCAATAACAGTTGCCGCAATGCGTCCTCCATCCGTTCCTGAAAAATTCAGTGGTTTGCGCATTAGTTTGTCTTGCCGGCACAATGAAAAACAGATTAACAAATTACTTGAGTTAGTTAAAGTAAATTATGAGCATTCATTATCAAATCATCGGTAAAGGAAAACCGATTGTTTTACTACACGGATGGGCATTTCATAGTGGCATATGGGCCAAGTTAGTAGCTGCTGCTCAAGAACATTACCAATTGCATTTGATAGACATGCCTGGATTTGGACTTAGTCAACGTTTAATATTTTCATCGTCTTTGCAAGAAAATATCAAACTATTATTGCCGTATTTACCCCCAAAAGCCGCTTACCTTGGTTGGTCAATGGGAGGGTTGCTAGCTTTACAAGTGGCTTTAAGCTACCCTGACCGAGTTTCTCATTTATTACTAGTAAACAGCACACCCTGCTTTGTAGAAAAAGTCACTTGGCAAGGTGTCAGCTTCGCTGAATGGCAGCGCTTTTATCATCAAGTTTCAGAATATCCTACAAAAGCCTTAAAATCGTTTATTTTATCAGGGTTAGCAAGCACAACAACACAAAAACACCACTATCAAACATTACAGCAACAGCTTATTGACTATGGCCTTGCACAAAAAAATTCCTTGCTTAATGGCTTAACTGCGCTAGCAAAGACTGATCTGAGCAATAATTTAAGTGAGGTAAACTGTCCTACTGCATTTTGCATCGGTGATACAGATCATTTAACACCCAACAATCATTTACCAGCAACAAAACTAGTAAAAAATGCTGGACATTTTCTGCCTTGGACAGATACAGACATTGTAATAGAGTGGATCAGCGATTACTTATAATGATAAAAGAACACAAAAAAGGCATTGCCAATTGCTTTAATCAAGCAGCAGATTCTTACAATCAATTTGCCAAACTACAATATCGCATTGGTAAAACACTGATTAATAAATTACTTGACCACTGCGATTGTGTTAAACAAGTTGCAGATATTGGCGCAGGAACAGGAATGTTAACCAAAGAGCTAGCACAATATTATCCTCAGGCAAATTATTACTTGGTTGATTTCGCTGATCGCTTATTATCTCAATATCAGCAAGATAAAAAAATAGCAGTACAACGCTTATGCGCTGATTTTGATGCATTGCCTTTTGCATCAGAGCAGATTGATCTTGTTTTTTCTAATATGAGCTTGCAGTGGAGTCTCGATTTTTCATCAAGCCTGACAGAGTTATTGGGTGTTACTGCGCCAGGAGGATTATTAGCCATGAGCCTTCCCATTGCTGGCACATTAATAGAGCTGGCTCATTCACATAATATTAATCACTTTTTATCAGCAAACGAAATAATGCATCAACTACGTAAATTTCCTGTTACTATCTGCCAAAGTGAAGAGAAAATTTATCAGGAAAAATACAAGAATCAATTTGGCTTATTGCGATTTTTAAAGAAAACAGGTGCTTTTTATTATTTACCACAGAAATTAAAAACCAAAAAGCAAGAAAAAATTAATAACTCACTAACAAGCGCTAGCTTTAAAATCTACTTTTTAATTTTAAGAAAACTATGAAAACACTAAAAATTTTCATCACTGGAACTGATACCAATGTCGGTAAAACCTATATAACTTCTGGCATTATTCGCTATTTAGAGCAAAAAGGACTCTCTACTCTAGGAATAAAACCTATTGCATCAGGAAGTGAAGAAACTAAACATGGATTACGCAATCAAGATGCATTAATATTGCAAGCAAGCAATCGCATTTATCATAGCTATGAAGTCATTAACCCAATTGCTTTTAAACCAGCCATTGCGCCACATATTGCTGCTGAACAATCGGGCAAATGCTTATCGCTTGCTGACTTACATTCTGCAATTCATACCCCTTTCAGTGAGCAAGTATGCTTAATTGAAGGAGCTGGAGGTTGGTTAGTACCAATTAACAGCACAGAAACCTTTGCAGATTTTGCAATGCGTGAGAATTTACCGGTGATTTTAGTAATTGCCATTCGCTTAGGATGTATTAATCACGCGCTATTAACAGCTGAGTCAATTCACAGGGCAGGGCTAAAGTTATGGGGCTGGATTGCCAACTTTCCCACAAGCGATGACATGCCTTGTGCTTTGCAAAACATTGAGTCCATACAATCTCGTATTAATGCGCCGTGCCTAGGGATTGTACCTTATGGAGAATTACCGGAGAATTGTTTGGCCTGGCAGTAACTTTCTTATGTTATGAAGTTTTTGCAAGTCAATCTGTGCATAAGCAATGCCACTACCAGATTCTGTCACTTCTTCTATGATCTCACCCCAAGGATTAACCGTTAAGCTATGGCCATAAGTCCATCTGCCATCGCCATGATATCCTTCCTGAGCAGCGCCAATTACATAGCAAAATGTTTCTACAGCTCTGGCTCTGGCCAAAAGTTTCCAATGTGACGCACCGGTTTTTAGTGTAAATGCGGCAGGGATAGTAATAAATTCTGCTCCTAGGCGCAATAGCTCAGTAAACATAGTAGGAAAACGAATATCATAGCAAACTGCCAAGCCCAGCTTGCCAAATGGAGTATCGACAACCACCACCTGCGATCCAGCTTGTGTTCGGTCAGACTCACGATAGGACTCTTGTGTTGAAATACTCGCATCGAATAAGTGAATTTTATCATATCGCGCTACTCTTTCACCGCTATCGTTATAAACAATGCTGGCAGCTCTGATTTTCGCTGAGTCATCTTCACAAGAGATAGGAATGGTTCCACCAACAATCCAAAGGTGATTCTTACGTGCCTGTTTTGATAAAAAATCTTGAATCTTTCCAGCACCGTACGGCTCTTTGGCCTGGTGTACAGCTGAATTGCCGATCACGGCAAACATCTCAGGAAGTACAGCTAGGACAGCACCATGATGAGCTGCTTGTGCTATCAGTGACTGTGCCAGACGCAAATTATCCGCAACAGAGGATGATGAACGCATTTGTATTGCAGCAACTACTGACATGCTAATCACCCCCTAATCATTCAGGATTATAAACTAAGTTAAATCATTGATTTACAAGCAGATACACTCCGCACTTGGAATAAGTATAGCGTAAATCAAATAGCAATCAATCACTTAGAATAGCCGTTTAAGACCAGTTTTATTGGTAATATCATGAACAAATCCAGTACTTCTTACTTAGTATTTACGAATAATTGTAAAAATATCTAGTATTTTAATTTTACCTTAAGATTTCTAATGCATTATATCGTTATGTTTACGAATAAAGTATTTGTGCCATAAGGAAGTTGTACATAAATGAAAGAAAAGTGAGAATACACCAATGAAACCAAATGTAGAAACAAAGAAGTCACAAAAGCCATTACCACCACACGTTATTGCTGCCCTAAAAGTTATAAAAGAAAACATGGAAAAAGAAAATGGTTATCATTCATCCGCTCAACACCAAAATGTATCGAATTTAGAACTTGAGGTACAAAGAAATTTATTAGAAAAATTAAGAGATTATTTTCTTAACAACTCTAACTCAGGCTCGAAAACAATAGATGAAAAGATTAAAGCATTAAACGAATTTTCTAACCAGATGCTTAATAATAACC
>CAZSHR010000089.1:0-7326 GCA_964606725.1 uncultured Coxiella sp.
AATTTTGCGCTATTATAATTAAATACGGATAGTATTTTGCTACAATCGACTGTATCCTTATAGCGGTAATGCATTGGGCTTAAGCGACAATTGAATTTAACCGACTGATACAAGCGCGAAAACGCTGCCCAGTGGTAGGGTTCCAGGGTCTTTTTAAAATCAGGCAAATAACTAGCTTCAGGGTCTGTCTGTAATACGATTTCATCAGGTGAGTTGTTGTAGATTAAATACAGTGTTTCTTTTTGTCCTTTTTCAAGTCGTGATAATACCAGTTGCTCGTTCTCAAAAGCAAAGCCTAGTTGCCGACAGCCATGTGGGTACAGTCGTGTTGCTTCATCAGCACAGGCTATGTTCATCGTTGCTGCAATAAGTAGAATAATCGTCAGTGTTTTTTTCATGGTAACTCCTTATCAGTGCGTAAGTAATTCCTTGGCATGTGCTAGTGTTTGTTGGCTGATACGGCTGCCACTGATCATTCTTGCCAATTCTTTCACACGTTCTTGTGAATTTAAGGCGTTAATATGGGTGTAAGTATCGTCTTTTGTTGTTGACTTAATTACCTGATAGTGGTGTTGCCCTTGTGCCGCAACTTGAGCTAAGTGAGTGATACAGTATACTTGGGCAGTTTTGCCAAGATTACGTAGCAACTCTCCTACCATTTGCGCGGTTTTCCCTCCAATGCCTACATCGACTTCATCAAAAATAAAAGTGGGGATATTGTCTTTTCTAGCAATAATAGTTTGCAGAGCAAGGCTAATGCGCGACAATTCTCCTCCAGAGACCACTTTGGCGAGTGCTTGAAACATTTGGCCTGGATTGGTTTTTACATGAAAAGCTAGTTTTTCTTGTCCTGTTGCATGCAGGGTATCGCTTTGCTCTTCAAAGACAACGGTAAATTCACCGCCTTGCATGCCTAATTGTTGCATGTACTGCGTAATCTGCTGACTAATGTCTTTTGCTGCCTTTTTTCGTAACACACTAAGTTGTTGTGCTTGTTGCTGATATTGGGTCACTAACGCGGCTTGTTCTTTTTCCAAGGCAGCTATTTGTGCATCGCTTTGTTGCAACTCGCTAATTCTCTGCTGTAATGTTTTTGTGACCTTGGGTAACAATTCTGGGCTGGTATGGTGTTTGCGTGCGATATCGCTGAGCTGTGTTAAGCGATTTTCAACGGCATTGACACGCTCAGGGCTGCTGTTGAATTGTTCGCGATAGTGATAAAGCTCGTTGTTAGCTTCTTGCAGGTGAATGCTTGCTGTATCTAATAAGGTTAATGCACTTGTTATCGCATCGGCTTTTACAGGGATTTTTTGTAATTGTTGTTGTGCTTGTTCTAGTTGTGATAAGGCGGCATGGTCTTGTTCGGCAGTTAAGGCTAAACTGTGGTTTAGTGCTGCCATCACAGCATCACTTTGATGTAATTGCTGATGTTCTTGATGTAGTGACTCCCATTCATTATCTTTTATATGCAGTGATTCTAATTCGTTGAGCTGGTAGGTGAGAAAATCTAATTGCTTTTCACGCTCTTCGGTAAGCTGCTTTAATTCCTGCAAGCGTGATTGATTGTCACGCCAGGTGTGGTAAATGCTGCTAATAGTCTGGAGTAACTTGGGTTGATTGATATAATCATCGACATACTGTTGCTGTTGCTCTCTTTGTAATAGTGATTGTGATTGATGCTGACCGTGGATTACAATCAGTTGTTCGGCTAATTCACGTAGCAAATAAGAAGAGCAGGGCCTGCCATTAATGCGACTTTGCGAGCGGGTTTTGGTCAGGCTGCGGCTGATAATACACTCGCCTTCATGATCAAATCCTTGCTTGATCAACCATTGTTGTGCTGATACAAGATTGCTTAAATCAAAACACAGGCTAATATCACATTGTGTTTGCCCGTGTCTAATGACAGAGTAGTCTGCCCGTGCACCCAAACACAGGCTAACCGCATCGATGATAATCGACTTACCGGCACCCGTTTCACCACTTAAGACGGACAAGCCGCTTTTCAGGTTTAGGCTTACTTCTTTGACAATAGTAAAATTTTTTAAATAAATCTCGCTTAGCATGGTGACACTAGGTTTCTGATCGTTTTGCTTGTTGCTCCCAGTTGAGCTTTTCTCGCAAGGTATTAAAATAATTATAGCTATTAGGGTGTACAAGGTGCAGTGAGTTTGCGCTTTTTGCGATGTTTAAGCTCTCTCCTGAGCTAATGGCAATGCGTTTTTGCCCATCACAGCTTAAGTAGGGTGAGCTTTGGTTGTTCGCACTGATATGAATGCGGATTGTACTGGTGTTGCTGATCACGATTGGGCGACTGCTTAGCGTATGTGGAAACATCGCTACCATAACGATGGCTTCTAAGCTGGGATAAAGAATGGGTCCGCCGCCGGACAAGGCATAGGCAGTAGAGCCTGTTGGTGTGGCAATAATCATGCCATCAGCGCGATGATGGCAGACAAATTGCTCATCCACAAATACATCGAACTCTATCATATGCGCTACATCACCAGGCAATAACACCACATCATTGAGTGCTAAATGCTTGAATGAGTCAATGGAGTTATTTAACGTCACTTGTAGCAAAAAGCGATCTTCAATTTGGTAGTGACCGTTTAAAATAGCGTGAATATCTTGTAGTTGTGTTGGATGAATATCGGTTAAGAAGCCAAGGCGACCGCGATTAATCCCCAAGATGGGGAGATGATTTTCAGTGGCAATGTGTGCAGCATTTAAGAGGCTGCCATCGCCACCGACTACAATAATCAAGTCAGCGTATTGCTGTATTTCCTGGGTACTTACCGTGGTGATGTTAGTTTGCTTGATAAGTTGAGCTGTTGCGGTTTCTAGTACCACTTCTCGTTGGTTGTTCTTCAGGTGCTTGATGAGAGCCGCTAGGGTCTCTACCACACCCGGGATACCTTGCCGCCCTATGAGCGCAATTTTATGAAAATTTTGCCTTTCCATGAGTTTTTTTTGAACCATTTAATAACGTCAAGCCTGCATGAGGATAGCATTTTGGGTGATTATGGGCAAACGGCTCTTGATTTTGGCGAGAATACTCATATAGTCTGGAGCTTAACTGATAATTTATCAAAGTGGGTGGACTTATGTCAGCAAAGAAATCTGAATCAGCAAGCGTTGATAGCGATAATAAATGGGAAAATTTTGCTAAATCACAAGAAGAGGTGGAGCAAGATTCTCCAGCAGAGCAAGTGGATGACAGCAGCGAACAAGACAAGCAAGACAACCAAATAACCGCGTTAAAACAGCAGTTAGCGGAACATAAAGAAGCGGAACTTCGTATGGCTGCACAATTGCGCAATGTTCGTGGTCGCTTGGAGCGTGATGTCATGAACGCGCATAAATTTGGTAGTGAGAAGCTGTTAAAAGATTTATTGCCGGTGGCAGATAGTTTAATTCGTGGTTTGGAAAACTCTAAAGAGCAAACCGATGTCGATTCTCAGAGTATTATCAATGGCATAGAACTAACACTAGATATGTTACATAAAGTGTTAAGCCAGAACGGTGTTGAGCGCATCGCGCCAGAAGTGGGTGAGAGTTTTAATCCAGAGTTGCATGAGGCCATGTCCATGCAGAAAGTGCCAGAAGCAGCCAACAATACGATTTTACAGGTACTACAGCAAGGTTACTCACTTAATGGACGGGTTATACGTGCAGCGATGGTAATCGTTGCCGGCTAGTAGCACTTGAAATCCTAGGCCAGCGTCACCATCTATGACAGTGAGCATCTTTTAAAAAGACTAAATAATTAACAAAAATAAAGAACAAAGAGGGTTAACAATGAGTGAGATCATCGGAATTGACTTAGGAACTACCAATTCTTGTGTTGCCGTGATGGAGAGTGGTGGTAAAGTTCGTGTCATAGAAAATGCAGAAGGGGGGCGCACAACGCCTTCGATTGTTGCTTATCCGGAAGATAGCGAAGTGTTGGTTGGCGTATCAGCTAAGCGTCAAGCTGTCACTAATCCCAAAAACACCCTATATGCAATCAAACGTTTAATAGGTCGTAAATTTGATGAAAAAGTGGTGCAAAAAGATATTAAAATTGTTCCTTACAAGATTATTGCAGCCGATAATGGCGATGCTTGGGTTGAGGCTAAAAATGAGAAATTAGCACCGCAGCAGGTTTCAGCTCAGGTATTGATGAAGATGAAAAAGACCGCTGAGGATTATCTCGGCCATGCAGTTAATGCTGCCGTGATTACCGTGCCGGCTTACTTTAACGATGCACAGCGTCAAGCGACCAAAGATGCTGGTAAAATTGCGGGTTTAGAGGTTAAACGTATTATCAACGAGCCTACTGCTGCTGCTTTGGCTTATGGTTTGGACAAAAAGAAAGGTGATCGTAAAGTAGCTGTTTATGATTTGGGTGGTGGAACCTTTGACGTTTCTATTATTGAGATTGCAGACGTTGATGGTGAGCATCAATTTGAAGTGTTAGCCACCAATGGAGATACCTTTTTAGGGGGTGAAGATTTTGATTTACGCTTAATCGACTATCTCGTTGATGAATTTAAAAAAGAGTCTTCGGTAGATTTGCGTAATGATCCTCTGGCATTACAACGGTTAAAAGAAGCAGCAGAAAAAGCGAAGATTGAGTTATCTTCATCACAGCAAACCGATGTAAACTTGCCTTACATTACCGCGGATGCCACAGGGCCTAAGCACTTAAATATCAAAGTAACACGTGCCAAACTAGAGTCGCTAGTTGAAGACTTAGTAGAGCGTACTATTGCTCCTTGTAAAACAGCGATCAAGGATGCTGGACTGAATGTATCGGACATTAACGATGTGATTTTAGTTGGGGGTCAAACCCGCATGCCTAAAGTTCAGGAAGCCGTCAAAGCGTATTTTGAAAAAGAAGCACGCCGTGATGTCAATCCTGATGAGGCTGTTGCTGTGGGTGCAGCAATTCAAGGAGCCGTGCTCTCGGGTGATGTTAAAGATGTGTTATTGCTGGATGTTACACCGCTATCTCTAGGAATTGAAACCTTGGGTGGTGTGATGACCAAGTTAATCGAAAAGAATACCACTATTCCTACCAAGGCAAATCAAGTTTTTTCAACCGCTGAGGATAATCAAACCGCCGTGACTGTGCATGTATTACAGGGTGAGCGTGAAATGGCGTCAGCTAATAAGACCTTAGGACGTTTTGATTTATCTGATATTCGTTCAGCGCCACGAGGTACACCGCAAATTGAAGTTACCTTTGATATCGATGCCAACGGAATTTTGCATGTTTCTGCCAAAGATAAAGCCACTGGCAAAGAGCAGTCCATTGTAATCAAAGCGTCCAGCGGTTTGTCTGATGAAGAAATTGAGAAGATGGTCACAGATGCAGAGTTAAATAAAGATGCGGATAAGAAATTTCAGGAATTAGTGTCTGTTCGCAATGAAGCTGATGCGGCCATTCACGCATTTGAGAAGTCAGCCAAAGAGCTGGGTGATAAACTGCCGTCTGATGATAAGCAGCAAGGTGAAGCCATAGTTTCTGACCTGAAGGAGAAGATCAAAGGGGATGATAAAGAAGCCATCAAGACCAAGACAGATGAATTAAATGCTTTGTTAACCAAGCTTGCTTCTGCCGGTGGTGCTTCCGCTGGAGCAGAAAATGCGGCCTCATCTGAATCTTCGGATGCTCAAGGCAGCGAGTCGGCCAATAAAGAGGATGTGGTTGATGCAGAATTTGAGGAAGTTCAGGACGATGATAAGAAGTAAACCTAGGTATGAGTCAAAAGTGTTACTATGAGGTATTAAGCGTATCGCGTACCGCAACGCAGACTGATATTAAGAAGTCTTTTCGTCGCTTGGCCATGAAATACCACCCTGACAGGAATCCTGGCAGTAAGGAAGCTGAGGCCAAATTTAAAGAAGCCAAGGAAGCCTATGAGGTATTGGCAAACGCTCAGAAACGTCAGGTATATGATCAGTTTGGTCATGATGGTGTGCGCCAGCATGCCGCTGGTGGTGGCGGCGGTGGCGGTCAGGGTTTTGGCAATATTAATGATATTTTCGATAATATCTTCGGTGATATTTTTGGAGGTGGTGCTTCCAAAGGGTCTGGTGGTGCTCAGCGAGGCAGAGATTTAGGCTACGATTTGTCGATTACCTTGGAAGAGGCTTTTCACGGTGTTACCAAGACCATTGAGATTCCTGTTTGGTTGGAATGTAAAAGTTGTGGCGGTAGTGGTGCGAAAGAGGGAACTAAGCCCACAGATTGTGTAACCTGCTCGGGTGTTGGTCAAGTACATATTAATCATGGATTTTTGCGTATGCAGCAGACCTGTCCGCATTGTCGAGGTGCAGGTAAAGTGATTAAAGAGCCTTGCCGCGATTGCCGTGGTCAGGGTCGGATTGAGAAAACACAAGATTTAAACGTTAATGTTCCGGCCGGTGTTGACTCAGGGGACCGTGTTCGTTTAAGCGGTAAAGGAGAAGCCGGTTTGCATGGAGCAGAATCGGGTGATTTGTATGTGCAAATTCATGTAGAGGAACATCTGATTTTCAAACGAGATGGCAGGGATTTGTATTCTGAGGTGCCTATTGATTTTGTAACTGCTGCTTTAGGTGGAGATATTGATATTCCGACCTTATCAGGGCATAGTCGTTTAACCATTCCTGCTGAAACGCAATCCGGTAAATTATTTCGTTTACGTGGACAAGGTATTAAAGCTTTGCGCGGTGGTGGTGTTGGTGATTTATTATGTCAAGTGACCGTGGAGACGCCGGTTAAATTAACCGCGGAGCAAAAGACGCTGTTACAACAATTTGCTGATGCCCTAGCAAAGGATAAGAAAAGCCACAGTCCGCGCTCAAAAAACTGGTTTGATGCTGTGAAGGATTTTTTCTCAGAAAAAAGTAAGGACTAAGTAGCGCGTAAGACGCGTTGATGATTTAAGCAAAACATCTTAAAAATAAGGCATTTTAAATGATATTTTTTTTGGATTCCCATGAAAATTTGTAAGGATTTATAATGCTTTTCAAGTCTAGCAGACAAATTTTCATGAGAATGACGGGCGTTGGTGGGGCGATGATTGGTCGTTATTTTAACGTATAATCGAGTGAGGATTTGCTGTCATTCTAACGCATGCTGGTAAGATAATTTATTGATGCTCTGATGCATGGTAAATTGACGATTTGGCTTTTTGCGCTGCTATGCAGTGATTTAATCTCCGTCATTCTCGGAAAAATCTGTCTATTGCTATTGAGAAAACTGCTGGATTATCACAGATTTTTTCGGAAATCCAAAGGATGATTTAAGCAAAACATCTTAAAAATAAGGCATTTTAAATGATATTTTTTTTG
>CAZSHR010000090.1:0-7313 GCA_964606725.1 uncultured Coxiella sp.
CTCATTTAATGCATTAAGTAAACAATTATTCACCCAAACTTCACCCGAAGTGGGTGTATCCAGGCCCCCTAATAACTGTAATAAGCTGGTTTTTCCTGCACCTGAAGCGCCAACAATGGCCAGCATTTCAGCTTTTTGTACTGAAAAATTTAACTGGTCTAATACCACAATATCTTCATCAACATCACGATACACTTTACATAAATCTTTAGTTTCTAGCACATTACTCATAACGCAAAGCCTCAGCCGGTTGTGTTTTTGAGGCTGCCCAAGCGGGATAAATAGTGGCTAGAAGGCTTAAACCCCACGCAACTAGGCTAACATGCCATATATCACGCCATTCTAAGCGTGATGGCAAATAGTCAACAAAGTATACTGACGATGAAATAAACTGTACTTGCAATACTTCCTGAATCCAATTCACAATACTAGTGGCATTCATTGCCAATATAATACCACCAATAATTCCCAATAGGGTTCCAATTAATCCAATCATGCCGCCTTGAATAATAAAAATCGATAAAATGTTGCGTGGACTGGCACCTAAGGTTCGCAGCACCGCAATATCTGTCCGTTTATCGTTAACACTCATCATTAAGCTAGCAATTAAATTGAAAGCAGCAACGGCGACAATTAACAGCAAAATCACAAACATCATGGTTTTTTCCATTGCTAACGCTTTGAAAAAAGTACCAAACACCTGTGTCCAGTTGCTAGCATAAACTCCGCTGGGCAACATCGCATTCAATAACATACCAACTTGCTGAGCCTGCATAGGATCGCTTAGTTTAACATGCAAGCCACCCACTCCTTGCACATTTTGATAGAGCTTTTTGGCATCCAAAAAGGCAATATAAGCCACATTTGCATCAAAACCAAAACCATTGCCAGTTCTAAAAATACCACTGACAGTAAATTGACGAAACCTTGGCAACACACCAAAAGGTGTGGTAGTGGTCTGTGGGGTTAATAAATTGACTTTATCTCCTAGCGCTAAGTGTAAGTTAGCAGCAAGTTTACTGCCCAACACCATGCGATAACTACCTGCCTGTAGGGAAGTAAATTGACCCGCAGTCATGCTGTTAGGGATCACGGAAATGGTCTTTTCTTCCAATGGCAACACGCCCATAATTTCAGCACCGCTGACGGCCCCTTGATGCATAAGCATGGCCTTACCACTGATAAAGGGGGCACTAGCTTGCACACCAGCAACCGACTTAATTTCCTGAGTCAATGATGGCCAAGTCTGTGTAATATCATGATTGGTAGAAATAGTAATTGCAGGTACACTGGAAAAAAATTGCTGGGAAATTTCATACTTAAAGCCATTGAGTACTGATAATACAGTAATTAAGGCACTAACTCCTAAGGCAATCCCTAGCATGGAGACTAGTGAAATAAACGATACAAAGCGCGTACGCCGTTTAGCACGCAAATAACGCAATCCTATGTACAGTGAAAGTGGTTTGATCATAAAGACACTATACCTAAAATTACATCAGTATAATAGTTTTGCGTACAGATTTGCAGCTAACTATCACTCGAGTATCTGCTCTTTTGCTGGTTGGCGTAAATTATAGTGAGAACTCATGGTGTATCCATAAGCGCCAACATTGGCAACCAACATAACATCACCCTCCTCACAGCAAGGTAAGTAACGTGAGTAACCTAAGGTATCTCCGGTTTCACAAATTGGACCAACGACATTGGCGTGTAATACATTTTTCTCATGTAAACGCGTTAAATTAACAATTTCGTGATAGGAACCATAAAGCGCTGGACGAATCAAGGAGTTCATTCCAGTATCAACACCGACAAATTGCAAGGTGTTTTTATGCTTAACCTGCGTAACTTTGGTTAACAATACACCCGCTTGTGCTACTAAATAACGGCCAGGCTCCATCCATAACTGCAATTGCGGATGCTTGGCTTTTACAGTTTGCAAGGAGGCATTTAATGCTGACATATCCAATGCTTGTTGTCCTGGTCGCTCCACAATCCCTAAACCACCACCTACGTTAATAATCTTAACTGTCGGGAAATCCTCAACAAGCTGCGCTAATGCACTAAACACAGCTTGCCAATGCTGGCTGTCTAATATGCCGCTGCCAGCATGACTGTGTAGCCCAAGCACTTTAATATTTTGTTCTTCTGTTATTTTTTTAACTGATGCTAAATCTTTTAAAGGAATACCGAATTTTGATTGATCACCACCGGTTACCACATGCTTATGGTGACCACTGCCCCTACCAATATCAACACGAATCAGCACAGACTGCCCTGAAAAAATAGACCCCCAAGCTTGTAATGGATATAAGTTATCAATAGTAATCCATACTCCTAAATCAATAGCTCGCTGATATTCGGATTTTTCCGCAAAATTTGGCGTAAACAATAATCGTTTACGATCAATTTCTGGGAACAACTCGAGTAAATAATGTAATTCCTCAATCGAAACGGACTCAAACCCTAACCCTGAATCATAAAAATAACGCAACACATCAGCGTGATTATTTGCTTTGATTGAATAAAAAAAGGCATCCACTGCATCACAGCTTAACAGCTTAGTCAAAGACTGCTGCAATTGCTGTTGAGAATAGCAATAGCTTGGCGTACCACTTTTCTTTGCTAAAGCCAACAAAGTATCTCTATTATCTATCCACCAAGGATGGTGTGTTTTAGCAGCCGAATCGCCAAATTCCTCTATCCAAGGCAGATGAAAAGGATCGCCAAGTTGTTTTTGCTCAATCAAAAGACGATGCAATTTCATGGCCAATCGTAATGCTTGATCCTCATCAACCACAAAAGTTAAATTCAAATCATTTGCTGCTTGCGATAAGAGATACACTTTTTGTTCTTCAAAAACGGTAAACACATCACCTAGCTGATGTAAAATGGCACGAATATGGCGACCAACCAAGCTAACCGACGCACATGGCATAATCATAGTTGCTTTAGCAAATTGATTCAGGTCTGCTAACAAGGCATCCAAGACAGTTTTTTCTTGGCTACGAGTGTTCACATCCAAGGATAAGGTCACGGATGCTTCTGAGCTAGAAATGAGATCAATCGAAATTCCATGGCGCTTAACACATTGAAACACTTCTGCCAGAAAACCCACTTGTTGCCACATTTGCAAGGTTTCAATGGATAATAAAATAACATCACGTTTAATTAAAATTGACTTAATCTGCGCAGGTCTTTCATCTTGATGCGTATAAATTTCTGTACCCATTCGTTCAGGATTTAAGGTATAACGCACATGAATGGGAATATTGGCTAAGCTCACTGGTGCAATACAACGAGGATGCAATACTTTAGCCCCCATCGATGCAATCTCTTGCGCTTCATCATAATCCAAGGATTTAATCATACGTGCTTGTGGAATTTCTCGAGGGTTTGCTGTGTAAATGCCTGGAACATCTGTCCAAATTTCACAGCGTAACGCCGCTAATTTGCTAGCAAAATAAGCCGCAGAAGTATCTGAACCACCACGCCCTAATAGCACCGTTTCACCTCGATAGTTGCTGGCAATAAATCCTTGCGTAACCACTACAGAATCCATAGCCTCTAAACTTTTCACCAGCTCTGCATCATAGTCTGCATCACAATGGGCATTTAAATATGCCTGGGTGTGATTGCTGTTGTCATGACTTTTTGCCAGCAAGCATTCACGTGCATCTTGCCAGTATGCATTTATGCCTTGGCGTTGCAAATAGGCAACCCCCAAATGCGTCAATAATAATTCACCAAAAGCCATCACTTCTGCATGTTTGCTAGGGATAGTGGCCCCTGATAATTGTATTGCTGCAATAAGCTGTTGCAATTGTTGCCACTGTTGGCTTAAATGCGTTTGACAATCTACCTGCAAATCTTGCATCAGCGATTCATAGCGAGTTTTAATGGTTGCTAATGTCTCATCAGCATCAGTGTGGTTAGTCAGCAAAGATTCTAGGTGATTAGAAATACCGCTTAGTGCAGAGCAGACCACTAAAACCCGTTCACCACTGGCCAAGTGACTCCTGATAATCTGTGCTATATTCAACCAGCTGGTTGCACTGGCAACGCTGGTTCCCCCAAATTTCACCACCACCCATTGAGCTGTCATGGATATACTCCTGATTAACAAGAGACGCAGTATAGCAATCGCTGCTTGCTGATAGAAGAGCCTATTGTGTTGACATCCATTAAGACAAAAACTATAAATAAGCTCAGTGGCCGAGATGGTGAAATTGGTAGACACGCAAGCTTCAGGTGCTTGTGGGGGTAACCCCGTGGAGGTTCGAGTCCTCTTCTCGGCACCAACGAGTAAGGTAAGATGCATGGCGATTTTGAAGATTTTACAATACCCTGACCCAAGACTGAAAACCCAAGCATGTAAAGTTGAAAACTTTGATGCCGCAATACAAACGATTATTGATGATATGTTTGAAACCCATTATGCTGCTAAAAATTGTGCTGCACTGGCTGCGACACAACTAGATATCATCAACCCCCCTCATATCACCGTAATTGATTTCTCCGAGCACAAGAATCAACCACTTTGCCTTGTTAATGCGCAAATTTTATCACAAGAAGGTGAAACCAATTTGGAAGAAGGATGCATGTCATTGGCTGTTCCAGAGTCTAAGCGTGGCGTTTATGCCAAAGTGAAAAGAGCAGAGAAAATTAGAGTAAGTGCACAAGACCGCTACGGTCAAGCGCTAAACTTTGAAGCTGATGGCTTTATGGCTAAGTGCATTCAACATGAACTAGATCACCTACAAGGTAAAGTTTTTATTGATAGGCTCTCTGCACTTAAACGCAACCTGCTTATTGAGCAATTGAAAAAGCGTAAGAAACCCTAGCAATACGCTAAGCCGAATCACACTAGGCACTGTGCATGGCAAGAGCTTTTGCAAAAGCTCAGTCCCCTTGAAAAGAAAATCATTGCCACATAAAGTTAGATAGAACGATCTATTACCAATTTTTGTTTTAATTAACGTCAGTTCGACGGTTATCTTTTTTTATTTCAATCGGTTCTGCCTATTATCGCTTATTTTTACGCAACACGCCTTTAATACGTCCGTGTAGGCTCGGGCGTCGCATACCTGCGGCTAACGGTTGCTTTAAAAATAAGCGACAATAGGCAGATTTGTGCGTAAAAATAACTAGTTCCTTCTATCAACATTAATTTTTCATCGAACTCACGTTAATTATCAAGCTAGCGAAAATTTTGCACTAGGTATTGTTTCTTTATACTCAATCTGACCATCTTCAGAAAACGTTGCAACATGTTGGTGTAACACGGTATCGGCATTTCCTCCAACTTTAGAACCAAAAAACAATAAGCGCTTAGATCCGATTTGAATTTTGAAGCGACTCTCATTCCCAAAGTCGTCACTCGATGTTTGAGTACTTTTTTTCTTATTTTTGTACTTATTGAATTCATTATTATCAAGTTTGAATACTCCAAGAGCATTAGGATCACCACTATTACCCTTATAAGAAAACTGTCTTACAAAACGAGCTTGCTCTGCATCCCTTTGTTCCTGGTGCTCATCTGAAAACAACTGGGTTTTATTAATCAGGAACAGATTAAAAACTTTAGTAACAGAGCTTCTGCAACTAGAATCAGCAGAACTTAACAAAAGTAACATGAAAATGGGGTCTTTTTGTTCAGTGTATGTGTCTCCTTTTCTATAAGGGAGAGAAATTCTTCTATTGCCTTCATCTGCTGTAAATTTTAAATTCATTTTCTGATTATTTGGCCTATCTACTATGGGGGCAGATGTTTCTTTGGGTTTCTGCTCATCGCCTTCTCTCCTAACATTCTCTTCATTATGGAAACCACTCTGACCATAGTGATGCGAAGCTCTTTTTCTGACTGGAGGTTGGTGACGGTTTTTATTTTTTCTGCTACTACTTTCTTGCGACTCGATAGTGCTAAAGTTGAATTGTCTTTCAAACTCAAAATTGGGAAACTGATTGAGGCTCGTAAAGTTACTGCTTGGAATAAAACGAACAAATGAATAGATAGCAAATGAGGTAACACAGTAGTCCATCAATGACTCATCGTAAAAAACTGCTTTTGAAAGTAAAGCACCAAGCATCGAAACTATCATAAGACATCTTAACAAATCGCCAAAACTGAACGTATGTGTAAAAGCTGTGAAAATATTTCCTCTGTCTGCAGCCGATGAATTCATGATAATTTCATTCACATATACTCGGAAAAAAGTCAGCAGCAAAAAACAATCTTGATCACTAAACCGTTGCGAAGGATTGGTAGTTCCTACAGCCTTGAAGGATGCACTGTTCCGCAAAAAATCCACACAAGAATCACCAAAGTATCTCGAAGCTGTGTTTACTGTCTTGACAGATGGGGGGTCGCGAAATAAAACTCTTAAAAAATTTCCTTGGTGAATATGGTTTAGGTTTAGCAAATGTGAGCTAACCAGATTAATAACGTTTTGTGGATTTTGCTTGGCAGAAGATATCATGGGATCAAAAATTTCTCTTAATACAGCTAGCAATATCGCATATTCCGTATCATTATCGCGCTCAAAGAGGTCTCTATGACGGCGAGCTATTCTTGCCATCAAAGCTTCCATAAAATACCTTGTCGCAATGTCAAATAACTGATCGCGCGGGGGAAGATTAGCGATTATATTGTAAAAGATTTGATATTCATTTTGAAATTCGTCAGCATATTCCTTTTTCACAATTGAAACAACTCCACGCCTAATATTGCTTGGAATTTCATTAATAGCAGTGTGCATCTTGCTCTCTATTGAATCTCGCTCTGCTATAGTTTGGCTCGTGCTATTTTCCACCAGCCCTTGCGGTAAAACAGCAGCGACCTCACTGCTGTGCTTTTGTTCATGTTTGGTTTTGCGCTCAAATTTTTCGTGATTTTCCACGCTCTGAATCGTAGCCCCAAAAAATCTTGGCCATTCGAATCCCAGTGAAACGAATAAGGCGATGAAACTATAGTATTTCCAAACCTCATCGCTTATCACATCGTTAAAGGAACCGTCATTGCTGATCAATTTAATCACAGCCAACTTTATTCGATTAAAAGCCTTTTTTCTGTTATTGCTATCAATTTCTAGATACGGCAAAAAATCCGATGTTTCTTCTACACCTGCACCCGGTCTCATCCCCCCGCCCCTCTGAAAAATTTGTTGTGGCTATAAATAAATTAGCCAAAATTTTTTTGTATCATGTTACAAGTTAGGAAGAATTACAATAGTATATTCCTAGTAGAAACTATCTTATTTCTTATTTAAAAATTAAATCATGCTAATAGGACTAAGGTCATCTGAGCGGAG
>CAZSHR010000091.1:0-7112 GCA_964606725.1 uncultured Coxiella sp.
GGCAACAGGGGTTCGAATCCCCTTGGGGACGCCATAATTCAACACGTGCACCATCCCTCAAGCGAAAAACACTTTTTCACCTTAAATTTAAATTAAAGAAGCTTTTTTTTATTCAAATCCCTGTCAAAGTTTGTTATGATATCCCCATAAAAGAGTATTATGCGACTAAATTAGATTGTTCTATTTTTAGTCATTTTAAGGTAGGTAAGTATGAAAGAAGAAGTAGAGAGCATAGAAATCTGTGGTTTTACCCAATCAGAATCACCAGATATCAGGCAAAAAACCGGCAAATCTGTTTATACCAAAGATACAGGTGGAGTCTATTTATTTAAACCACATGAGTATCCAAACACTGCCAAGAATGAAGTTTTCTGCGCCCGCTTATATCGATTTCTAGGAGGTGCAGATTTCGCACCTGAGACTGTGCTAGCCACAAGCAATTACGGTGAGATCATTGGCGTAATGACGCGATACGATTCCAAGTTCCAATCTGCTAAAACCATCACTAATTTAACAAGTTATATTACCCAAGATAAACGAGGATTCGCTAAGCTTATAGCCACTGCATTTTTATTAGGAGAAAATGATCTTAATTGCGATAACTTTGGTATAGCTAACAATAAATTTTTCCGAGTAGACCCTGCTCAATCCATGTTTTTCTTGTTACTAGAGCAAATCCCAGCAATCGCTGATAAGGTTACAGAAGCTGCAAATAATCCAGAAGAAATCTTAGAAACACCCAATCTTGCTTTCTATAGAGATACCAGCAAAACAGAACAGTTTAACTCTATCACTAGTGTAGCTATTCAACGCCTACCCTTTTTAAGCGGCGGCGGCTTTGAACCTTTTAACCCGATTGAAAAAGATTTAAACCCGCAAGAAATAAAATATCTTGAATCTTTGCGAACAGACCCAGAATTTCAAAAATGGGTGCATTTTTATTTGTTAAAAGGACTAATACTAAACGAACAATTAATTAAGGATATTATTGGCGCAGACAGCAATGATCAATTCGAGACAAGATTCGCTGATGCGCTCTCATTGCGTATGCATAAATTAACAGATATCTTCAAAAAAATGCCAACTATAATTGCTCTACTAGAAAATAATTGCGATTTTCTAGATGGGAAAGTTTTTTTACAGATTCTAAAAGAAGAATTGTTAAATGACTGCAAAAAATCACTTGCGCAAGAAAAAATCTATGGAAAAAATGATCGGGAGATTATTTCAAATTTTATAGAACGCAAAAATACAATTACTAGCGAATATAATGAAACCGATCAACAATCTTTTGATGCATTACAACAAAAAGAACAACAAAGTATTGAAAGAAATCATAGTATGGCAAATCTGAATCAACAAAACTTATCAAATCCATTCACAAAAATTTTCACTAACAACCTTCAAAGTGAAGAGATGGCCATTCGTATCGCTTATTTAGCACTTTGTACTGGCATTATCGGCGGCATCACCAGCTTTGCACTAGCACCAACATTGTTACCTGTGCCGTTATTGTTATTAGCAGGTCTGGTATCGTGGGATAAGCAGAAAAATCATCTTTTCTCAGATCGATTAAAAGCCGATGGCCAACGATTTTTCCAAAAAGCCGAAGAAGTGGTTAGCGATCTTAGCACTTGCTTGCAAGCGCCATGATTACATTGTTAACATTAAAATTCCTGCGCTGCACTTGAAAAGAATCCGCTAACTCATTTACTATTAACGTGAGTTCGACAAAAAATCATTTGGGCAAAAACACCTATGAGCACCCTCTACCTCATTGCAACCCCCATCGGCAATTTATCCGATATCTCACTGCGCGCCTTAGACGTATTAAAAAGCGTTGACCGCATCGCTGCCGAAGATACTCGCCATACCCAAAAGCTGCTCAACCACTTTGGCATCCAAAAACCGCTACTGTGTTTGCATCAACACAATGAAGCACAACGCAGCCAAGCCATTTTACAAAATCTATTAGGCGGCGAGAGCATCGCTTTAGTTTCTGATGCCGGCACCCCGCTTATCAGTGACCCAGGCTACCCATTGGTTGTTGCTGCCCAACAACATCAAATCAAAATCGTGCCCATCCCAGGTGCTTGCGCAGCAATTACCGCTTTATGTGCATCAGGAATTCCTGCCAACGAATTTTTATTTGTTGGCTTTTTGCCTGGTAAAGGAGAAAAGCGTGATAAACGTTTGCAACAACTCGCTCAAGCCTCTTATACATTGGTATTATACGAGTCAGTGCATCGAATTCTAGATTTACTAGAACGCATGTTAGTGCATTTTAGCGCGGAGCGAGAAATCTGCTTGGCACGCGAGCTAAGCAAACGCTATGAAACAATTTACCGCGCCCCATTAAGTGAGCTTATCTCCTTTATTAATAATAATCCTGAACAACAAAAAGGAGAGTTTGTTCTCGTAATCGCCGGCAATCAACACACTCATGTTGGGATTGATGCACAAAGCGAAGTCATTCTGCGTACCTTACTAATGGAACTTCCGCTGAAACAAGCAGTAAAATTAACCCAACAGATAACTCACGCGAGCCACCGTGAGTTGTATCAATTTGCTTTGAAAATAAAAGCCTAGCCTAGTAGTGCGCAAGGCCTGCCGCGAGAGAAGCACCAAGCTAGCGCAAGAAGGTAATGGCAGTAGTTGCGAGCCTTTACTTTATTCTTGCTCTTCCTCATCACTGTTATCTTTAATCGAGCAAAGATGACGGCTTTGGTTAACTCGCTCACGCAGCGCTTTTCCTGGTTTAAAATGCGGTGTGTATTTTGCTTTAGTATAAACTTTTTCGCCTGTTTTAGGATTATGAGCATTACGCGGCGCACGATAATGCAGGCTAAAGCTACCAAACCCTCGAATCTCAATGCGCTCATCCCCCACCAAGCTTGCGCTCATGCGGTCTAAGATGGCATTAATTCCCATTTCAATATCCCTATGCGACAACGCATCATCAAAACGCTCTACAATACGATTGGTGAGTTCTGATTTAACCATAATGACCATCCTTCTATAAAAATTAACTCTTCAAGTCCAGCAATCTACTCCAAAATCACTGATAATACAATCGCTTATGTAGATTTCGGCTGGTTGCTCAAGAATGTCCTTGATTTAATCATAGCACAAAATTCTTGGAAATTATGGGCAACGCTTGCAGCAGCTTAGCGCCAAGCTACTCTCGCTATAAGTTATGCGGGCAGAACCATATAGTTTATGATGAACCTAGATCAAAAATGGTCAAACAGTCCTAGGTGCTTGTGCCAGTTGCCTCAGCGCCTCTGGATATAGGCGATGCTCTAGCTGCTGAACCCGATCACGCAAAGTCTGCACCGTATCATCCGGCAAAACAGCGGTTTTAGCCTGAATAAGCACCGGCCCCGCATCCAATTCACGCGTTACAATATGTATGGTTGCCCCATGAAACGCCTCTTTTGCCGCAATCACTCTGGCATGAGTATGCAAACCTGGGTACTTAGGCAACAAAGAAGGATGAATATTAATAATCCTATTGGGGTAGTGATCTACAAACGCCGCGCCTAGATAACGCATAAACCCTGCTAAACAAATGATGTCAGGCGCATAGTTATCAATCAATACTTGCAATGCCGCATCAAATGCCTCTCTTGAAGCAAAATCCTGATGCGCTACTACATGAGTTGTGATCCCAGCCGCTGCCGCACGCTGCAAGCCATAAGCATCTTCCCGATTACTGATCACCGCACGAATTACAACAGGTATTTTCTTTTGTGCAACGGCATCAATAATCGCCTGTAAATTACTACCATTACCTGAAATAAGAACGACAATCGCTAATGGCTTCACCGGAAAACAACCTGCTGAGCGTCACAAGCCTTTTGAATTTCTCCTAAATGCCAAGCTTCTTGCTGCAACTGCTGACAAGCGGCTAGCACAGCAGGTACATCGTGTTTATCCAATACCACCACCATACCAACGCCCACATTAAAAGTACGCAGCATCTCCTCGGTCGCCACATTTCCTTGTTCTTGCAACCATTGAAAAATAGGCGGCCATTGCCAACTCTGGCTATTTATCTTAGCACAAAGCGTCTCGGGTAAAACACGGGGAAGATTTTCTAATAAGCCACCGCCGGTCACATGCACCATGCCATGTAAATCAAAAGATTGATATAAGTGCATAAGCGTCCTAGTATAAATCGTCGTTGGCGTCAGTAAAATATCACCTAAACAACTGCCAGCTATCTCCTCGCTTAATGAGTGTGCGCCGGCTGCAATAATATTACGAATTAATGAATAACCATTGGCATGAGGGCCTGATGAAGCCAAAGCAACTAGCTGATCTCCCTCTTGAATACCACTACCATCGATAATTTTGTCTTTCTCAACCACGCCGACACAAAATCCTGCCAAATCATAGTCGCTCTTCTGGTATAAATCCGGCATCTCAGCGGTCTCACCTCCAATCAAAGCAATATCTGCCAATCGACACCCTTGTGCAATACCACTTACAATCGCTTCTGCTTGCGAAACACACAGTTTACCCGTGGCAAAATAATCCAGAAAATACAGAGGCTCAGCACCCAAGGTAAGAATATCGTTAACACACATGGCCACTAAATCGATGCCAATGGTATCGTGCTTATTCATATCAATAGCCAACTTTAGCTTAGTACCGACGCCATCGGTTCCCGATACCAATACCGGACGATGATAGCGATCAACAGGCACTTCAAACAGCGCTCCAAACCCCCCAATGCCATTGAGCACGCCATGACGCTGTGTGGATTTTGCCATGCTTGCAATGGATTTTACCAGATGATTGGCTTGTTCAATATCAACACCGGCTGCTTTATAGGTCATGGAGGTGGGTTTTTTATTTATCATGATCGGAATTTGCTCTGTTATAACGTGAGATCGAGTTCACGTGTTATGACAAAAAAGGCTTGATTGTCGTAAGGTAGCAAAACTAGGGTAAATTTTCTATCTTATACTGCGCAACAAGCCCTCTTTTTTGTATAATGCCTTGAGTTAAGGGTAACTTTGATCGTTGTTTCGTAGACTTAGCACTGTCAAAGCGCTGAAATTCGCATGGCAAAAGTGCTTATGATAACGTGAAAGCACAAGTATTCACGCTATTGCAGCTATTTGATGAACAAGGAAGCCCTATATAATTTAAACGCAATCAGTCGACAAAACCATGGATTATTTGTGTTACTAGGCCGCTATGTCTTCATAGGAATACTATTTTTGCTCAGCTTTGCCCATAACGCAAGTGCTTTGCCGCTCAACCAAGCTCATATTGTGGTTGCAGATCGTTCAAAAAAAGCCCTAAATTCAGCCTTGCTACAAGCTTACGCTGAGGTCATGGTAAAACAAAGCGGCAACCCCAAGGTAATGACCGTACCCCAATTGCAAAATAGCCTCAGCAAAATCCATGACTACGTACAACATTACCGCTATAGCAATGATCAAGATAACTTATTACTCGAAGTGACTTTTGATAACCACGGCCTACATGCTCTACTAGCCAAAGCAGGGCAAGCGGTATGGCTAGAAAAACAACGCCCATTAACCTTAGTGATTATTAATAATTTATCAACACAAAACATTGCTAACCGAATGTTGGCAAAGCCATTGCACGAAACCGCCGAACGCTATGGGCTGCGAATTTTACTAGCCGCTATGGATTTAAGTGATCAAGCAGATATAGAGAAACTAACACCGCAAGCACTTACACACCTTAGTCAACGCTACGGTGTGCACAATATCTTATGCGGTACCATAACAGAAAACACCGCACAAGCAGTGCAAATACAGTGGCAATGGTGGCAAAATTGGTTCAAACAACAATGGCCAACATCAGACAGTCATCTAGCAAGCGCCATAGATGCAGGCATGCAACAGTTTCTAGAAATACTCGCCAACCAATATGCCACATTCACTAGTCAAGCGATGCAAAGTCATATTCTACTGCGTATTAGCCATATCACAAACTTAGGTGACTATACTAACGTCTTATCCGCCTTACAGCATTTACCTGCAGTAAGCCATGTTAAGGTTGATAAAATGAATCCCAATGAGGTGTTATTAAGTGTCAGTGTCGCTGGTGGAACCCCTGCATTAATCCAAATGCTAAAAGACAACCGGCATTTTATTCTGTATCGTAATGATAAGGCAAACACATCGATGGTAGAATTACACTACGGTTGGCAATCACTATCAGAGCAGGTTAACAAATGAATACACAATTAGCACTAGGAATTACCTTACGTGATGAAGCCACTTTTACTAACTTTGATAGCCGTGCTAACCAACAAGTCTTGCGTTGCCTCAAGCAACTACTTAAGGGCAGCGGCGAACGAATTATTTACTTATGGGGCCAAGGCGATGTTGGCATCACTCATTTATTACAGGCCTGTTGTCATGAGGCTTTTCAACGACAAGCGCATGCGATTTTCTTACCCTTATCTGAACCAGACTTAACACCAGAGATTCTACAGGATTTAGAGTCGGTCAATGTGATTTGCATTGATGATATTGAGTATGTGCTAGGAAAACCAGCTTGGGAAGAGCAATTACTGCATCTTTACAATCGCGTTCATGATGGCAATTCTCGATTAGTCATTGGTGCGAAAAAAATTTCTTATTTAACCCAATGTGAGTTACCGGATTTAAAATCTCGTTTGTCTTGGGGTCTCACCCTGCGCGTTGATGGGTTAAGCGATGCAGAAAAACCGCAAGCACTGCAAATGCGCCTGGCCCGTAGGGGACTAACATTATCACGGCAAACGGCAAAATTTCTTTGCCAACGCTACGATTACAACATGAAAGCCTTGCTTGATGTCATCGAAACCCTAGACCATGCTGCTTTGATGGCAAAGCGCAGGCTAACTATTCCTTTTATAAAAAAGACGCTTGATTAGCATAATAGCCTCACCCTCTAGGGAAATTTCCATCTTTTGGCCCTCTTAAACATAAACCAAGAGTTTCGCACGGATCAGGCTGAGAGGGGGGGGGATATACACTGCCATTGACTTAAGCCAGTTATCGAACACTGCCCCCTTAACAACTGTGGTATGCACAGATCATATTATTCAAAGTAAGTTACTCTTAATAACATTAAGATTC
>CAZSHR010000092.1:0-6813 GCA_964606725.1 uncultured Coxiella sp.
CGGTTTACAGCCATTTAGAAAATGAAAATAATGAAGATAAAATATTTTTAAAATCTTTAATTAATCAAGTTAACGATTTTAAATCAGATTATAATTCTCTGGTAAAATTAGAAGGAGAAGCTAACTCTAATCAATTAAAGGAATCTTTTGAAAATCTAAATAATAAATTTGATGAATTTGTCAAAAATAACAGTTTTGAAGTAGAAAGAGTGATTAATAAAATTCCTTCATCTTTTTCAATACTGAAATTATTAGGAGATTTAATTTCAGATATAATGGCTATATTTTCTAGAAAAACTCCAGAAATTGGAGCAAGAGCAAGCGGAGATAGAAAAGTCACTGTACAAGAAGATAAAGACTATGAGTCTTTAAATAAAGCATCTCACTTATTGTCTCAAAATCGCTCAACAATATGGAGCTCTCCTAGCAGATGTAGAAATGAGGTAGAGAAACCGGCGTTGGAGAGCTCTCCAATAATTACAGCTAGCTAAACAATGTACTTACTTCCACTTAATGTTGCAACCTAAGCTGGGGCGTTGATTAGAGCTAGTCTCTCTGCCTACGATAACATCGTCCAGAGCAGCTTTAAGCTCTTCCCCTGTGACAGGCACTCGATTGCCTGGGGTAGCACCATCAAAACGGCCGCGGTATACAAGCTTATCATCTTTGCCAAACACATAGAAATCAGGTGTACAGGCAGCATGATAAGCTTTTGCGACTTCCTGAGATTCATCATACAAATAGGGGAAATATATTTGATAGTTGCGTACCAGTGAACACATCTTCTCGGGACTATCATCGGGATAATTATCGACATCATTGGCATTAATGGCAACAAAATTGATTCCTCTGGGCTTATACTCATTCGCTACCGAGGTCAACTTGTCAATAATATGTAAAACATAAGGACAATGGTTACACATAAAGACAACCACCGTTGCTTTACTTCCCTTCACTGCATTCCAGTCATATTTTTTCTCTACTATAGGGCAGGGGAGTAGAAAATCTGGAGCACTTGTACCCAGTGACAACATAGTAGAAGGTGTTTCAGCCATTACATTACTCCTTAACAAATTTAAAAACCGATTGTACTGGAAAGCAGCCTAAAAGCAACCTTCGTTTATTTTTTCTACATTATTATAATTTAACACATGAACATCTCCCAGCTTTTGCTCATGATCACCACTGTAAACAAGATATCCTTTGACCTGATATTGTGCTGCTAATTCTTTAAAATAAATCAAGCCTTTTAAAAAATCTTTGTGGAATGTTTTTGATGATTTAATCTCTACTGCTATTAAATCCAAGCCTTGTTGAAATATCAAATCGACTTCAACTTGATTATTGTTACGATAAAAATATAACGATGACTCTTCTCCTTTGTTCAGCCGTTGTTTAGTGATTTCACTAATAACCAAATTTTCAAATAAACTTCCCCGCAAAGGATGATGTAAAATATGTTCTGCACTGCGTATTCCCAGTAAATAGCAAGCAAGACCCACATCATTAAAATACAGTTTAGAGGATTTAATAATTCGCTTACCTAAATTTTCGAAGTAGGGTGGTAACATATCGATAATAAACGATGCTTTAAGTATTGATAACCAAGTTTTCACAGTATGACGAGAAATTCCTAATTCATTGGCCAAATGAGTATAATCAATTAATTGACCAATTCTAGTCGCACATAAACTTAAAAATCGTTGAAATTGATTCAACTCCTTAATATTAACCATCAATTTAACATCTCTTTCAATATAAGTTTGCACATAATCACGATAAAAACGCTGTGGCTGAATAGAATGCTTGTAAATTCTAGGATAAAACCCATAAAAAAGTTGCTCATCTAAGTTATGATTTATGCCTATTTGTTCTAATTCTTGCAAACTTAATGGCAATAATCGCAATATTCCCGTCCTGCCAGCTAATGATTGCGTAATTTCTTCTTGTAACAATAACTGATGACTACCTGTGAGAATAAAAAGCCCTGTACGGTCTTGCGCATCAACAATTTCCTGTAGATAAGACAGCAAGCTAGGAACTCTTTGTATCTCATCAATAATTGCACCGTCTGAATATTGTTCAAGAAATTGCCTAGGGTCTTCTAGTGCAAAACTGCGGATGTCTGGATTTTCTAAACTCACGTAAGTCTTGTTGGGAAAAGCCATTCTTACTAAGGTAGTTTTACCCGATTGCCTAGGGCCAATCACTGTAACCACTGGGTAAGAACCAGCTGAGTCCATCAACTCTTGAAAAATAGTTCGTTTAATTTCAATCACTTAAAATTCCTTACACGATATAGCCTCTTTTCTATTATACAAAATACATAAGATTTTTCAAAATTTAGATGTAATATGTACATCAGCAGTTAACATATGACATGAAATATGGGTTATCCGGCTATTAGATATATGGTGATTATAAAAGTAATCACCAGTATAAGAGGTATTCTCAATGGGAATGCAATATGGTCAACGTTACCCTAACTTACTGATTTATCAGAAAACCTTGTTTCGATGATACGCCACTGCTTTTTATCAACAAGATGAAATTTACCGCTTAAGCGTAAGAGTGGCAAATCAATAAGGTCATCAGAATAGCTAACTGATTGCTGAGTATCATTTGACTGAATCACTTGGCGAATTCTTTTAACTTTTTCTTCGCCTTGACAATATAGTCCCTCAACGCTTGGTATCGCATCTTGCTTGAAGAGCGCCCGACTACCAAAAACATAATCCGCTTCAAGATAGTGGCCTAAGCCTTTTATACAAAATTCAAATGACGAAGATGCCAGCACAATTTGATAGCCCTGCTCTTTATAATCAGCAATTTGCTCGATCACTCCAGGTTTAATTGCTGGGATTACAATGTTTTCTGTAAAACATTGGGCTAATTTTGCTAACTCATTATCAGAAAATGACTTGAAGATTAATAACCAAACTGCTTTATACCGTGTCAAGGAAATAAGACGTAATTTCCTGCAAATCATCCAAAAAAGAATAACAGGAAGGTATTTAATAGTTACAGGATAGCGCTTAAAAACGTAAATAATAAACTGAGTAAAACAAGCCAATGGCACGAGCGTATAGTCAATATCGTAGATGGCTATTTTCATTATCTTAAACAATGATAGAGTTTATTTGCTTGTGCTGCTTTTCCATAAATAAAAAAATCTGTACGAGAAACATGCGGCAGCACTACTGGTTTTGGAGCGCAGCGTATCCCTAGTTTAAAATACCAAAATAACAGCTTTGGAATTAACGGCTTTACCGCTTCATCTCCCCAATATGACATAGGTGTCACTTTAGGCAAAGTAATATCAGATTTAGGCACAATGTTAAATTGATGATCCGTATAATCGTTTTTCTCCAAGTAGTAAGCTATTTGAGCTACAGTATCTTTATCATTATGCGGTATACTCACTGAACCAAAATAATAGTAATCTCCAGAAATTATAGAATATTCTATAATGCCTTTTAAGAGCTGATTTAACCAAATTCGCTTATTAGCATAACGACTACTGACACATAACCATGACAGCTCAAGGATTTGATTACTTTGATATTTAAACTCATCAAATGACCAACGCTTATCTGCATTAAAAGTGTTAGAATCCGTAGAGCTTAGCAGAATATAAGAAGCAATAATACTTTCTGACCTTGAGTCAATAACCGCCAAGTGATCTGCCATAAAATCTAAGTCACTCAGTGGTCTATCATCACTAATATACCCTACCTGTTGAAAAATACGCTTTCTAAATTCAAATAATTTTTCAATGTCATCAAAATTTTCTAATGTTTTTACAAGAAAATTTCCTTGCTGAAAATTAACAGGTATTTTTCTATTAAAAATTTCTTTTTTGACTTTCATGTTAGCTCTCTAATACTTCAAGAATTTCTTCCTTACCTATTGGTGCACTATACCATGCTTAACGCATTGAATGGAAGATTTTTTAGTTTACTTTATAAACAAAAATAAGTCACCGAATATGCGCATTTTATATTGGACAAGCGGTAAAAATCCCTACAAAATGCCACTTTGACATTTAAGAGAACACATTAATTGATTCTGGAAGCCATGAAAACACCCCTAATACAACTTAGCTCAATTTATAAACGATTTGATCAGCAAAGTGCTCTAGAAGCATTGGATTTGACCATTTATGATGGTGAATTTTTAACCATACTGGGGCCATCAGGTTGCGGCAAAACCACCTTACTCAGACTCATTTGTGGCTTTGAGCAGTGTGATTCGGGTAAAATTATTCTCAATGATAAAGATATTACTGCCCTACCCCCTGAGAAACGCCATATTAACATGGTGTTCCAGCAATATGCCTTATTTCCTCACATGACAGTTTTTCAAAACATTGCCTTTGGCTTGGAATGCCGTCGATGCCCACGTAGTGACATTCAAACACGAGTTAATACTGCACTAGCACGAGTTAAACTCAGTGAATTTAAGGATCGCAAACCAGAACAACTTAGCGGCGGCCAACAACAACGAGTTGCCATTGCTAGAGCCATTGTTAATGAGCCCTTACTCTTGTTGTTAGATGAACCACTAAGTGCTTTAGATTACAGTTTGCGAAAAGCTATGCGCTTAGAGTTAAAAAAGCTGCAACGAAAATTAGGCATTACTTTTGTACTCGTCACTCATGATCAAGAAGAAGCACTGACCTTATCTGACAGAGTTGTGGTTATGAATAAAGGAAAAATTGAACAAACTGGTGCACCACGTGATGTTTATGAAGACCCATGCAACCTATTTGTCACACGCTTTATTGGCGAGGCCAATATTTTTTCATGCAAAGTTATTGCAGCCGATGATACAAGTATCTCAGTAAATATTAAAAATGTACTATTCAAGCTCACTAATAGCGACTATAACGTAGGTGACCAAATCAACGTTGTTGTTAGACCTGAGGATATAGAAGCTTGGAATAAATCTGAGTTAAATGATACTAATAATATGTTAGTTGGCAAAGTTGTCGAAGTTATCTACAAAGGCAGCACCGTTGACTTAGTCATTGCCTTGAGCGATGGACAGCTTATCTACGCCACTGAATTTTTCAATGAAGATGATGAAGACCTAGAATATGAAATTGGCGAAGAAGTTTATATCAACTGGAAATCAGGTTGGGAGGTTATATTAGCACATGAAGACTAATGCATTATTTCGCAACAGTTCATTATTAACAATATTTTTCTGGCTAGGAATATTCGCTTTTACACCAATGTTATTAATGGTAATCACTAGTTTTTTATCCCAAGATGAACATCATCTTATGAGCTTCAGCTTCACATTTAGAAATTATACCAGCCTAACTGATTTTATCTATTATCGCATTTTATGGCAGTCAATAGTATTAGCCTGTTTAGTAACTATTATTTGCTTAATTATTGGTTACCCTGCTGCCTACTTTATTAGTCAGCTTTCTCAAAGGTACAAACCACTAGCCTTATTGTTACTAATCTTACCTTTCTGGACAAGTTCACTGATTCGCACTTATGCTATCTTTGCTTTACTGAAAACCAAAGGTATGTTGAATTCTATTTTACTAGCACTAGGATTAATCCATCATCCATTACAAATACTCTATAGCAACACTGCTGTACTGATTGGCTGTGTCTATGACCTACTCCCTTTTATGGTATTACCGCTATATAGCAATATTGATAAGCTTGATAAGCAATTAATCGAGGCAGCACGTGATCTAGGTGCTAGTCGAATACGCTTATTAAAGCGTATTATTTTACCACTGACCTTGCCTGGTATTATTGCAGGAAGCTTACTCGTGTTTTTGCCAACCATGACGCTTTTTTACATCCCCACCCTATTAGGTGGTGCCAAAAGTATGTTGATGGGAAATCTTATTGAAAATCAATTTTTGGTAATGCGAGATTGGCCAGGCGGCGCTGCCAGCAGCGTTATTTTGACCGCCTTAATGTTATTACTTATACTTATTTACCGTCATTACACTAAAGCAAAACAAAGACAAGAGTTATTGGTATGAAACATCTGCGTAAATTATTTTATTTAATCTTTTTCTACCTATTCTTATATGCTCCGATTGCCGTTATTATTTTTCTCTCCTTTAATAACACCCGTTATTCTTTAGTATGGCATCAATTTACATGGAAATGGTATATCACTTTAGCTCATGATTATGAATTAATTCACGTTGCTGCTAACTCTTTGATTATTGGTATTACTGCTGCGAGTATTGCTACCTTACTTGGAGCTATTGCGTCTATTAGCTTATTCAGATACCGATTTTTAGGAAGATCAGCAATTAATGGACTATTATTTGTAATGATTATTGTTCCTGATATTGTCACCGCGATTGCACTACTATTATTATTTCGTTTTCTACATTTACCACTAGGATTTTGGACTTTACTGCTAGCACATATTACCTTCTGTATTCCATTTGTATTTATCACTGCCAATACACGATTAGTAGGAGTCAATAAAGTGATGATTGAAGCAGCACAAGATTTAGGAGCCAACGAGCATACCATTTTTTTTCGTATCTTAGGGCCATTAATCATGCCAGCCTTGCTAGCAGCCTGGTTATTAAGTTTTACCCTATCGCTTGATGATGTCATTATTAGCTATTTTGTTACCGGTCCTGAGTTTGAGATACTGCCTTTAAAAATTTACTCTATGGTCAAACTAGGTGTAAGCCCAGAGATTAATGCACTAAGTAGTATCCTCTTTGTCTTTACTTTGCTAATTGTTATTAGTAGTCAACTAATTATTAGAAAAAATCGTATTTAACATCAGTTCAATATTTTGGCCCCCTTAAAT
>CAZSHR010000093.1:0-6623 GCA_964606725.1 uncultured Coxiella sp.
GACAGTTAACACCTTCACCTTCGGAAGACATTAATCCATGCTCACCATGCTGTTGAAAGCGAATGGATTTAAATTCTTCCTGAGACAAAAGCTTAGCAATGGCGCTTTCCTTTTCTATACCTTCTTTATCAACAATCAGGTTCAAAAATTTATGGACTATTTTTTTATCTGTTTTAATTTTTTCAATTAATTTCTGAGCACTTTCGCAGTCTATCAGAGCAGAATTACGAGAAAAACTATCATAATCATGATTAGAGAAGTAATCTTCATCCTCAAAAATTCTAACTTGGTTAATATACCCTTTAACGTTAACTCTATTTGCAAATAAAGTGATAAATGACTCTTGCATTTGAAATTCTTTGCATAAACCTGGCAGTATATCATACTGACCAACAAACCGCTTACCCTGCTGTACACCTTCTAGCAGAATAGCTGCATGGCCACTACCACACACCACAGAATGGGCACTGCAAGGAATAGTAAAAATACTTACAACCCACTGCTTCTCATTAACAATATAGGAATTTCCAAATTTACTTGAGTATTCAACAGAATTATCGGTTTTCATAGGACACCCTATTATCACAACTTTGTTTTATTATCGGTTAAAGCTTGATAATAGCCTGCATCAAAGTCTTCACAATAGTTACTCGGAAATATGCCAAATTCTCGACTAATTGAACACTGGCGCACACTATCTGCAAACCAAATTAGAAAATAGTAAGCAAGCTGACAAACCCACTCTAAGTTATCCCTGGGCATGTTGTAGTACTCATAACCTTGTTTGTATCTTTCTTGAAAAAGCTCTTCTCTACGCTTAGCAAAATCAAGCGCATCTTTAGGAGATTCATAATGGGATTTACGAAAACGCCAAAGCCATCCCATAATAATCTCATCTTTATGGTTATCTACAGTCTCATCACCTTCCGTTACAGCAAATCCATAATGCGAAAAGTCATCAATATTAAAAAAAGGCTTTTCCCTATTTATGTTTGGCAACGAGGGATGTCGAGCATGAATCTTATCAAAAAGCTTTAAATTTACGTCTTGGATAAGCCGATAGTTTGGCCAGTAATATAAGCAGTGTGGATCTATAACTCTTTGACGATTGCTTGTCAGTAATTTTCCTTTAGAAAAATCTTTAGGCATAAAAGAACCACTCAGCACTTGCTGAGTATCTCGATCATAAAGCTTATAAAATAACTGACTGTCTTCAAAACTAGAATTCTCAGAAATTTTACGAAAAGTAAGTAATATCCTCCCTGGCTGAGGGTCAGTTTCATCAAATACAGTGGGGTATAGATAGTCAAAACTGTATTCGGTAAGTAAATATTTTTCTAGGTAATTAATAACCTCTTGACGACTTTGACAATTTAACGCTTCTCTTACCGCATGGGGAAACAGATTTATATCGTATGTAGATTGTTTCAGTAAATCTTTATCTTCCGAATACCAACCGTCTAATCGAAGCTGATTATTTTGTGTTCGAGTATTATCGTTAATAATAGAAAAATTATGAGTGGCCGCAAGGCCGTACTCACCTTCCCTAATTGTAAAAAACATTGAGAGAGATGCCGCATCAGAACTCATGCGTATGCTGTAATTTTCTGCGTCATTCAGCATTTCATTAGTAATAGTAATCGTTTTTTTCATAGTCAACCTTACAAAATTAAATTAATTACATAAATAAAGAGTGTGGCTCAATGTAGGAACCCTCAAAAAAATTAACATTACAATGCTTACTAGCTTGTCTTAAACACCACTGATAGCATTCTAATTGCCTCTTATCAGAAGTGTTTATACTTTGGTAGGATTCAGTCTCATATTCAATCAATTCAAAATCCTTACCAGGATTAGTAGAACCATCACCTATTGCTCCATCTAGTTTGCTAGATTTTGCAGCATCACTCACTGCTTGAATTTTTTCAATAAATTGAATTAATTTTTCAGCATAAACTGGTAAAACACAATTAGCTTGCCTTGCTTCACTTTGTATCGATTTACTTTCCAACTCAAGAAAAACCGAATCGATATAAGCTTTATTACGTGCCCAATAAAACAAAAAAGTAGACGGCATCACGTTGCTTCTATGTTTAACGTTAATTGTGAATTTTCTAATAAACTCTTGCTTATCTTTGACTCCTTCGACCAATATTACAGCCGACTCACAATTTTGCTGTGCTACTAAACGATGGACACTAACTACCCATTCATCTTGCTTATATTTGTATTTTTCAATAACACTATTAAGCGACCCTTGTACACAAGAAACTGACCGTTTTTGAACAGTAACAGATAATGGATCAAGAGAGCTACTTACAGCAACAATCTTGTTTTCTGAGCATGAATTACCAGCACCACCGGAAGGAGCAAAAAAAGATACACCAGATTTTGCCATCACTTCAGAGGTCGATAATTGATCACCATTGGGTTCAGTATGAGATTTAAGAGGCAAACCTGGATGACTTAACAACAACGGTGTTTCAAAATTTCCTGGCATTGACTGATCAAGTTTCGCATCTTTAGGTAAAAAAGCAACACTTCCTGATAAAACCCGTACATCAGGTGGATGATAGAGCTCAACGTAATGTATCGCCTTTGAGTTTAATGCTCTAACAACCTCAGCAGCCTCTCTTATCATCTGTTCACGAGACACTGACATTTTTTCTGAAATTTTACTATTGCTTCTTAAAATATCTGCTATGACGGCATCAATTTTTTCTTTGTAATGCTTTCTTGCTGCCTGCTGACTAACCCAGTGATCTTGCCGTTTATTCTTTTTTTTCATATTTTCATAAACACTACTTAAACCTTTATAAAATTCCTCTAGAGTTTTTGAAATTAAATCACACAGCCTTGCTTGCTCTTGAAAAAGTAAAAGACTCGTTTCACGAGTAATACCACAAACAGTCAAGTCACCACCAGCACCAGAGAGACGATACAAAAGCGAAAATAACTCCGATAGCTCAGCATATTGATAAAGCAAACAATAAAGGTGGAAAAAAGAATCAATAATCTCATCTTTATCTTGTAAATATTCATAAACAGCGTAATTTTTTTCCTTTTTTTTGGGTTTGTCACGACCAGAAAGGCACTGCTTTAATTCTACGCAAAAAGAAGATTGCCATTGATTGTAAGCTGCAAGAGTCGCAACCTTATCAGGAATACTAGCCTGCTGAGACTCCGATTTTTGAGAGATCAAAGCTTTTATCGGCTCAGATAAGCTAAGTTGTCGCAATCTAGCACCAATGCCCTCAGGCTTACTTTGAAAGAAATACTTTAGCTTTTCGTTTTTAGGGCTACTTAAATAATTAATATTAGGCAATTGAGGCAATTCAAAAGGGCAAAGCGAAAAAACAAGAAACTCAAATATATTACTGACCAAGCTCTTATTGCTTCCAAGCAATTTTTCTAATTGCTCTCTTGTACTGACATTCCTAAAATTTTTTTTAATATCAGTTAAAGTAGCATTAATCTCTCTTTTACAATCTATTAGGGTAGCATTGCGTGTTTTTTCCCCACTACGTAATACGGTTGGTAATGATGACGGTTCGAAAACATTATCAACTTCTAAGTCTCCGATTATCTGCTCATAAGCAGCTAAAGCTTTATAATCTAAATCTCTTTCATCTTTAGGGATTGGTTTACCAGAGAGCTTGACAAAAAACTCTTTTGTCTCTTTGAAAAAAAGATGAGTAGGATGACGAGGGTTACCCTTACGATTAGTCTCATACTCACAGATACGAGATATAACAACTTTAGAACATGCTTCGAAATAACCACTCCCTATACGAACACGCCAAGATTCAAAATGATAGCTTTCCCTAAGAGGCGCTGCACCCTCAGAGGGGCATTGAGGTTCTTCTGCCGAAAAATAGTGCGGCATCTCTAAACCAGCTTCTGATAAGTGGGCTTGATAAATTTTACGAATATCCCGATACTCCTTTCTCTCTGTTTTGCCGTAAGGATCGAAAAACCGAGCCATCCCTTTAAGTGCTGTATCACCAAATTGTGCTGCAGAAAGCAGAGCTGAGCTATTAACTTCGTTTTCATTTGGCATGATGAATCAACCTTTGATTCTATGCTTGCTTCACAATATGCTAGTACTATCCTCTAGCATAAGCCAGATCAAAGCGCTTTTTTGCCGAAAGATAATTCTTGCTTAAGTATTTTGCATCACAACACAAATAACAATAGCTTTTTTTAGCCAATCATTAGAGCCTCTTTGATTAGCGTTTCATTTAATACCAATGGAGTTGATCTTTTTATGATCAATTGACAATGACAAATCCGCAATCGCTTGATGAGGCGCATTGACCAAATCAGACGCTAACAGTGCTAACTGATTGGCGCATTCACCCAATTTTAGCAATAAATCATTATTACGCGCCAAGGATTTGACGTAAATACGCACATGCTGACCCTCTAGCACCACAATAATGGGATGGTTCAAGGCTTTTAACTGCTTTGTGCTTAAAGCGGTAAAACTAACAGCAATGTAACCTGTTTCCTGACAACCTGCCAGACTGGGATAGCGGGCATAAATGTGTTGTAAGAAACCCTGGCGGCTCTCCAGGAGAGAATACTGCACCACTAGCTGTTGCAAACAATCATAGGCAGTTACACTAGTAGCGGATAGTTGCGCGACTAAAGGCCGATAACTCGCAAAAAAAGGTGCACTTTCCTCTGGATAAATTGACTCTTGCTGCAAAATATCAAAGCGTATTGCCGTCTCACCGCTGAGGCGATGATACCAGACAAATAACAATGCAAGTAAAGGCATTTCTGCTAAAGGCAATGAGTTCTCTTGAGCAACAACGCCTTTGAACCATTCGTCCGTTGACAGCTTAAACTCTGTTACCAATTCAGCAGCGTTATCACGGTAATTATCATGATGCGCTAAGCAAGGAAAACTGTTTGCTTGAGCTTGTGATAATTGCCCTACCCAAAATGCTTCATCTTTGACACACTCACTGCTGATACGTTGATAAGCTTGTTGCTCTTCTTGCGTTGGTGAATCAAAGCGCTTACCCAGAATTAATTGATGCCGTATAACAAACCGTTCAATTGAACAAGGGATACCATTGATAAAACGCAGCGAATGTATTTTAACATCATCATTAGCACTACACACCTGAATAGTGCCATTCTCCATACGGGTAATATAGCCCCCTAATACACAAGAAATTTCATCACTGAACGTTAAGCGCTCTATGATATAAGCTTCACCCTCCACCTGAAATACCATACACCCCAAAGAATTAAGATAGTCACCAAAATACAGGGCGCGAGAACGACGCTCCAACACCTCAGCACGCTCTGACCAATCCACCCATGCATTACCAGGAAATTTTGCTGCTTTACCATAATAGTTTCGTTGCGATAAATCCTGCTCGATTGAGGCATCGGTACCAGCAAGTAACTGACCTAGCAATTCATGAAAACTCGATACTGCGGCTTGAGAGCATTTTAAATTAAGCGACAAACTTGTTTCACTTTTATCAACAGCAATCGTTTGTTGCATTAACACACGACCAGCGTCTAACTGAGGCTGCATTTCATGCCAAGTAATACCATGCTTTGTCTCTTGGTGCTCAATCGCCCATGCTGTCGCATTCACACCGGCATAACGCGGCAATAAGGAATCATGATAATTAATACACCGCTTTGCCAAAGCTAATAGCTTAGCGTTCAAATACTGAAGGTTCATAATACTAAACAGATAATCGGCTTGCGTGGTCGCACAATTTTTTAAAAATTCACTTAAGTCAGAGTAATAGGTCAGGTGATGACGCTCGCAAAACTGCTTTGCTTTAGGATGTTGACTCACCACAGCAAGGACAGTGTATGCTTCTGCTAATAAAGTTTCCAGACATTCAGTTAATAATAGAGTTTCACCAATCACATAGCAAGACGCAGCCGACAACATAACTTACCTCACCTTACAAATTAAAATAGCCACACTCTCCCTACCCAATAAAATCCACAATAAAGGCTGAGCGCAAGTCTACTAGGATAGTCTCAATTTAACAATTAAAATTTGTCTTGATAAAGTGCTGTCATAGCAAATGTAATAAAATTTTACAGGTAACTACGACAAGCTTCTATGAGCCTATTAAAATTTATTCCCATAGGAGTACGATTTGAGTGATAGTAATGATCAAGATAATTCTTTATAACATATTCATAACCAGGAGTTTCTAAAATCTTCACCATTCGCCGCGCGGTTTCTAAATTTTTGCCATCTTCGGCATGAAAACGCTGAAAAAGCACCGCCCCTAAGAGCGCAGCAATCGATGCTTTACGACGTTTAGTGGCTGGCTCAAATTCTTTGATAAAGTACTGTAAAGCACGCAAGCGATCCCAATCACGCCAGTCACGATAGGCCACTAAAGCAGAATGATCATAATCCACAATACCCAAATCATCTGACGCATTAATTCCGCCAGAGAATAAATAATAAATCGCTGGCACACAGGCCACTACATTGGTCCAAGAGCAGTTACCACTGACCTGAGGCGTAATTAACACCCGTGTTTTTAACTGCAAGCCTAATAAACGCGGCAGGGTTTCATCAATAAATGACTGTTCTTTACGCTCATATATCAATTTTCGTAACAAGG
>CAZSHR010000094.1:0-6605 GCA_964606725.1 uncultured Coxiella sp.
TGCAAACACCACAGTAATGGAAAATTACAATATGATAAAACATTCAAAAGGCTTTACCATACTCGAAGTGCTGATTGCCACCTTAATCTTGTGTGGTGTGATCTACACCTTTATTGCCTTTACCCAAAACCAAGATAAACGCATTAACCAGGAAAATATTGGCAAATACCTCGCAATACTCACCAATGATATTATTGAACAAACACTACCAGGAGGCACTTGCACCCCTAAATCATCAGGTAAAAACTATTCATTAGCAGAATGTTTAGACATATCAGAGTCATTTAAGTCTATATTGTCAAACAATGGATTAAACCCTAATACAGCCGATCTACAAGTCGCACTCGATTCAGATAATAATGTCATTTTGTTAGTGATTCAGTTTCATGATGGAAACTATGACCAAGCACAAGCATCTATCTATGCACAACAATTGTTTAGCAATTTATCATCTGGCTCTATTAATCGTCTAAGCATGTCAGAGAATAGTTTATTTGCTTATCAAATTACAGATGAAGATGAAAATGTCCTGAGTAAAGGACCTAATCTATTTTTTGGCATGGCTATAACATCGAAATGACTAGGACATTCTACTTATGAAAAAACGCTATTTATCAGGGTTTGCTCTACTAGAGATATTGGCTACAACCGCATTACTGGTTGGCTTAGCTGCATTGTTAATGGCATTTAGCCACAATAAAAAGCAACAAGCAATAGATGTGAAAACAGGACAAGTTCTTGCCATAATAGTCAATGATATCATCAAAGAGACACCTTCTGGCGGTAGCTGTCATTTTCTATCAGCAACGGTTCCCTTGGACGAATGCATTAGCATATCGGACAATCTAAAAAAAGCACTTAACGATGTGGGAATAGATACTAAAAATATCAAAACACATAGAACTGACTGGAGCAGTGGGCAAGTACTACTATACCTTAGCATAGATGGAACGTTCTCACACAAAAAGGCTGCTATATATGCTCAACAAATATTAAATCGTTTAACACCTCAATCGCTGAGTCATTTTAGCAGCATTGACCCTGCTGAACAGAATTATCCTCCTATTTCTTATCAGCTATATAAAGATTACTACAAAGACGTTTACACTTCTCCTCCTTACGATAAACTTGAGTATCGATTCTATTTTTTTATGGAGTAACAAATGATAGCTTACAAAAAAAGTGCTGGATTTGCTTTATTACAAGTATTAGTGATTGCTATGCTGCTATTTAGCTTTATGTACGCGTTTACCCGCCTTAATCAGACCAAGCAAAAGCACATTGATCAACAGAACTCCGGCAGAATGTTAACTATTATTGTTAACGCACTAACCGACAACACCGTTAATCAAAACAAATGTGCTGATGGTAAAACTCACGCCTTAGAAAGCTGTATCGATATCTCTTTGGGAACTATCAATGACTTAAAAGCAATGGGCATTGATACTAGTACAGCCACTGTGGTGGTTACTGATGTGAGAGACGACTAACTGAAAACGTCAGCACACCTTTACAAACCCAACACAGGATAAACGTTGCATAATTCTGCAAGGTGGGAAACCCCTGCCGAACTGACGGTTAACACATCCCTGCACACTCGAACAGTGCTTCTCGGATCTGTATAAACCAAAAGGTAACCATTCAGCTATTTTTTAACAATCTACCATCCACTTTGCAATTTTTGTCAATCAACCGCCTCGGTTCAGGGGGCGGTTGATTGAGAAAGATTAACGAGTTGATCGTGAGTTTTTGGAAAACAGGTGAATGCACCAAAAATATCATAAATAGCCCCTACTTTTTAACCGCAGCTAGTAAAAATACCCTGCTCTTTTTACTAGTTTGTGCTATGATCCTAGGTGAGCACAGCGTGCGAAATTGGCTTAACCGCGCCCCAGCTTGAGTCCGCAAAACGCCTATAAAAAGGTAAATTTTTATGCAATTTGTATCGCGACCAGAATTATCTTTCTTAAAGCAATGGCTTACCAGCAGCTTACGCAAGCCCTTGATTTTACGGGGTGCACGACAAGTGGGCAAAACCAGCCTAGTTCGTGAATTCAGCAAACGTCAGCAAAAGCAACTTGTTGAACTTAATTTTGAACAAAACCCAGAATTGAAACAACTGTTCACCAGCAATAACCCAGAAAAAATTTTATCAAACATTGAACTTAACCTTGATTTATCGATTAACAAGGATAACTGTCTACTATTTCTTGATGAAATCCAGGCTGCTCCTGAAATATTAAGCAAACTGCGCTGGTTTTACGAACAATGTCCGGAGCTGGCAATCATTGCAGCAGGTTCTTTACTCGAATTTACACTCGCCTCTTTTAGCTTTAGCATGCCGGTTGGACGTATTGAATACCTGTATCTCGAACCACTAAGCTTTGAAGATTATTTAAAAGCGATTGGTAAAGAAAAGCTGATTGAATACTTGCGTGAGTATGAAATGACCTCTTCGATTCCTGATTGGTTGCATGAAAAACTCAGCAAGCTCAGTCAAGAATTCAGTTTAATTGGTGGGATGCCTTCGGCAGTTAATGCCTGGGTAACAAGCCAATCTTTTACAACGGTACAGCAAGTACATCAAAATTTACTAGGCACTTACCGCGATGATTTTAACAAATACGCTGGACGCCTTGATTTAAATCGTTTAACTGAAACGTTATCCTCGATACCACGACAATTAGCAAGCAAATTCACTTATCGACAGGTGAATAAAGATGCGTCTTCTAATAGCATTAAACAGGCATTACTACTACTCACACAAGCAAAAATTTGTCACCTTGTGCAAGCGACTCACGGAAATGGCATCCCATTAGGAGCAGAACTCATTGATAAATCGTTTAAAGTCATTATGTTGGATGTTGGTCTAGCATCAACTCTCTCAGGACTTTCACAGCAACGCTTAGTTGACGTTTTCGATTTAACACTGATTCATCAAGGCAGTATTGCCGAGCAATATGTAGGACAACTACTGAGAACACTGAGTCCTTATTATGTCGATCCAACACTCTATTACTGGATACGTGATCACAAAGGCAGCTCAGCAGAAGTTGATTATCTATACGCTTATAATGACATTGTTATTCCTATTGAAGTAAAATCAGGAAGCACAGGCCGCTTAAGATCTTTACATGAATTTATGAAAAGGAAAAAACGCAGCTTGGCAGTACGTATCAATGCCGACAAACCCAGCATAACGGAAGTCACGATAAAAACAGAAAACGCAGCATCCGTTAATTATCACTTACTCTCTTTACCATTTTATCTTTTACAGCAGCTACCTCGATTACTGACAACGATTCTTTAAACTCATGTTATTTTGATTTTTGATAGACCAACTTTTATGAAGATGACAGGAAGAGAGGTAAGTTATGCTGAATCACTATTTTCTGTAACGTCATCAGCTGACCATGAAAAAAGTGCCCTGCTTTCTCAACAGTGATCAATTGCAATGGCGAAGGCGGACAACGCGAGAATTCCAACACATCTGCATAAGGCACGATATCATCTTGATCCCCTTGAATCACTAACCAAGGACAAGAAATATTCGATAATTTATTAAAGTCAGCATAATTAACCGCCGGTGCCACGGTTATTAATTGACACACATTATCACATTGATTAGCAACGCTAGCAGCAATAAATCCACCAAATGAAAAGCCCGCTAAATAAAGCGATTTTTTTGGTAAGGCGCGACTGACCCACTCTTTAATCGCTAAACTATCCTCAATCTCACCCAGCATATTGCCATAACCACCCTCACTGCGACCAACACCACGATAATTGAATCGTACTGTCGCTAAACCCAGTTTATCAAAAGTCTTGGCCAAAATGGTCACAACTTTATTGTGCATAGTGCCTTGTTTTAAAGGATGAGGATGACAAATAATCGCTACTGCTTGAGGTTCTACCGATGGCCAAGTGGCCATCACTTCTAATTCACCTACAGGGCCAGCTAATAAAAAGGTTTTTGCTTCTTGAGGAAAATTCATCGCTCAGCACTCCATTGACTCAAGCTGACTGATAACTGCTGTAATACCTGACCTCGATGACTGATGCGATTTTTTATGCTAGGGTCAAGTTGCGCTGCACTACAACTGTGTTCTGGCACATAAAAAATAGGATCATAACCAAAGCCCTGTTGACCTACTGGCTCGCGCAATAGGCTACCCTGCCATCTGCCTTCAAAAATCATCGGTGCCGGATCAAGTGCATCTCGCATAAAAACTGTCAAACAATAAAAACTCGCCGCACGCTTTCCATCAGCCACACCCTCCATTGCTTTGAGCAATTTAGTGATACGTGCCTGAGTATCCGGCGCATAACGGGCAGAAAAAACACCTGGGTCACCGCCCAGTGCCTCAACCATCAACCCCGAATCGTCAGCAATCGCCGGTAATCCTGATAAACTTGCTGCGTGTCGCGCTTTAATAATTGCATTTTCAACAAAAGTTGTACCAGTTTCTTCTGCGTCTTCAATACCTAATACCAACTGTGGCACTAATGTCAGCGGCAAATGGGTCACAATGGATTGAAATTCTTTAATTTTTCCACTGTTAGCACTTGCTAATACAATATTAGTCATTCTCTTTACTCTCATTAAGCCGATGCCGTAACAAGTTAGCAGCCGCATTGACCCAACTTGGCCTGGCATTAAGACAGGGAACCAATTGCAAGCACTCACCTCCCATAGCAAGCCATTGCTCTTCTAGCCGCAGCGCAATCTCTTCTAAGGTTTCCAAACAATCCGCGACAAACGAAGGGCAAACGACTAAAAGACGGGTGATATGACGCTTTCTCAATTCCTCTAATATTCCATCAGTGTAGGGTTTAATCCAGCTTGCTCTACCCAGTCTTGATTGAAATGCGGTTTGATATTGCTCTTCTTTGAGTGACATTCTCTTAGCAATAGCGGCGGTGGTCGCAAAACATTGCGCTCGATAGCAGTTCTTTAAATTTGCTTGCTGCTGCAAACAAGAGCGAATACGATCACAATGGGTCAACTGACAACCGGCTTTGGCTAATTGACGTTCTGGCAAACCATGATAACTAAATAACAAGAATTGCGCCTCTGCCTTATTCCAGTAAGACTGAATTTGTGTTGCCATGGCTTCTTGATACCCTAAGTCTTGATAAAAACAGCGAATAGTCTTATACCGATAAGGCGTTTTAGCTAACACTTGGGCTACTTTTTTCAAGGCAGAACCCGTGGCTGCATCCGAATACTGAGGAAACAAGGGCAGCACCACAATTGAATCACAATCCTCTGTTGTTAAGCTTGCTACCACTTGCTGAATACTCGGTTTACCATAACGCATACCCAATACTACTTTAAATTCCTCACCTAACACCGACTGTAACTGCTCAGCAAAATCTCGACTATTCACCAATAACGGTGAGCCTTGTGACGTCCAAATTGCCTGGTAAGCAGCAGCACTTTGACGCGGGCGAAAAGGTAGAATAAACCCATAGACAATCAACATCCTTAACAACCAAGGAACATCAATTACTAAAGGATCACTTAAAAATTCTGCTAAATAGGAACGCACAGCAGAAACGGTAGGCGCGTCAGGGGTTCCTAGATTTACCAACAACACGGCGGTTTTTTTAGCTTTCATAGACTACCTCTGGTTTTTTTGCGCAAACAAAACGAGGCTTTGATGACAAATCCATCTGCTGATGAATATCCCAATAAGCCGCATCTGCTAGTAACTGCATCACTGCCTCACCCTGGTCAAAACCATGTTCTAGTACTAGCGCACCATTAGCAACGAGATAGTCCTGACCCTGCGCAATAATCATTGTTAAATCACTCAAGCCACCAGAGCAGGACACTAGAGCTGATAGTGGCTCATAACGCAAAGCGGCTAAATGATTATCCGCAGCATCCACATAAGGAGGATTACTCACAATTAAATCATAAGGTGGCTGCCCAGCCACAGCAGCATACCAATCTCCTTGATAAAAAGAAACATTATTAATGCCATGAAGCGCAGCATTTTTTCCAGCAACAGCTAACGCAGCAGCACAGTTATCGGTAGCATCGATAGACCATTGGGGACGTGCTTTAGCCAAAGCCAAGGCAATGGCGCCACTACCGGTTCCTAAATCCAACACACGCAGGCGAGAGGCAAGCGGATAAGCCGCTAATACCCATGCCACCATGTCTTCTGTCTCGGGTCTGGGAATCAAGGTATCACGAGTCACGGATAAATTAAGCGAGCAAAAAGGCTGTGTTCCTAGAATATAGGCCAATGGCTCACCTTGAACACGACGTGCTAGCCAGGCTTGCCATTGCTGCTCTTGTTGCGGCGACCAGGGTATTTCGTCAAAGCTATGCAGTTTAGCGCGTGAAATGCCTAACAGCGCCACCAATAAAAAATCCAGCTCTAGATCAGCTTGAATGGTATTATCGTTTAATTGCTGGCGATAATTGTCTCGCAATGCTGATAATTTCATAACACTGACACCGTTTATTTTTGGTGTTTCACAACATAGTGAATCCCCCGACAACTCACGTTATCGGCCCCTTTTTAAAAAACTGTGCTATGCACAGATCATATTATTCAAAGTAAGTTACTCTTAATAACATTAAGATTCCG
>CAZSHR010000095.1:0-6564 GCA_964606725.1 uncultured Coxiella sp.
TTTTTCTTGAAAAGAATGCTTGATTGTTACAGATTTTTTCGGGAATCCAAAGGGTAACTTAAGAAAAACACCTTAAAAAAAGTATTTTTTAATCGTATTATTTTTTGGATTTCCATGAAAATTTGTAATTATTCATGTATTTTCCTCAAGCCTAGTAGACAAATTTTCATGAGAATGACGAAATGCGTGAGCTGTTACAACAGGATCATCAATAACCCCAAGTAGTGAAAATTGTTCGCTGCAGGACAAGCAGCTAGCAAAGCTGGCTGCTGAAATCAGCTTAATATTAAAAAGTGGTGTCAATAACCACTCACAGCGCTAAGCTCGCTGCGTTCCTCATTGACATATAAACTTTGACTGCCATATTTTTTTAACTCACTTTTTTGACTTTGAATCCGCTACCAGTACTTACTGCACTTTGGAACAATGGTGTGAGACCTTTCCCAGAAAACCAGGTTGTCACTTCAGTTTCATGTGGATAAAAGAGTGGCACATTCGTATTTGTATTGACTTGATGTCGATTCTATTTTTTCAGGAATTTCTCTTACTTGGAATACTTGGAAAATGCTATTTCTAATGTGAATAGAATGTGCATTTTCCATTTCTATTGCACTTGCATTGCCTTTAAACATGTTTGAAATAATAAGAATACGGTGATAATCAACGCAAAACATATTTCTGTATTTTGAATATAGTGTGTGTTCAAGCTGTTCTGATATTTTCAAACAAGAATATTCACCACCTGCTTTAATACGGTTTCTAAAAATGATTATATTTTCTGAAGGCAAAGACACATGCAAAGCATTATCTGCTATTTTAGACTTTTTTAGATTAGCTTTAGAATTTATTGAATTAGCCTCAATAACACAATTTTTACACATATAGACCGCTAGCTTCCCATCAATTTTATTGTTTCTAACAAGTCCATTTTCTTGCAAAGAGAAAGAAAAATTATCTTTTATAACGTTACTATTACTTTCAAATGTATTATTTGAAAATACATTCCCTTTGTTCAATCGATTATTGTAATAACCTTCGATGGCATCACTGCCGTTTCTTAGAAGTGGACCGCAAAAGAAAACAACATAACCCAAATCTTTTTTGAAAAAACAATTGTCTATAACAACATTATCAGCCCTTATGCTTAGAAGAGAATAGATATCTCCTCCAGAGATTTCTTCCTTTAAGGTAACATTACACATTCTAAAATAGCTACCAGTTACGCTAACAGCATCATTGTCAAATTTTTTTTTGTAAACTATACTAGAAGGACTAGAATTATTTGTTGGAGGCAGACCAAGTATCGTTACATCCTGGTTGGAAATCGTAATCATTTTAGAAATGTAATATTCTTTTGCCCCAAGAAAATAAGTTTTACCACTTTCAAAATTTTTATTATCAAGACATTGCTCGTGTACGAATTCAAATCCATCCAATCTATTAAAACTTAAACTTTGAGCAGTTAATGCTTGGGTAATAATGTTGTATAAATTTTCAATGTCAACTTGATCTTCTGCCTGGTTCGAATTACCACAACCAAGAAATTTTTCTTCAAAGTATTCTTTAATTTCTGTTCTTTCGTTATAACATGCTAGATATAATGGCGACTTTATGTTGCCACTCCTCATAATTTCTGAAACTTTATCTAAACCTAAAATTTCTACAATTTTTTCTACTGCGTAAAGACAACCAGCAGAGGCAGCACTGTGCAACAGAGTGTATCCATCTTTATCCCGAAAAAATTCTGCTTTTACTACAGTATCCTTAAAATCTTCTTTTTTTTCTTCAAAAATTTTAAAAAAAGTTTCATATTTTTTTGGTGAAGCATAAAACAAAGGAATTCTTCCTTTATTATCAGCAACTATAATTGATTCTCTTCCAACTTCATGTTCGCATAAACGTTTTATTAAATCTTCACTATCAGCTATAACAGCAAGGTGTAGCAAATTGTAACCAACTGTTTCGATCGTCTCTTCTGTTACAGAAAATTCTCGTTTTAAGGCGCTTATAATTTTATCTTCAATTTCTTTCATGAGTAGATTTCCTTCTGTTTGTTTCATGAAAACTTTAAACTAACTCGCGTTACGAAATCAACTATCAAAACTAAATATAATTAGCTCTTAACTAAAATTTTTTAAGTAATTTTTATTGATGCTTTAATGAATTACAGCAGTACTAGATATCTTTGAATCATTCAGCATCACAAGCTAAAAATAGTATATAGTATAATACAGTGCAATCAGTATAAAACCCGAAATTCCTTTATGCAGACATCAGTCAACTCCTCAAAAGTTTAAACTACGCCGGTTGCGGATTTGCTGTTTTAGTACTGCTGATATTAACAGCAACTAAAAGCTAATTCTTTTTCCAGAAAATAAGCAACTGAAAAATACCCTATTAATTTTACTTTTCTATTTTTTTGATTCGATGCGGCAATACCAAGTCTTGATAAAAATTTTCCATTAACGAAATTTGCATGATTAAAAATCTACCAAAATTAACATAATTTCGTTTCGGCACGATTGGAAATTAAAAGCTCAGCAATTAATGACACTGGACAAAAAGTGAAATTTCTGGTAATTTTAAACTTCCTTGCAGAAGTTATCTAAGCAAGCAAAAAAATGAAAAATAAAATTCAGAGACAAAATAGAATTTTCCCTTTATTTCTAGTCATCTATGAAGTAATACTTTATCTTTCTAACGATACTTACTTACCAGCGCTGCCCACTATATCCGATCAGTTTGATATCACAAAGGGTATGGCACAACTGACATTGACTTTATGGTTCCTCGGGTCTGCGTCAATGCAACTGATTATTGGACCACTTTCTGAAACGAAAGGCCGGAAAAAAGTTATTTTATTTGGCGGTGTGATATTTTTCCTGGCCACACTTGCTTGCGCTTATTCAAACAATATATATTTCTTATTACTGTTTCGTTTCCTACAAGGTGCAAGCGTTGTTTCTATGATTGTTCCAGGTTACGCGACAATTCACGAAACCTTTGACCAGAAAAAATCTATTCGTCTACTTGCATTAATGGCTAGTTGCACCATATTGGCACCCTCTTTTGGTCCATTACTGGGTTCTATTTTATTAAAATTTATACATTGGCAAACTATATTTACCATTCTTGCCCTATTAGCACTGATTCCTTTGTTTGGTCTTGCTTTGAAAATGCCTAAAACTGCTGCCAAAATTAAAACGCCTCTAGCCATAAAAACCATTCTTAAACAATACACTAGCATTCTGAAAAATCGGCAATTTATGATGTATTCACTCTCTGGCCAGTGTCTGTTTGCTGCTATGATTGCTTGGATCACCGCAGGACCATTTTTAATCATAGAAATTTATCAATACACTGAGTTTGAATTTGGCTTCTCCCAATTATTTATATTCGGTTTATTTATCATCGGCACTAGAGTTCTTAAACTACTTATGGAAAAATATCAACCGCATTTCATCGCACGCTTTGGATTTATATTAGCATTCAGCGGCAGTATCTACTTATTTATTGCAAGCCACTATTACGCAAGCATCTATCTAAACCTAGTGATTGGCATGACGATAATTGCATTTGGCACTGGCCTTTTATACCCAGTAACACAACGTCTATCGATAGAATCCAGTAACGAAGCAATGGGAAGCAAAGTAGCGATAAACTCGCTGCTAACCGGCTGTGCAAGTGTGGTCGGCAGTTTTGTGATGAGTAAATCCGAGGGCAGCTTTATATCGATGGCAAATTTTTTGCTAGTTTTATGCTTAACTGCTGTTGCACTTAAGTGGACAACCAGGCACAAACACGTAAAAGCTGAGTAATTACTCACGAATTAAAGAGTTATTATACCTACTCTTCGCTTAATGACTCATCAGAAGCAGAAAAAGTAATCACCGCCATTGGCGCACTATCACCGGCTCGAAAACCTGCCTTAATCACCCGTGTATAACCACCTGGGCGATCTTTGTTTCGCGGTGCGATATCTGTAAATAATTTTCCAACTGCGACTTTATCTCGCAAACGTTGAAACGCAAGACGGCGATTAGCAACACTGTCCACTTTCGCCAACGTAATCAATGGCTCTACTACACCACGCAGCTCCTTAGCTTTGGCAACTGTGGTTTTAATCAATTCATGCTTCAACAAAGAAACCGCCATATTCTGCAACATTGCCTTACGATGGCTGCTGGTGCGGCTAAAATTTCTACCTGTCTTTCGATGATTCATAATGACTTCCTCATCACTTCTCTTGCAACTCAACCGGCGGCCATTGCTTGATTAACATGCCAAGACTTAAGCCTCGCTGCGCCAATACCCCTTTAATCTCCAGCAAAGATTTTTTACCAAGATTAGGCGTTTTTAATAAGTCATTTTCACTACGTTGCACTAAATCACCAATGTAGTAAATATTCTCTGCCTTTAAACAATTGGCAGCACGAACGGTTAACTCTAAATCATCAACTGGCCTTACAAACATGGGGTCTATGCTCTCCTGAGACGAAGACGTAGACTCAATATGCGACTCTCTGGGTAAGTCTACAAAAGCTGCTAATTGATATTGCAAAATCGCCGCTGACTGACGAATTGCCTCTTCTGGCTCTAAGGTGCCATTGGTTTCTAACTCTAGCACCAGCCTATCAAGATCAGTACGATTTTCCACACGTGCATTTTCAACAGAATAAGTTACACGACGCACAGGACTAAAAGAAGCATCCAGCAATAAAGAACCCACAGATCGTGATTCATCTGCAGCCATACGCGCTGCGGCTGGCACATAACCACGCCCCTGTATTACTTTAAGCGTCATATTCAGCTCACACTCTTCCGTCACGTGAGCAATCACATGTTCTGGATTCAAAATCTCAACACCATGCTCAAGTTTAATGTCAGCAGCAGTCACTATACCCGCTTCTTTTTTACTTAAACTCAATGTGACTTCCTCACGACCATCTAAACGTATCGCAATCCCTTTAAGATTTAATAAAATATCAACAACATCTTCACGGATACCATTTAGCGAACTATACTCGTGTAACACACCATCAATTGCAACTTCGGTAATCGCCGCCCCTGCCATCGAGGAAAGTAAAATACGACGTAATGCATTTCCTAACGTATGGCCAAAACCTCTTTCTAATGGCTCCAATGTAATCTTGGAGCAGTTGGCATTTACGGCAGAAACTTGTATGTTCTTGGGGGTAAGAAAATTTTTATAAATATCCTGCATGTAAAACACCTCTACTTAGAATACAATTCAACAACCAAGTTAACCTTGAATACTGCTGGTAATTCACTGACATCAGCTAATTCTTTAAAGGTACCTGACATTTGCTTGCTATCAACCTCTATCCAAGAAACTTGTTGACGTTGCGCAGCAATATCCAACGCTGCCTTAATGCGTAACTGTTTTTTAGCTTTCTCAGCAATAGCAACAGTATCGCCAGGAGAAACCCTGTAAGATGGAATATTGACGCTTTGCCCGTTAACACAAACTGCTTTATGACTGACTAACTGCCTTGCCTCTGACCGCGTAGAAGCAAACCCCATACGATAAACCACATTATCAAGACGAGATTCTAACAACTGTAATAAATTGTCACCGGTAGAGCCTTTAATCGCAGCAGCTTTTTTATAATAACTAAGAAACTGACGCTCTAATACTTCATAGTAACGACGAATCAACTGTTTCATACGCAACTGCACACCAAAATCAGTGGTTCTACCACGACGTTGCCAATGCTGACCTGGGCTGTGATCTAAGTGACACTTAGAATCAATAGCACGAATACCACTTTTATGCTCTAAGTCAGTCTTCTCACGACGCGATAAACGACATTTAGGACCAAGATACCTTGCCATAGTTTCAGTCTCCTACACTCGACGCTTTTTGGGTGGACGACAACCATTATGCGGTATGCAGGTTGCATCATACAAACCAACTACACGCAAACCGGCACTGCGAAGTCCACGAATGGCAGACTCACGACCACCACCATGCCCATTAATTCTAACCCAAACACGCTCCATACCATGCTTATCAATCGCTTTCTTAGCCACAGAACCCGCGGCTACCTGTGCCGCATAAGGCGTGCCCTTACGTGACCCCTTGTAACCATTGGTACCCGCTGAATCAGCAACCAAGGCATTACCATTCATATCGGTAATTAAAATTTTTGTATTGTTGAAGGTCGCCCTAACATAAGCGGTACCTTCTGTGACTTTACGTGCTTTGCGATTCGATGCCATCGTTTTGCTATCCTACTATCTCGTAAAATTTAGTCATTATGCCCGAATGGGTTTACGCTTGCCCTTGCGGGTGCGTGCATTGGTTTTTGTACGCTTCTTCATCGGTAAACCACGGCGATGGCGCAAACCTCGATAACACACCATGTCCATAAGACGCTTGATGTTCATGGATGTCTCACGTCGCAAGTCTCCTTCAATGGTAAACTGCTCTGTCTTTTCTCTGATCAGATTAACTTCCTGCTCTGATAAGTCTTTGACCTTTTTCGCAGGATCAATCCCTGCCATTGCACAAATTTTTTCAGCCCGAGAAACACCAATACC
>CAZSHR010000096.1:0-1076 GCA_964606725.1 uncultured Coxiella sp.
ACTCAGTCAGTGTGTCGCCATCACCGAGACTTTGAATAGCGCTTTGTGAATTATCAGCGCTGTAAGACCAGTTGCCGCTAGCATCGATGCTAAAGCTGCCATAAGTGCCGGTAGTGTTGTTTTGAGTTTGAAAACCCGACTCGCCAGTGTCGGTATCCGTCGCAGAGAGACTACCAGTTGTTGTTAAGGTGTTAGCATCGTCTTCAGTGATTTCTCCACTAACATCTCCAGAGATTACGGGAATATCGTTGGTGCCCGTAATTGTGATCGTGACGGTTTCGGTAGTGCCATCAATACTAGTAACGGTAAAAGAATCAGTGAGCGTATCACCATCACTCAAACTTTGGATAGCATTTTGTGAATTATCAGCATTGTAAGACCAGTTACCGCTGGCATCAATGCTAAAGCTACCATAGGTACCTGCGGTATTAGTTTGAGTTTGAAAATCCGATTCGCCCGTATCGGTATCATTTACACTCAGTATGCCATTGGTGCTGAGTGTGGCAGCGTCATCTTCACTAACATCACCAGCAATATCACCTGAAATCACTAGCAGATCGTTAGTACCGGTAATGGTGATAGTAACGGTTTCAGTGCTCCCATCAGCGGTGCTGACGTTAAATGAATCAGTGAGGGTATCGCCATCACCGAGGATTTGGATCGCGTTTTGTGAATTATCGGCGCTGTAAGACCAGTTACCACTGGCATCGATGCTAAAGCTACCGTAGGTACCGCTGGTATTAGTCTGTGTTTGAAAACCTGACTCCCCAGCATCAGTATCACTGACATTTAATACACCGCTGGTAGTAAGTATTTCATTATCATCCTCAGTGATATTACCAGTAGTGTCGCCTGATATGATAGGGTTGTCATTGGTACCAGCAATAGTAACAGTAACGGTTTGTGTTGAACCATCGATGGTAGTTACAGTAAAACTGTCAGTCAGATTGTCGCCATCTCTTAAACTTTGAATGGCGTTTTGCGTATTATCAGCGCTATAAGACCAGTTGCCATTATTGTCAATACTGAAAATTCCATAATCCCCGATGGTGTTTTCCTGAACTTGAAATCCTGAC
>CAZSHR010000096.1:1086-6473 GCA_964606725.1 uncultured Coxiella sp.
TAGCATTTATGATTCCATTAATTGTCAGTGTGTCTGAGTCATCTTCTGTTGTATTGCCACTGGTGTCACCAGATATAGTAGGAATATCATTGGTCCCTGTAATTGTAATAATAACAGTTTGGTTTTCAAGGTTGTTAATTGAATTGATTTCAAAAATTTCAGTTAGCGTGTCATTTTCTCCTAAACTCTGAATAGCATTTTGGTTGTTATTAGCAGTATAATTCCAGTCTCCATTACTGTTGATGCTAAATTGACCATATCTTCCTGAGAAATTAGTTTGGGCTTGAATGGCAAGTTCTGTCTGTATAGTGCCACTTGTTTGTAAATTAGGGGAGGCTGAGTCTTCATTAATATTTACTAGAGTTTCTGTTCCTTCTGTGTTTATATTAGGAATATTTTTTGGTAAATCTTCATTTTCTTCTTCAAGGTTTGTGATTTTTTCATTGTTTGGTTTTGTGAGTTCTTGTGGTCTGCTATCATTAATTCCTTTTATACTTTCTGAAACAAATTGAGCAATATCTTCTCTGCGTGTTTGGTTAATGACTTCGATATTTAGAGGATTTACTTGTCCTGATATGACTCTTTGGCCTAATATTTCATTCACTTGGCTGATAGTTTCGTAACTTTTGTATTCACCATTTGTACTGACTACTGGACTGCTAAATTTTCCGGTATTGGTGTTGTTAAATAAAAAATCTATTAAAATAGTTGGGGTAATGACAATGGCTTCTATTGCATTTGTTTGATTGCTAAGATTAATATATGACTCGCTAAATAAGGGAGGATTTTGAAAAGTAATGTCTCTTCCATTGCCATAGTGGACGCTAGAGTAAAAATTTTGACTGACAACAGATTGCTCAGTAGGTTCCATAAACTGGTGAGCTTCTGTTCGATATTCTCCGTTTTTACTAACTCCTGTATCCGTTTGGATTGCTGGATTATAAAGGTCTCCAACTCCACTGTTAGATGCTGAGAATGTTATTTGTTGAGTAGTCACAATAATCACCTTGCTCTAAAGAAAACAAATTTTCTCTAGGGTAATTATAGTACACATAAAATGGTAAAATAGCTTGCTAAACATAAGTAGTTGAAAATATCCTGGTTTCTAATGAGGAAAAAATTTACTCATTATTTTCATAAACTTGCTAAAACCTAATTGATTAACTATATTATTGAAAAATATTTTTTGGAGTGGTGGAATGGATGCCAATTCTGATGGAGCTCCGACACATAACAAATTTCTATTAAATGGCTTAAAATCGTTTTTTGCTAATATCATCGAGCAGTTTTCACTGCCAGTGACGGCTTGGAAGTTATCACGTGAAATTATCGCTAGTATTTTGCTAGTAAGTTTTTTAATCAATATCTTGGCTTTAGTTTTTCCACTAACATTATTGCAAATTTATGACAGAATTATTCCTAATCAATCCACTCATACACTTTTCTGGCTTGTGTTTTCAGTATTTTTATCGATCATTATTAGTGCTATTTTACAAGTAACTCGTTCTTATGTTGGTTCTTGGGCGGATGCGAGATTTGAGCATATTATTGGCTGTAGAGCTTATGAAAATCTCATGAACTGCCGTATCAATGAATATGAGAAAGAAGGAAGCGGTCGTCATTTAAAGAGAATTTCTGCTATCAGTATGCTTAAAAATTTTTATTCAGGTCAATTAATTGTTGCTGTTGTTGACCTTCCTTTTGTTGTCATTTTTTTGTTATTAATTACTTATATCGGCCAGTGGCTTGTTTTTATCCCAATAGTCATTATTGCTTTTCTAGTATATTTAGTTGTAAAAAATTCCTCTAATATCTTAAAGTTATTTAAAACAAGGCAAGATAATGACGATAAGCGCTTGAATTTTATTGTAGAGACTGTTTCAAAAATTCATACCATTAAATCCAATGCGATGGAAGCGCAAATGATGCGTCGTTATGAACATTTGCAAGGCAAGTCAACTTCTTTTGATTATAATGCAAATAGATTGGCGGCAGATTTATCGTCGGATAGCATGACTTTTTCTCAGGTGTCTATTGTTTTAGTCGCTTCATTTGGTGGCATGATGGTATTTAATGGACATTTGACAGTTGGTGCCTTGGCTGCATGTACGTTGCTTGTTGGAAGGTGTTTGCAACCTGTTAATTTATTGCTAAATATTTGGTCAAGAATGCAATTGGTTAATGTTGCTCGTGATGAGTTGAATAAAGTGCTAGAAATGCAGTTAGAAAGTAGCCAGTCACTAAAAAAAATTAAGCGTCCTAAAGGAAAAATTGAGCTTCAAAATATTAGTTTTCGATATCAGAAAGACTTACCATTGCTATTTGATAATTTTAATATGACTATCATGCCAAATGAGACGATTAGTATTAGTGCTGAAAATTTTTCAGGGAAAAGTACGCTAATGTATTTCTTGATGGGAATGATGAGGCCTTCAAAAGGAAAAATATTGATTGATGATCAGGATATTTTTTCTTTTCAATTAGAAAGCGTTAGGTCTCATATTGCTTACATGTCAGGAAGTACCGTATTATTCAAAGGAACTATTTTAGAAAATTTGACAATGTTTGATAAGTCTCTTGAGAAAGAAGCAATAAAAATAGTTGAAGAAATGGGATTAAGTACTTTTATTGAGTATTTACCAGATGGTTTTGATACTAGGCTTGGTTATCAGTCTTCGGAGATACTGTCTCGTGGTGTGATGCAGCGCTTAGCTATTGCAAGATCATTAGTAAAGAACCCACAAATTATTTTGTTTGACGAGGCAAATATTGCGCTTGATAGAAAAAGTGATGAAAAAGTGATTGATTATCTTAAGAAAAATATAGGAAAGTATACAATCATCATTGTTTCTTATAGAGAATCACTTTTGAGTTTAGCGAGTAAAAGATATATTGTGAAAAATGGAAAATTAAAGGTTTTACAATGACTAATAATACTGCTTATGATAACTGTTTGATTCCGCTATTGGATGCTTTAGGTTGGAGAGGGAGTAGCAGCTCTTTAGTAGAAGCAAAACCTTACTCATCTAAAATAAACACAATAGAAGCTTATTGTGAAGTTTTATCTAACCTGAATTATGTTGTCAGTGGTATATCATTGAACAGTAAGAAGTTTGACAAAAGGCTCCTGCCTTGTTTATTGGTCACAAAAAATAATGATGTCATGGTGCTTATGTCGATGAATAATGATTGTATAAAAATACATGATGGTGTGACAAACAAAGAACTTTCTTTACGTGTAGATAAATTTAATGAGCTTTATAAATTAGGAAAATTTTATTTATTTAAAGAAAAAAGTGATTCAGGCTATGATTTTAACATAAAAAACTGGTTTTTCTCATCATTGCTAAAAAATAAACCGTTGTTTTATAATGCACTATTTTTAAGTTTTATTTTAAATTTATTAATTCTTTCTACACCTATTTTTGTTATGATGGTTTATAATAAGGTGATTACTACCTCTTCCTACTTAATGCTTTCTGAATTTTCTGTCGGAGTGGCGCTAGCTTTGATAGGGATTTTTCTTATCTATCGCATTAGAGCAGAGCATCTTGCTTTGATAGGTGCTAAATGTGACAAAATTATTGGTTATCGTATCTTAAGTCAACTGTTATATTTGCCACCTCATTATACTGAAATGGCAACACCAGGTGCACAAGTTGCTCGTATTAAAGATTTCGATAGAGTGAGGGAGTTTTTTTCAGGCAATTATATCAGTATTTTTTTTGAGATTCCGTATATATTTATTTCTCTGATCGCTATTGCAATTTTGTCGGACTATTTGGTTTTTATTCCTATTGCGATGTTAGTCATTTATGGTATTTTGGCAGTTATTTTTTCATTTAAAATTCAAAAATCAATCAAAGATAGTTCCGCGGATGTTTCTAACATGCAAGAATTTTTATTGGAGTCTATCGAAAAAATCAGGGTAATAAAATATAATTCTTCTATAGCTTCTTGGTCTGAACGTTATCGTAATATCTCTTCTAAAGCAGGACTTTCAGGCGTTAAGCTTTCTTTATTTGATTTTGTCAGTGTATCTATTTCTGAGGTGATTATGATCGGTTCTGGAATGTTGGTATTGGCATTTGGTGCATTGCAGGCAATGGAGGGTCAGTTAAGTATTGGTGCAATGTTGGCAGTGATGATGATTATCTGGCGCGTGCTTGCTCCTGTTAAGTCAATTTTTAATTCATTGCCCCGGTTGGTTCAATTGACGAACAGTGTTAAACAAATTAATCGTTTGATGAGTTTAAAACTTGAGACAGATAAATTAGTGAGTATTAAGCAAGGTAAAATGAAATTTCATGGAGATATGAGTTTTCAACGAGTCAGTTTTCGTTACTCATTAGCTTATAATCCTAGTTTGCTAGGTGTGAATTTTACTATCAAACAAGGAAGTTTAGTTGCTATTTTAGGTCAAAATGCTTCTGGGAAATCAACCGTTTTTAAGTTATTGCTTAATTTATATCAAGCACAAGCCGGTGCTATTTTAATTGACGATAGGGATATTCGACAATTTAACTCATTGGATTTGCGCAATAGTATTGCTTATCTGCCGCAATATCCTGAATTATTTTATGGTTCTATTGCAGCTAATTTGCGTTTAGGTGATCCCTTGGCAGATCAGGCTACTTTGGAGAAAGTGGCAGAGGAGGTGGGAATATTGGCACAAATTCAATCGATGCCAAAAGGGTTTGATACGCTGATAACTAATCAAAGTGAGCAACATTTGGCAAATAGTTTTAAACATGCTTTATGTTTGGCGCGTGCTTATTTGCGTGATAGTGCTATTTTATTGCTTGATGAACCAGATATGACCTTGAGTGATGTTGATAATCAACGCTTAATGGACCACCTTGCTAATTTAAAAGGTAAAAAAACCATATTATTTAGTACCCATAAAGTGTCACATTTATCACAAGTTGATAGCATTATTTTGATCCATCAAGGACAAGTTATGATGCAAGGCACTCCTGATGAGGTGCTTTCTAAAGCGCCAATAGAACTTTTATAAGGTAGGATGAACCAATGAATGTAAGTAATGGAAAAAACGACTATCAACAGTTAAAGCATGTTTCTGATGCCGCTTTACTCGAAGAGGCTAGTCATTTGAAAATTATACTCAAAGGAATTATTGTGGTTTTTGTTCTTTTGCTGTCTTTTTTTATTTGGTCAGCGCTGATTAAAATCAAGGAAACCACTACCAGTTATGGGCAACTAGTTCCTAAGAATGAGATACAAATCGCACAGCATTTAGAAGGTGGCATTGTTGCTAAGGTTCTTGTCAGCAATGGGGATCATGTTCAGCAAGGGCAGACGCTTGTACAATTATCAGTGACGCAATTACATGCTGAACTTAACCAGTTCCGGAGTCGAGAAGTATC
>CAZSHR010000097.1:0-6418 GCA_964606725.1 uncultured Coxiella sp.
CATAATGAAAAAAGGCGCAGGAATACTAAGGCCAAAAAAGCTGCGGTGCACGTACTGGTTGGTGAACAGTATCACTGAAAAGAATATTTGTAATTGCAGCGCCCAAAAAACCACTGAGCTACCTACCAGAATGATAATCGCAATAAGGTGATGACGGCTAGTGTGATGGTAGTGTGCCTGTAGGTAAAAAAGGCTAACTACGATGGTAGAGGCAACCATAATCAAAGCAATTTCACTGATTTCAACCCTGTGTAACAGAAAATGTAGACTTTGAATAATGATTAAAATCAACATGGCTAGCACAACAGGTCGTGAGAAGAGTTGTAGGATTTGTGGTTTGATTTGTTCTCGTTCAATGGGCAAGCCGCGATTTTCAAAATAGCGAAAACCATAGATAAATACACTAATGGCAATCAGCATGCCAAAGCCGACAATACCAAAAGCGGTATGGTAGCCGATGTACTGGGAGGCAAAGCTGGTGAGCAAAATGGAAATCAAACCGCCAATATTGGTGCCAATAAAATAAAAGGTAAAGCCAGGATAGCGACGCGGGTCATCGAAATAATAAAATTTTCCAAGATAACTGGGGTTATTCGGTTTGAGCAAACCGTTGCCGACAATAATGGTGGCTAGGCTTAGATGCAGAAATAACCCGCCCTCAAAAGCCAGTAATAAATATCCCAGGCATAGCAAAATCGCGCCGGTGAGTATGCTATAGCGATAGCCTAGTATTTGATCGGCTAACAGTCCACCAAATAAGGGCGCGATGTACACCCAAGAGAGAAATTCACCCAGTAGTACAAAAGCATTATTGACAGAGTAATTGAGCTGATAAATAAGAAAGAGGATAAGCAGACCTTGAATGGCATAATAGCCGAAGCGTTCCCACATTTCAGTGAGAAAAATTGGAACAATTGCTTTGGGTTGTTTCATTCCATACTAGCCTAATGAGTATTGTCTATAGAGGATACTAGGCGCTTTGACGTAAATCAACGATCTTAGGGGTTAACTGTTCTTTGTCAGGGTCTATCATGGCATAGGAGATAATAAATAATGAGTCGCCAATTTCTGCGCATCGTGCCGCAGCACCATTGAGAGCGATGATATTAGAGCCACGCTTGCCCGTAATAACATAGGTTTCTAGTCGCGCTCCGTTATTCAAATTAACAATTTGCACTCTTTCGTGTTCATAAATAGCAGCACGTTCCATCAGCGCTACATCGATGGTGATGGAGCCAACGTAATACAGCTCTTTTTGCGTAACGGTGGCGTAGGAAATTTTGGACTTTAATTGTGTAATTAACATAATGACTCCAACAGAATATTATCGATTAAACGTACCTCACCTAAAAAAACCGCAGCGTAGCGTCGGTTTTCATGGATTTCAACATAGTCTACAACAAAACCTAATGCGCTGAGTTGTTTTTTAATCGCATGGCAGGATTGTTGGCTGGCTAACAAGCGAGGAAACTGTGCTGCAAGCTGACGTTGTGATGGTGATAATAAGCGATTGCGTGAGCTTAAAGCCAAGCCATCGTTATCACGAACTGTTTTGCAAGCGACAATTTTGGTATCCAGTAAAAAGGCTTCCGCCATGCCTTTTACCATTCGATATTGTTGGTAGTCTTTTTCGCCAAAATACGCGCGCTTGGGTTGAAACAGTTGTAGTAGTTTCAAGACAATGGTTAAAACGCCACTCAGGTGGCCTGGTCTGTGCTGTCCTTCTAACTGTTTGCTCAGTGTTGTTTCCAAGACCTGGTAGTGATAACCATCAGGATACATAGTTTGGTAATTGGGTAGGAAAAGATAATCTACGCCATGATCGGCAGCGATTTTTTTATCGCTTGCTAGGGTATTAGGATAATTGGCTAAGTCTTCTGCTTGATTAAATTGCGTGGGATTAACAAAAATACTGAGTAGGGTGATATCATTTTCTGCTTGGCTTTGCTGGAGTAGTGCAATGTGTCCCGAATGCAATGCACCCATAGTAGCGACTAAACCGATGCTTTGCTGTTGCTGCCAAGCTTGTTGTCTGATTTGCTTAGCTTGTGCAATGCTGTCAAATTGTTTTAGCACCTTATTCAAAACTCTTTTGTTGGTCTGGAAATTTTCCGGATTTTACTTCGCTATCGTAGTCGTTGAGTGCCGCTTTAAATTGCTGCGCACCTTGCGCGTATTGTTTGACAAAAGTTGCTTTAAAATCAGGATTGAGTCCCAGTAGGTCTTGCCACACTAGCACTTGGCCATCAGTATGGGGGCCAGCACCGATGCCAATGGTAGGGATGCTGACCTGCTCGGTAATTTTTTTTGCCAATAGTGCAGGTGTGCACTCCAATACCATCGCAAAACAACCGGCTTGTTCTAGGCTTTTCGCTTGTCGTACTAGCGCATCGGCTTGATCAGCGGTTTTGCCTTGTACTTTAAAACCCCCTAGGGTATACAGTGCTTGCGGGGTTAAACCAAGATGTCCCATGACAGGAATGCCTGAGTGCACTAAATGGGAAATCGTTTCTAAATTACCGCTAGCACCTTCGATTTTCACGCATTGCGCTCCAGCCCGTATTAAGGTTTCAGCCGCCAAGACGCTTGCAGCTAAGCCTTTGCGGTAGGAGCAAAACGGCATGTCAGCAACAATCCATTGTGAACTTGCCCTAGCAACGGCTTGGGTGTGGCTTGCTATCATGGCGATATCAGCAGCGAGTGTATTGGCATGACCGTACATGACCATTGCTACGCTGTCGCCCACTAGTAAACAATCCACCAGTGTTTGTGTAAGGATTTTAGCACTGCTGTAATCGTAGCAGGTGACCATGCTGATTTTTTTGTTGGAGGCTTTTCGTTTTTTGAAACTGTGGATGTTCACCGCAATGACTACCTGGTTAAGAGGAGAGTGCTTGCTGCATTACGGCTTGAAAATTGGGCTTGATCTGATAGTGAGATTTGTTGGGTCGTATTAACGAGTACATCTCCACATCATGAAACTGTCCTTGGTAGTAGCGGTGCTGCCGTAACGTGCCTTCATGCGCAAAACCCATTTTTTTTAGTAACGCGACTGAGGCAATGTTTTCTTTGACAAGATTCGCTTCAATACGAGTTAACTGAATGTTTTTAAACGCATAATCCAATACTGCGCGTACAGCTCTGCTCATAATGCCTTTCTGCCAATATTTTGCTGACAAATCATAGCAAATTTCAGCGCGTGAATGGCGAATATTGATGTATAAACCAATACAGCCGATTATTCTATCTTGTGGTAGCGCACAGACTGCCCAGTACAGCCCCTTTTTCTTGTAAAACAGCTCATAACAATGTTGAATCTCTTGCCTGGCTTGACTAAGACTGGTGGGCTTGGAGGCTAGAATATAACGCCCTACGAGAGGATTTTTATAGTACTGATAGAAGGTTTCTACATCACTGGGACGCTGTTCTCTGAGAGTGTAATCTTCGCCGATGTCTAGCGCTGGAAAGGGGAGGTTGTAGAATTCACGAAACACTGACGTTCCCATCTATTGTGTATCCAAGCTGCCATTATAAAGGCGCTTTATTAAAGTAATCTGAAGAAAGGAGAATTTTTGCACTAAATAAGTGCTTTTTCGATCCACAACTACTTGTATCTGCACGAGAAAGATTGGTATTATCGGCTACCTTTGTTTTTGATGAACGATGCTAGTGCTGTATTCCGACGTATACCAGGAAAAAGGAAGCTTTGTGAGTAGTGTGATTGTCCGCAGACCAACCAGTGAAGGCAGTGAGCTTGCCTCATTACCCCCATTACTCCGTAGAATCTACGTTGCCAGAAATATTCATAGTGTGGATGAATTATCCTGTGATTTGAGTGGCTTATTGTCGTTTAAACAGTTGTTAAACATCGATGTAGCCTGCAAACGCTTAGCCCATGCTCTAGATGAGAAGCAGCATATTCTGATTGTGGGAGATTTTGATGTTGATGGGGCAACCAGCTCAGCGCTAGCGGTTTCTGCCTTAAAAGCTATGGGCGCACAGCAAGTTTCCTATTTGGTGCCAAATCGCTTCACCTATGGCTATGGTTTAACGCCAGAGATTGTTGAGGTTGCCAAGGCACATCAGCCGAATTTAATTATCACCGTTGATAATGGTATTTCCAGTCATGCTGGTGTCCAGCGGGCTAAAGAATTAGGCATTGATGTGATTATTACCGACCATCATTTGCCAGGGGAGACTTTGCCAGATGCTTATACCATTGTGAATCCTAATCAGCGTGGCGATAATTTTCCCAGCAAGCATTTGGCCGGTGTGGGGGTAATTTTCTATGTTATGGTGGCATTGCGATCTTATCTTAACGAGACGGGTTGGTTTGAGCGTCACGATGTGGCTTCACCTAACATGGCCACTTATTTGGATTTAGTGGCGTTGGGAACTATTGCTGATGTAGTGCCTTTTGATAAAAATAATCGTATCTTGGTGCGTCAAGGATTAAACCGTATCCGTGCTAGCAAAATGTGTCATGGTATAGCTGCGTTGTTGCAAGTATCGGGACGCAAGTGTGAAAATTTAAAAGCGGCTGATTTAGGCTTTGCTGTTGGTCCACGATTAAATGCAGCAGGGCGTTTAGACGATATGTCCTTGGGGATTGCATGTTTACTGGCAGCAGATATCGAAACAGCGCTGGGTATTGCGCAGCAGCTTGATGATTTAAACAAAGAGCGTCGTGTTATTGAAGCGCAAATGCAGCAAGATGCGTTTCAAGCCATTGATGATTTGGGCTTAAATGCGCAGCAATTGCCTTTTGGTTTGTGTGTGTATGAAGAGCATTGGCATCAAGGTGTTGTTGGCTTGGTGGCCTCAAGGGTAAAAGAAAAATGGCATCGACCCGTGATTGCTTTTGCTAAAGTTGATGATGGCACTTTAAAAGGGTCAGCGCGTTCCGTGCCAGGCTTGCATATTCGTGATGTTTTAGAGAGCATTGCAGTAAATCATCCTGATCTGATTTCTAAATTTGGTGGACATGCTATGGCTGCGGGCTTGAGTTTACCGGCTCAAGGTTATGAAGAATTTTCCCGCTTATTTTCTGAGGAAGTGGCAAAGAGAATGCAGGCCTCGCAATTGCAGGGGCAGTATGAAACCGATGGTGAGTTAAGTAATACTGATTTAAACTTAAGTGTTGCTGAGATGTTATCTGAGGCGGGTCCGTGGGGGCAGGGTTTTCCTGAGCCTTTGTTTGATGGGCATTTTAAGGTAGTTAGTCAGCGTATTGTGGGTGGCAAGCATTTAAAATTGGTTTTCCAGGCACCATCCGGTGAGCACTATATTGATGCTATTAAATTTAGTGTTGATTTAGATAAATGGCCTAATTATCACTGTCGTTCTGCCGTTGTGGTTTATCGCATGGATATTAACGAGTTTAATGGGCGGCGGCGTTTGCAACTTATTGTTGAGCACATGCAGCCGGCTTAATTGATGAGGGCATATGTATGAAAAAGGAAGTTGCCCAAGTTGGCTGGCAATCGTTTCTTAGCTTATGCCGTAAGAGTTCTTCTGATACGCAGTTAAATGAGCTGCTAGGCTTGTTATTGACCCCCGAAGAGCAGCAATCGGTTGCTGCCAGGGTATTATTAACACGAGCTTTGTTGCTGGGTGAGAAAACGCAGCGTGATATATCGGAGGAATTAGGGGTTAGCATTGCAAAAATCACACGTGGCTCTAATGCCTTGAAGTTTGCTAGTGCGTCACTTAAAGAGTATATTACGGAAAGTACGGAGGAGCGATGATGAAAGACATTAAAAACAAACTCAATTTACAGGGCATTATTGGCGATATTAAGTCCATGATCAGCCCTGCGGGTAATACTCCTGATCCTGACCCTAGTGATGCCATTGGCATTAAGCTTGCAAAGTTGAGCGTTATGGTGCAAGAATTGCAAGCAGCGCAGCTTGAGCATAGCAAGAAGCTGGGAGAAATCAACGTATTATTTAACGAAGTGTATCAACATTTGCAGGCAGCAAAAGTGGCTGATAATACCAAAGCGTCAGTTACTGATAAGCCAGAGCAAGGCAAAGAATCTGAGGCAAGTGATCAGCAGTCAGATAAAAAAACAGAAGGTTAGTTGAATATTCACTGACTAGGATTAAACGATATTGCGATAAACAAATAGTTCCAGAGTAATTTCGCTAACAATCATTAGTCCTAATAGGATGGCAAATACTTTTACTTCAGTAATGGCTTCTTTCTTCATGGGTTTTTCCTTAAATCTAATCCTAGGGCTAATTATAGCGTGTTTTTAGGCAAATAAATGGCTTTGTTGTAAGGGGGATAGGTGCTTGTATTTACTCACTGTTGATTTAAAACGTTTTTCTGCTGCGCATCGGCTAGTGAAAAATTACCTTGGCAAATGTAATCATTTGCATGGTCATAATTATACGCTTAAAGTTGTTTTGGCATC
>CAZSHR010000098.1:0-5972 GCA_964606725.1 uncultured Coxiella sp.
AGAACATCATCACCGATCAACGCCTAAGCAGATAAATTTGAACGTATTTCTTATCTAACTCACGTTATTTCAAAGTGTGAAGGTTTTAGTCAATACTAACATGAAACATGAAAAATTATCATTTCTTCGTTTTCACAGGTAAAATCTCACATAATTCTTAAAAACTGTTTAGGAAAAAGACATGTCATTATTATATGAGATTAGTCAAATTCGTGAGATTGAGCGCTTGGCGATAGCGGCTGGTATAGATGAAGATACATTGATGCAACGAGCTGGAGAAGCCGCTTTTACGGTGTTAAAACAACGCTGGCCAGAAACCCGTAAAATGATTGTTTGTACTGGTAAAGGCAATAATGCCGGTGATGGATTTGTTGTAGCGTTGTTGGCACATTTAGCAGGGATTTATGTGGAAATTTATGCGCTTTATGATCCTAAAACGCTGCAAGCTGCAGCCTTGTCTGCTGCTAATCAGTGCTTTAAAGCGGGTGTACCAATTAAGCACTATCATGGTGACTTAGATTTTGATGCCGATGTGGTAGTTGATGCCTTATTGGGAATTGGTTTACAAGGTGATGTGAAAGAGCCTTACATTGGCGCGATTAATGCGATTAATGATCACAATGTTGATGTGTTAGCCTTAGATGTCCCTTCTGGAATTAATGCCGATACTGGTTGTATTCAAGGTGCTGCCATTGATGCAGAAGTGACGGTGAGCTTTATTGCATTAAAGCAAGGTTTGTATACACGCAAAGGTGTGAATCGTTGTGGTGATTTGTTGCTAAGCAATCTTGATATTCCTGCTGATATTTTTGCTCACATTGAAGCAAATGTGCAAGTAACAGAATGGGAGCAAGTTTCTCCTTATTTACCCAAACGCACTCGCGATACTCATAAAGGTGATTATGGTCACGTTTTAGTGATTGGTGGTGAGTATGGTATGGGCGGCGCCGTTCGCATGGCTGCTGAAGGCGCGCTGCGCGTAGGGGCAGGTCTTGTATCCGTGGCAACCCGACCCGAGCATGTCTCTGTTGTTAGCAGCTCACGTCCAGAAATTATGTGTTACCAAGTCAGTCATGCCTGTGATTTATTGCCTTTGATTGCGCAGGCAAATGTTATTGTGATTGGGCCAGGGCTAGGGCGTTCCCCTTGGGCAGAAATGCTGCTGGATACCGTATTAAATTGTGATAAGAATTTATTATTAGATGCCGATGCACTTAATTTATTAAGTGAGCAACCTTGTCATCGTGATAATTGGATTTTAACCCCTCATCCAGGTGAAGCTGCACGGCTGCTAGACTGTCAGTGTCAACGCTTACAAGAGCAGCGTTTTCAAGCCGTGCGTGATTTGCAGCGTCGCTATGGTGGTGTGGTTGCTTTAAAGGGCGCAGGAACTTTGGTGAAAGGCAAAGGCTCAATGATTAAACTGTGTCGTGCGGGCAATCCTGGTATGGCCAGTGGTGGTATGGGTGATGTATTAAGCGGTATTATTGCTGGCTTTGTTGCTCAGGGTATGTCCTTACCGACTGCTACTGAAGTGGGTGTGTATGTACATGCTCGTGCAGGTGACTTGGCAGTTGAAGAGGGAGGCGGTGAGCGAGGACTGTTGGCAACCGATGTGTTTGCTCATTTACGAAAATTGGTTAATCCGTAAAGTGACTATGCTGCGTTATTGTGGTTTATCAGAAAAAGCGCTAGTGTATTTAGGTGCTTTATTAGCTAAACAATTGTCTGGTGGTGATTGTTTATTGTTAAGTGGTGAATTAGGTGCCGGTAAGACAACATTAACTCGTGCTATGCTGGGCGGTTTACATTATTCGGGTAGAGTAAAAAGTCCCAGTTATACCTTGGTTGAAAGCTATGCACTGAGTGATGGTCTACAGTTGTTTCATTTTGATTTTTATCGCATATCTAGTCCAGCAGAATTATTAGCAATAGGGTTTGACGACTATTTAACGGATCAGGCAATTTTAGTCATAGAATGGCCAGAGAAAGCCTGGGAATTATTACCAAAAGCTACCATACTATGTGATATAGCAATTCAAGACGCTCAGCGTGATGTCACTTTGCGGTCGGAATTGTTACGTGGACAACACATTATTGCCACTTTACCGAGAAGTCTATGAGAACTGCTGTTATTCGCTGTATTGTTGCCTCAGTTTTAATGCTTGCTTCGTCATTAGCCAGTGCTGCGCATCAAGTGGCTTATACGATTAAACCCTTAATAAGAAATACACAAGTGATATTGACCATCCCTGAGACTATCGAATACCGTGATTTTACACTCACTTCTCCATCGCGCTTTGTTCTTGATCTGTATGATAAAAATTTACAATGGGTTGATCAAGAGTTGCTTGATAATCCGGTGATTAAAGCAATTCGACACTCAGTTGATGCCAAGCATAATCGCTTGCGTTTGGTGTTTGATCTTAATTATCAAACTGATGTATCTTTGCACAAGCAATCACTCATTAACCACAGCATGCGTTTAACCTTGAGTTTTCAAAACAAGCAAGCGTTTTCACATGGACGAGATGTGATTGTGGTGATTGACCCAGGTCATGGAGGTAAAGACCCGGGTGCATTAGGGAGGCGGCATCGTCGTGAAAAAGATATTGTATTGAGTATTGCTAAAAAACTGCAGCAGAGCATTAATCAACAGCGAGGTTTTAAAGCGTATTTGACGCGGAGTACGGATCGCTATTTAACTTTGCGACAACGCCTAGAAATTGCTAGACGTTACCATGCCGATATGTTTATTGCCATTCATGCTGATGCTTATCGCAGAAAAGCAGCACAAGGAGCTTCAGTTTATGCGTTGTCACTTAAAGGAGCCAGTAGTGAGGCGGCGCGGTGGTTAGCTAACCGTGAAAATGCATCGGAATTAATGGGTGGAGTTGAATTAGGTGATAAGTCGCATTTATTAAAATCAGTATTGCTGGACTTATCGCAAACCGCTACCTTAAGAGCAAGCTTGAATATTGGTGAGCAAGTGCTAAATGCGTTAGGCAAAGTGACCAAACTGCACCATGCCAAGGTAGAACAGGCAGCTTTTGTAGTGTTAAAATCACCAGATATTCCTTCTTTATTGATTGAAACCGGCTTTATCTCAAATTGGCGTGAAGAGTTAAAACTAAGCTCATCACGCTATCAGAAGCACCTGGCTAGCGCCATTACTGCAGGCATCAAACAATATTTTTTGCAAAAACCACCTCGAGGTAGTTGGCTTTCGTCGCATATGAATTAAATCTCTTAGCTTTTCAGGGTAATTGTCTGATTTTTTTCAAGTGGGTTGGAAAAATTATAATCACTTTGCCATATGGTTTGTTTTGCGTGCGCTACTAATGATTCTTTTAGTTCTTGTTTATTTAAAAGTGTGGGAAATATTTCAGAATTCAGTTGTTGATCTTCTTTTGAATGTTGGTCGTAATCGGGCGGCAATTTTGGTAGCTCAGAATCGTTATTAGCAAATGCCAGAGCTTTCTCTTTTTGCCTGTTTAGCTGTATACCGTAATAAAATGTTTTTACTAAATCATAAGCTGAAAAAGCTGCTAAATTTACAAAAATTCCTGCTAAAAAACCTACAGGGATCAATATGGCGACATAAGTTGACATAGATATAGATGCTGATACCGCTGCTGGAAATAAAACACAAAATACATAAGCATAGCAAGCTGATGATGTAATCAACCCTGTTGATAAACCTAAAAGTTGTGAATTTATACTTGAATATTGTTTTGAAAAGCGCTGTATGCAATATGCTAAGCGAATATGGTGTAGGTAAATGTCTTCTACACCTAAATGTTCAACAATATATTCTTTTTCTAATTTTTCTAGCGCTGCAGCGTAAAATAGTTCGTTGTATAAAGGCGCTGTTCTATAATCTTGCGGTGTTCTTGCTAATAATGAAATTAACGCTCTCATCGACTCTTCTTCAGAATTTTTTCTTAAAAAACTGTTAACTGCTATAGCCAGCTTTGTTTCTCTAAGTTCGTGTGGATTAGCAACATAATATTGATCATCACATATACTTTTCCAATCTTGCTTAGAAAGTTGTATCGGTTGTCTTTTATCAATGTCGCTTTTAATCTCTTTATACTGCTTAATTATGTCAAGGGCTAGTTCTGGGTGTTGCAATGAAACCTTATATCTGTATCCTTCAAAGTCATAATAATACAAGTCCCCATTCTCTATGACGGAACCATTATTGCTGGTTTTGCTAATATGAAATACAAAATTTCTTTTTAGCTCATCGATTATTGGTTCTTTTTCATCAAGCTTACTGGTAATATAAACATGACTATTATTAGAATTTTGTATATGGCAAAAATTCCGCTCATGCATAGGTTTATTTTCATAATATACGCAGTAACAATCTTCAAAATTTTGACCAGCATAAGCTTCACTAAATTTATCAACTACATTGTCAAGTTTCATAATGCCTCCTTGAGCTTCCTTTTTTATTTATTTTATTGATAATAACAGATGATTATTAATAAAAAAATTGTTTACAAAAGATAATTTTTCTTTAATGTAACAACAATCAATTGTCAAATTACTTGTTTTTATTAATAATTTCAGATAAATTTAAGGATAATTATTGATCTATTAAAGAGGTTCTCAATGAAAAAATCACCGCAGGAGAATTTATCAGGGCTTTTAAAAACGAGTGAGCAAGTACAGGGTTTTGATTATTTTCCATTTAACAATAATCCCACCAATAATAAGTGTTATTTTCTCTTATTTGGGAAAAATATGACTACTGGTAGTAAATCTGCGAAACTACCTTTCGCTACAATAACAAAAATTATTAGTGACGCTGTTTAATATAGGTTACTTAGTTTTGGTGATCAATGGTTTGCCCATGACGGTGATGTTTTTTGTTATTGCGCTGTTGTCTAAACAGGATAATACGTACTCTGATATAAGTAATGCTAAATATCAGCAGCAGTACAATTGCTAGGATAATAAGCAGATAAGAGAATACTACTAGGCCCAGCATAAACAAGCACAAAAATAGCACTGCCGTGAACCAGGGCAGCACTTTTTGAACAAATTGTTGTATACATAAGTGTCGCAATTTTGTTGTGGACCTTTAGCAGCGGGGTTGTTAAAACTTAACTATGCCAAATCGTACCAAGTGCAAAATTTCTGTTAGCATAGTCAGTCATATTGTCAGTTTACCTGAGGGGATTGTAAAAAGGAATGGCTTGTGCTGTAATCCCAGGCACGCTGGGGGTGTCATAGTTGACTGAGAGGGCCTAGTGGCCTAACCCTTTGAACCTGATCAGGTTGGTGCCTGCGAAGGGAAGTGTTAGTTGCTTGTGCAGGCTTCCTCTGGCGTATAAACGATCCACTAAAAGGAGCCGATTGCCATGAGTTTATCCAGCGAATACCGTCAAGCTTTTCCCGCATCACGCAAAACTTACGTCACCAGTGCATCTGACGACAATATCTGCGTAGCGATGCGTGAAATTGCTTTGCAGGGCAATAAAACCTTTACTGTTTACGATACTTCGGGAGCTTATACTGATCCTGACATTGCAGTGGATATCTATCAAGGCTTAGCTCCATTGCGTCAAGCTTGGATAGCACAACGTGATGATACCCAGTCTTATATGGGGCGAGCCGTTCTGCCTGTCGATGATAGCTATGATCACCAAGGCAAAACCTTGCAAGACCAAGCCAGCGGTTTACAACGTCAACCACTACGGGCTAAAAAAAATGGCTGTGTGACACAAATGCATTATGCTAGGCGTGGCATTATCACACCAGAGATGGAATACGTCGCTATTCGCGAAAATCAGCATAGACAGGGATTAGCTAATCCAATCACAGCCGAGTTTGTACGAGAGGAGATTGCCAAAGGGCGTGCTATTATTCCAGCGAATATTAATCACCCTGAAATAGAACCCATGATCATCGGTCGCAATTTTCTAACCAAGGTGAATGCGAATATTGGTAATTCTGCAGTG
>CAZSHR010000099.1:0-5962 GCA_964606725.1 uncultured Coxiella sp.
TTAAGCTCCCGAGTATTTTATCAGTTTTTAATTCTCAAAAGAATACGATGTGTGCGTATCGTAGTTTCAAAGAATGGGCGAATATATCTGTGGTTGTTCTGTTATCTTACCAACGGTCAATAAAATCCAACTCTTCTTTTAGACGTTTGTTCTCTAGGTATTTTAACAAGCGGCTGTGTTTTTCAATTCGCTGCGCTTCTTTGGCTTTTTTTGCCTCACTGCGTGGACTCTCTTGCTGTCTTTTAGCATGAGGCGCAATATAGCTAATAGCGCCTTCTTGTCTCTTCATGATTGACATCCTCCTTAAATGTCGTTGATAAGTTTATTTTATACCAAATAAGGGAAAAATTTCAACTAATATTTCTATAAATGGTAAATTTAATGAATTTTTGTCCGCTATTGTGTAGTTTTTCAGGAATAAGCTATAATTATTGTAACCCTGGTTGTTGGAACGACTTATGAAGATTGCGAGCAAAATGGTGCTATTATCTGCTTTATTCTTATCAGCTCACGCGAATAATAATCCAGAGAATGGCATTGTAACACCAAGCATTTACCAGCCGGATCATGCCGTTGCAGGTTGTGATGTCAAGCAATTGGCTGCAAATTTGACTCAGGCCTGTAACAAAAAATACGGTAGTAATGAGATAGAATGGCAGTCAGTAGTGCTGAGTCGTGCTATTTGTAGTGGTCATAGTGTCGCTATTGGGCAACAGACTAGCTATTCGGTATTGGCTGATATTCAGCCTTGCCCAGGTAGTCATGGTGGGGTTTCAGCAAGTCAATGGGTTTGTAACGTGCAAGTCGATACGGATTACCAGGTTAAGGCTTTGTCGGTTTATCGGGTCACCTGCTCAGGCTAGTAGGTTTAGTCAATGTATCGGGTATAGATGATGCAAGTGTTTCTAACTCTTCTTGTCTTTTTTGAAATACGCCAAATATTTTAGTAAGTTCGGTTGTGCTTGTTTGCTCATCAGTGTCGGTTTCTGCTCCTTGAGGAGACTTTGTAAAGGAAAATTTTTTCATGATGGTGTCAATTAGCTTTGCTATCCAATCACCAAAACCACTTCTCTGAATGCTATATTTTTCTTCTATCGCTTGGTAGCGTTGTTCCAGGCGCAAATTGGCTGCTTTGATACTTTCTACTAGTGGTGCATCAACAAAAGCTACTGTATTAGTAGTTGGGCTAGCTGGTAACGACATTCTTTTCTTGTTTTCTAATACTGCTTGTATAAGGTCGAGAGTATAATCATCTAGTATCGTAAAAATTTCTGCGCGTAGTTTTCTGTTACTGTTAAATTCATTATCTGCTCTTATTTTAAATTCTGAAATTTGACGATTGATATTATAAATCCAAATTAGATGATGTTTTTCTGACTCCTGTAAATTACCAAGGTGTTTGGTAAACTCTGTGCTGTTCTTTGATAGAAAAGATAAGGAATCTAGACTGTTAGAACCTTTTAGAACAGTGCTTAATAATTTAGGAGCGACAAGCTGTAATTGACAAATAAGCTTAATTCTATCAATCTCATCGTCCTGGCATTGGTTCACAAGCTTGTGAAAAGTACTTTTACTGTCAAGTGCCGCGTCAATTAACGCTTGATTTTTTTCAAGGTCACTTGAAAAAAAGTCAGATTTAAACTCATATGCTTGTGCAACTTTGTGCAGAATTTCTGAATTGAGTATTTTAGTGATTTTATCCTGCATACTTTCAAAAAGTGTAGTTGTTGTTTGGCGATTTAAATCAGCCTCTGGCAAAATACTAAGATTAGCGGCAGCTTTTACATTGATTGTATTATTTTTGGTAAAAAGACGATCGATAATGGGATTAAGTTTGCTGCACTTTACTCTTTTTTTAATTCCGTCGTTGAAATTTGCAGGACCCTCAATACTTTGCTGATTGGTAAAATTTTTAAAGCATTTATTAGCAATAGGTGCATTTGCTCCCCAGCCAAAGCAAGTCAGTCTTTTTGTGAGATCATCATCGCTAGTATTTTCAGCTATGCTAATAGCCCATTCGCTAGGGTTGCTAGCATCAAAACAAATAGCCAAAGAACATAGTGTGCCATCATCGTTAGTGTAGGCAGCACGAATGGTTCCGAGCTTTTTCAAATGCTTTTCAATTTCATCACTGGCAAGAGGGCCTGATAATATATGTGGCCTAAGGTTTAGTTCTATGTAGCAAGTTCGTAAAAATACACCGCCGTCAAATTGCCCTTGCATATTGACATAGCCTTTAGGCTTACTGATGTTTTGCAACGCTGTTAGCGTGTCTAGTATGGCGGTTTTCCCTGCTTGATCGTCTAGGAAAGGGATTCTGTCTGAATCGATTTCAAGTTGTCTTTTGTATTCTTCTTCGCTGTGTGCGTCATTAAAGTAGCTAACACCTAAAGAAGCAGCGGTGTCTTCATAGTGACTGTCTGCGATGTAAAATGTTTTTGAACCAGGCATTTACCCACCCTCTAATATCGAAGACCACTATACCATTTCGCTCAAGAAAATGCCAATATTAAGGGGTGTTTGTGTAATTTATTTAGACTTATAAAATACCCAAACTTAATAGAAATTTAAGTGGTATGCTATTGAATCAGCGCCTTGCGCCAAATAGTCTTAAGATACTGATAAATAAGTTAATAAAGTCTAAATACAGGGTAAATGCACCACTGATGGCTAGTACTTTATGATTACTAGTATTGGCCATGGCTTTGATTTTTTGAGTATCGTAAGCGGTTAGGCCGGCGAAGACGATCACCCCAATAGCACCCATGACCATTTCCATCGTGTTGTTGCGTAATGCAGGGATAAACAACGCCAGTAATGACTGAATAATCAGACCAATCAAGCCCATAATGCAAAAGGAGCGTATTGGCCCTAGGTCTTTTTTGGTGGTATAGCCAACAACACTGAGGCCAAAAAAGCTACCGGCAGTAATGGCAAAGGCATAACCAATATTTTGAGCTGTGTAGAAAAACGATAAAATACCAAAAGTAACACCGGTTAACGCAGCATAGAGGAAAAATAGCGCAAAGGCAGCGCCAGTATTCATCTTGTTAACCATACTGCTAAAAAATAGCACAGCCCCTAACTGTGCAATAATAATTCCAAAGAAAGTAAAATTAGATTGGAGCAGCGATTGAGTAAGCTGTGGATTAATATGGAAATAATAGGCAACAATAGCAGTTACTAGCAGGCCTAGTGTCATAAAGAGATACACTTGATTGAGAAAAGCCGTTGCTGTTGTGTTGCGGGCTTGGGGTTGCGCGATGTTCTGAGTGCTCATTGTGGTGTTCCTATGTCATTGATTATCAAGCAACATGAACTCGACAGTTATTTCTTTTAATTTCAAGCAGCTATCTGCCTATTGTCGCTTATTTTTACGCAACACGCCTTGGATAGATCCGTGTAGGATCGAGCGCCGCATCCCTGCGGCTAACGGTTGCTTTAAAAATAACTCGTTCCTTCTATCAACGTTAATTTTTCATCGAACTGACGTTATTCTAAGTTAACTGTCCATCGAAATCATGTTAAGTGTATTTTATCTTATCATGCCTTATTGTCAAATGATGGCTCAGTTACTGACTGCTGCTATCACTGGGGAAAACGGCGTTTTTCAGGTCGTTTTCTTGCTGTATCAAGGCTTGTTTTCCTTGTTTTAGTAAGCTGTCGGTTAAAATGCTGAGTGTCGCTAGGTTGCGTTCATTAATCGACTTATTGCGGGCTTCGACTCGTAACAACAAACTGGTTAACAGCAGTTGCTCTCGTTGCAGAGTAACAGGGCTTGCTGTTTTCATTTGTTGATACCATTCGGGATTGTTGATGGTTTTATCCAGCAAGCCGTTTTCCACTTCTAAGGCACTGGCATCAGGCGTGTCGGTTAGGCCGTAAGCCGTGCCTAGACCTGGCTGTGGTGTGCGCTCTGCTTTAAGATAATTAAAGTTGCTCATAATCATGGAGCGCTTGGCTTGATAAGAGCGCAATGCCACCCAGAATTTTTGAAACTTGGAATTTTCTAAAACGTGGGTTACTAGAAACTGATTCGCGCTTTCATCACTCGAATCATTGCTGCCGCCTAGTTTGGTGAGTTTTTCATCTAACAAGTCAAAAAACCCTTTGTTATCCCCAGCAGCGGCATTGGAGTCGCTGGATGCTGATTCAAATGTGGGTTGATAGGTTTCTAAGACGTATTCAATATAACTTTCTGCTTGCTGCTGATTGTCATCACTATAATTATTATTACCGAAAAACGCATCAAAGTTTAAGCTGTTAGCATTTTTTTGTGCGGTTTCATCGCTGGGTTTCTCAGCGCAAATTATGGTGCTACCGTTGGGGGTACAAGAGCCATCAGGTAAATAAAAAGTATCATAGGAGGGAGTATCATAGGTGAGTTTTTTGACCGCATCTTTCAAAGGATCAGGTAACTCTTCTGAATTGTTAATGGATAATTTGTTATACGCATGACCTATTTTGTTAGATAAAGTTTCCAGTTGGTCTTGCAAGTAGTTTTGTGTTTGCTGGTTGCTATTGCTATTGACGCTGTCTAAGGTGTCTAATTGATCACTGCTAGTGGCATTGACTGTAGGAAATAGCGCATCGGGTGTAGCAAATAAATTATTGAGTGATTCAGCGTTAGCCATAGGAACCGCTGGAATAGTCGCGTCATTGAGTTTTTTTAATTCGGCCAGTGCTGCGCCACTGGCGATAACCCCTGAAGGGCTGATAGCAGTACTGCTGCTGTCACTATCATCTGCTGCATAGGCATAAAAAAACGGACTGGTAATGAGTAAAATGCTTAAGCTGAATGGTTTGATTGCAATCATGGTAAACCTCTTAGTGTATCGCTTTAAAAGTTAATGCCATCGTAAATACCACCACCGCTACTATCGCTATTGCTGGAGTCCTCGGGACTAGTATTACTAGGTGGAGTGATGGTCTGGTAAGTTGGTTCTGGTGCCTGATAAGCTGGTGGGCTGATGTTAATGCTTTCTTGTGGTTGATTCTGTGGTTGTGGCGCAGTGGGGATGGTAATGCTTGTGTTGCTGCTAGCTGTTTGACTTTGTGCAGCATTGTAATAAGCTGCATAAGCGGTATAATTATTGAGCGTTGGTAAACAAGCGGCGCTGCCAGTGTAGGAAGCACAGAAATTATTTTGTGCGCATTCATGCAGGCTTTGGTAAATGCTCGCGCTGCTGACTTTTAATTGGTTGATAAAGCTTTCTTTGTCAGTATTAATCAGTGTGCTACAGTCACTGGAGTCAGCAAAGGCAAGACCTAAACTGCTTAATAGCAATAATACGCTGCTTGCTTTTTTACCCTTAGTCATAACCACCTTCTTCTAATGCTTTAGTAATCAGATTAAATCGATCACTGCTGAAAACACGACTGAGTAAGCGTAGTCTTTCAAAAACTACGTTGCGTCTTAGGAAAATACCAGCAGTATCGGTCTCGGATTTTGTTTTACCTTCAGCATGAGTGAGAATCTTGGATGCGGCTCCTGGGTAAGCTTGATCAAGACACATCATAATGCGCAGGCCGCGTCCTGTCTTGATGTGACAAACGAGGTCTATCATGGAGTCTTGCTGTTGTAAGTCGATGTTGCCGATGTCTTCTAGGGTTTCTCCCAAGAGCTTAATAGCTTCTTCTAGCTCGGGTGAGTCATCTAGGGTCCAGTTTTCAACACCTTCCATAAAGGTGATTACTTTGTAAAGTGTGGGGTCAGGGTAGCTGTGCCAGAATTCGTGAACGGCTTTGTGGCTAAAGTCAGGCATAATGTTGGTCCCATGATGATTTGTTGCCGGAAACAACTATTTTAACGCTTAAAGCTTAAGATTTCATTAAGTAAGATGAGATTGGCAATTATCTCTTTCAATTTCAATGAATTATCTGCCTATTTTTACACAATGTGTTGTGAAATCCCCCCGCTGTGCCGTTGGCACAGCGACCCCCTTTGTTAAGGGGGTGATTT
>CAZSHR010000100.1:0-5892 GCA_964606725.1 uncultured Coxiella sp.
CCCTTCTTAACAAACTTTTCGTTCAATATGGACTAAAATCTGAAAATTTTCACCCTATCAAGGTAGGGATCTATTACAAAAATTGCTTCAATTTTTTGGTTGTTTTTTGATTTCAATTTCTTCATCAAACTCTAAAGATATACCACTTAGCAAACCATCATTCCAAAAATCAGAGTATGAATAACTAATCCTCAAGTTTTCTCTTTTACTATTTGCAAAACAAGTTAATATCAAAGCACCAGTAAAAAAAATAGCCGACCCAACTAACATGGCTGCCAAAACTATCATAAAAGAAGCTAAATTAAAAGCTAGGAATAGTGCGCACATTACAATTGCTGACATGAACAAAAGAAGTGAAAAGCCACAGAAAATAACAGAAACGCAAGGAATAATAAAAGTTTTTTTATTTCGTAATGATATTTTATCAACTTCTGATAATTCATTATTTATAATATTTTTAGTATTAATTTCTTTAAGCAATGAATAAGCTTTTAATGTTAAACATTGAGAAACCAACGCATTGTTTTCATCAGAGTCATCACTTATGAGAATACTATAAAAAACCGGATATTCTAGCCTCAAAGAATTTAACAAATTTTTACGATATTGCTCATTAAAAAAGTTTTCATTTTGCAGAAATTGATTACCAATTGATACACTTTGTGAATCACTTAATCTTTTTCTTACTTCATCTGAATTTAAAAAAAATTTACTTTTAACATAATCAATAATTTCTCGATGACTATCATTTTTTACTTCTTCAGAAAATAAATGCTCAACTATTCCATTACGAGAAAAAAATGCAGAAATTGGATCTTCAAGTAATGAATTTTTAATGTTTACACAATGCCAACTGGAACAAAGTTTGTGTGATAGCTGAATATCTGTTGGAAGACCCCAAGGAATCCATAGCTTCTTATTTGAATATTTCTCTAGGTGATCCCAAGCAGAGTGTCTTCCAGCTATATTTTCCTGATCTTCTTGCACCACTTTACTTTTAAAATTATTCCTATCTTTCAAAAATTCTATATCACTTAGTAATCCTAACACAGCATCTTCAGGAACGTTAATATTAGAAAATTCTGACCATTCACACATCTCAACTTTATAGCCACAATCATTTAATGTGTGAGCAATCAACTCCATAATTTCATTAATATTTAATGAATTTTTTACATAAACTAAATACAAGGGACGACTAGTCCAATTATAATATTTAAATAGTTCTGACCATGCTTTTGCTTTTTTTTCAAATTCAAAATTATCTTTTAAAGACGAATACCATTCCTTTGTCATATAGGCGCTGGAATCCTTATTATTAATCTTTTCTTGAACCCCATCACTTCTGTAAAAACGACAAAGCCAAAAATTAGATAGAATTATATATAAACGATCAAATTTATTTGCACAATGATTTCTATTTACAAAAGGAAGACTACAGTATGCTAATTTACTTTCTGCAAGATTATTAATTTCTTTAATCAGATTTTTGTCGTCAGCAGAAACTGCTTTAGCCGACCATTGCAATGAGTACTCAGCTTTATCGCTATCATTAAACTGTTCAGAAAAAAAAATTCTTGATAACCAATACCATGCTCTTGAATGATTACTGTAAGCAATCGCTGATTTTAGATAAGATAAGCCAAGCTTGCTATGCTCTTCTTCTCTTGAGAACCAAATACTTGCACCTAAATATGCCAATAACTCAGAATTTCCCTCTTTCACTAATTTTCTAAATTTTGAAGTGTAGTTTGCAAGCTGACTACGAGTTGAATTTTTATTTTCTAATTCATGAAGATCAACTAATTTTTCGAAGTCAAATTCATTGACTTTGAAAAGATCAGTTTCATTTTTCATGAGAATTTTCCTTTTTTAAAAATGATAAGTACTAAGCTCGGTCCCTCACAAAGGATCTTCTTTTAACGTATATGGAAAATTATCTACACATCTGAAAATTTCATTTTCAAAAAAGCCAATACTATTTTGAGGCCTGATTGAGTAACACTTCTAGAAATTTTACAGTGCATATGGTTAAGATTGTAAATCAAAGTTCCAAGAGTATACAAGAGTGGACTGTCTAACTAATCATTTCTTAATTTTTTTACAAATTATAGCAGCATCATGGTTTAATTAAGTCTTGGGGAACCTGATAAATACCTGGCGCATTACGCAAATAGCCTTTGTAATCAAGACCGTAACCAAACACATAATGATCATCAACACGCAGTCCCGTCACATCCGCTTTCGTTAAACCACTCGATAAACGAGCATCAAACTTGTCTACCAAGACCACCGAAAATACCTCACTGGCACCACGGTCTTTACAGTAACTAATAATGCCATTCAAGGTCACACCCCCATCAAGAATATCATCCACGACAACGACAACACGCCCTTTCATGTCACAAACCGGTGTTGCTAACCAGTGTAACTGACTACCCACCGTATTTTTACGATAGCGCGTTGCGTGCACGTAATCAATTTCCAAAGGAAAATCTAGACGGAGCAGTAAACTACCCAAAGGCACAATTCCACCAAGCACTACGCCTAACAGAATTGGATCTTTCTCACCAACCAAGGCATTAATTTCCAGTGCCATATTATCCAAAGCCGCTTCTACTTCAACTTTTGAATACAAACAATGGGATTTGGCAAACACCTCTCGAATGTAATCAGGCAACACAAGTCTATCCTCGCTGACAGGTTTTTTAAACGTGAATGTCGCTTCACGACACGCTGGTTGTCTCATGACTTCCCTCCTGGTGTTCTTCTGACGAGTCAATTTTAAGTACATTGGGCACGTGCAGTGTTTGAGTTGGAAAAGCAAACTCTGCATCATGTTTTTCAACAATATCAATCACCTTCATGAATATATCTTGCTGTATCGCCTGGAATCTTATCCAGTTAGTCGTTTTGGTGAAAGTGTAAATCTTAATATTCAACGAGGAAGCACCGAACTCTACCAGACTGACAAACCACGCCTGACTGGTATCCAAATCGGGATGATTTCTTACCATTTCTTCAATATCAGCAGTAATGGCTTTGACCTTGGCGGCATCATCGTAACGAATACCGATCAGTGTTTGAATCCGCCGATTGGACATCCGTGATGGATTTTCCAATACAACATTGGAAAACACGCCATTCGGAACGTAAATGGGTCGCTTGTCAAAGGTGCGAATGCAAGTCAAACGCCAACCGATATGTGAGACAGTTCCTTCAATATTGCGATCTGGCGAACGCACCCAATCTCCCACGGAAAATGGTCTATCCCAATAAATCATTAAACCGCCAATCAGGTTAGCTAAAGTATCTCTGGCAGCAAAAGAAATCGCCAAACCACCAATACCACCAAAAGCTAACAGGGTCGAGATGGAAATACCCATGGAGCTCAACAGGGTGAGAAAAACGGTAATAATTAGTAACAAGCGGAAAACTTGAGCTAATGCGTTAATCGAAGTGGAATCTTTAAAAGCGCGGCGATTTTTGCTACCAGAATCACTGTTGTTGAGAATTTCGAGAGATTTTTTTTCCCAATCACGTAGAAACCGCATAATAAACCAGAACAGAAACAGCAAGGTAACAATCCGCCTTATTGTATTAATTTCATCCAGAAAAGCAATGCCAAACCTGAAATGCAAAATCAGCACTTGTAACAAAATAGAGACAACGAGTAGCCAAACGTAGTAAAGCAGTGGACGGTGAAGCGCAATGATTAATGCCTCACGCCAATGACGTTTCTTACGCCGTGCACGAGGTAAATAGATTTTGTAAAGTATCAGCTCAATTGCGGTAATGAGCAGGCCAAAACTGAGGGTAATGATAAGTTTAAGCACCCAATCATATTCGCCTGAGAACAGGGTGAACTGGTTGGACAAAGAAATTGCATCATTCACGAACAAACTCCGGAGATAAAGACCGAAAATCAGGCACTATATTACCTTAAAGTAAGCTGATGAAACAATAGCACGCGCATAAGAAAATGATCTTTTTGACTAACAACCAAATAAAGCTTGTCAGAGAAAGTTATTGAGTGAATGTTTCTTATTTTAATCTTTAATCCCCCCATCGACCCTTCGGGTCGCTGACCCCCTTTGGAAAACAAAGGGGGTGAACGGGTCATGCCAACATTTATCTATTAGCTTTTTTCAAGAATGTAGCTGAATGATTACGGAAAATAAAAACTTGGCCCGGAGTCAATTTCGCAAACTTTAAAACTCCAAACCACGATTATTGTAAGAATCTTGCATCGCCTCATTCAAGGTGATAAATCGATAGCCGCGTTTCTGGTAGAACTTGATAATATCTTCCATCGCATACACATTCAAAAGATTCATATGTAATAAAAGAATATGCTTGACTGGCCGATGAACGCGCTGTTCCGCCAAAGCTTCAGCTTTTTGCGTTTGCGAACCGATAAAATCGAGATACTGCTGTTTGATTTCACCAATATGCGATTTACGCTGCCGCCAGGGAATGGCCAACAAATCCATGTTAAAACGATAGTCTTGACTGTCAACGGTTACCGGCGCAATCCTATAATCCTGACCAGCCAAAAATGCCTTGACCTGCTGTTTTTTGGCACCCCTCCCCTGAATCAAAAAAGGATAACGAAAATATTTGGGGTGACTTAAATACGCTGATAAAGCATGATCAGCTTTTCGAATGTCCGCAATGTAACGCTGCGCACTCGTTTGATTCAGGTTTAAGTGAGAATAGGTATGGTTAGCAATGAGGTTCCCAGACTGATAAAAATCGTCAATTAATTGCCACTGATCTTTTTCAACACTCGCTGGAATGACGAACCCAGCAGCAGGAACATGATAACGCTGCAAGGTGTGCATAATCGCGAGAAAACGTTGCTTCTCGCGACGCAAATTACCTTGGTCACGGTGAGTATTACCAACAAATGGCAAATCATCAATTGTGACAGCAATTTCACCAGCATTAAGGGTTTGCAGAAAAAGTATCAGTACGATCAAGCAACGAATCATGTAAAATCCTTTTTGCGGCCTGCGCTTTAGCAATCACCTCATACAACTGTTTAGCGTGATCACTCTCTGGTGGTAGTTGCTGCGCCAAATGCTGCCAATAAATCACCGCCGAAGAATAATCGTGACGCTGATACGCATCCATAGCCAATAAATTTTCAGCAAAACCATTATCCGGTTCTTTTTTTAAGATGGACTGTAATTGCTGACGTGTTCTATCATCGAGCTCGCCGTATTGCGCAAACAACGCTTCAGCATAAGCAACTCGGTATTGTGACTGATGCGGCTTTAAATGCAAAGCTTTTTGATAGGCTTGTGACGCTTCTGCATAATTCGCTTGCCCCATAAACAACTTGCCTAAATAATACCAGCCTTGAGCATCAGCGGGATACTCCACCAATCGCTGAGTAAACCAGTCAATTAATTGCTGCGGATCACGACGATAATTTGCCATAATCGCTTTAACATGAGCCTGATTGTGCTCAATTTGCCAATACTGATTTAATTTAGGCCATGCCCCCCAATGCCAATACAAGCCTACGCTAATCAATAAGCCGGTAATCATTATCACCATGCCACTGCTTATTTTGTGTGACAAAGATTTCCATTCAAAGCGAAAACTGGAAAAAGCCATCATCGCAAAGATAAGGCCAGTTGCTAATACCATTAGCCAAAACCAGAGAGTTTTAAGAAACATATTTACCTCGTTGGATTTTTCCTCGTTCAACCCCCGTTCGGAGTTTTTAATCCGCTTAACGGTCGATAGGATAACCTTTTTGGCGGCAACACGCGGTCAATACGTCCCTGTACGCTAGCAGGCCGCTTCCTGCGGCCTACGGTTGCTGCAAAAACCCCAGTTCGGAGTTTTTAATCAACTTAACGGTCGATAGGATAACCTTTT
>CAZSHR010000101.1:0-5708 GCA_964606725.1 uncultured Coxiella sp.
TGTTTCTCAATCCAGGCAGACCAATTTTCGCGAGAATGACAGCCAAGGTCAAGGATGAGTTTCGGAATCACGTTTTTGGGAACTTAAGGTGAAAACAGAGAGACTCATTGGGTTTAAACTGGTAATCAATATCACCACCTAATTGCATCAAGGCCAGTTTACAAAAAGGCAGCTGAACTATTTCGCCTTCTGCGGTTTTAAAAAAAAAGTGTCGCATTCGCTTGTCTGGCAGGCGTTCTCCAGCTTCTCCGGCAAAGTGAATTTTTAATTCAATGTGATTATTATTGGCATCTGAATCGGTACGAATTTCCAGTTTTCCATTTTCTCCCTTCCAGCACTCCACCGCAGTTTCAGACAGGCAAGATAGCAGCGCGTCATAAAAAAAACGATGCAACCTGAAGCTGAAAGCAGTTTGTTGATTAATCGCCATCAACTCTTGTTGCTGGCTGGAAAAGACCGGTTGACTGGTAAACTGCTCAATAAAATCGGCAGAATTAATGCTTTCAGCCTTTGTGGAGTCCGACAACAAATCGCCATATATTGGGCGCAACCACTGAAGCAAGTCCGACAATTTTTCGACACAGTGTATAACAGATTCCGGTGTTTTTGTGAAGTACTGCATCCTTCTTTTATCTAGCAAAGGTTCCACTAATTGCTTATCCACTGCAAGCTGATACGCCTTGATTAAATCTGGCAGGTATTCCGATAAAGTGTCAGCAATCATTCTCATCGTCACAAGCGGGGTGACAAAATCATGATCGATCTTGCTTAAAAAATCTGACCACATGGTGCCAAGTTTATCGAGATCGTCTTGGGGAACAGAAAATTTAGAAGAAGTGGACATGACAAACTCCTTGATACATATTTACTCGATTTATCTTATTAGATGTTCATCAGATTGTCAACCAAATGGTCATTAAGTTTCAAAGCAAAAAAGACTTTGATTCGGAAAATCAGGCCCTAAATGTCGAATTTTTTCATAAATTATACAATTAGCCTGTTTTTTTATGCTTTTAATGTCTTTAGAGGTCAGATAGCGAACAAAAAAATTGCAACCAAGTTTGGGAGTTGAGGTAAACCAGTGAGGTCTAATTGCAATATTGACAACAACATCAAATGCTGCATTAATCAAAGAGTAAAGTTTTCTGTCGATAGAAAAGGCATCTACTTCCCCGTCTTGCAAAAACCCATGCTCAATAATCAAAACCATTGAACAAGGATTCATGGAGCTTATGCAATGAATAAAATTTTCCCATCGATATTTTTCATCAACATGATGCAAGACCCAACGGGCTATAATAATGTCAAGTTTTGGAACCTTGTTATCAAGTAATTCATCCACGGTAACAAGCTTGATTCCCTCAATTTTTTTCGCGAAAGGATCAAATCCGAATAAATTAACATCTTTTGCAATGTTTTTTTTCTTTAAGTACATCGCAATAAATTTTTCATAAGTACCATCACCTAATCCAAAACCCATCAGATTAAGAGATGATCTATGCTCAATTTTTCGAAGCCTTTCTTTAATTGCATTATCACAAATTTGATCATGATTTTCCAGGGCAGATAAGGTTTTAACAGAATTTAATAAAATATTTTTTGAAAAGCAAAAATGGATGAAATCATAACAAATAGCATTCAAATCTTGATTTCCGCCAAAGTAACTGTCCAAAATATTCGAGTGGCTTTTGATATAGGCTTTGAACAAAATACAAAACTGGTCGTAAATATAATTTTTCCTGTACTTGTGATTAATTTTATCGATAACATCGAGGATATCTGATAACACCAAGAAACCTCCAAGATTTTGCCTATGATGAATACTGAAAATCGATAAACCATCATCAGTATTCAAAGTGGCAATAGAGCTTTTGTTGTTGAAAGTATCATTTTTTGTATAAGTCTTTGAAAGCATTTTGGTTGGGTAACTTGCGAATTAGCTGATTTTATCGTTCAAAATATATCACATGATTTGAGTTGCCCTTCAGAGTTTTCGGCTACCCAATCAATATCTTGAAATTGCCTAACTAGAGCTGTTGGAACCTTATTATCCGGTTGACATTTTAACCATTTGTTAACGATAATTTTTTGCATCTCAGGGTCAAGTTTATAAAGGGCATGAGAGTCGTGAGATAAGTTTTTTTCTCTAAATAATTTTGCAGCTTGCAAGACAGACAAAAATACCAAAGCACGTGTAAGTTGAATATCTTCGGGGGGTACCGTCTCATTAAATGTATTAAAATTTATCGGGAACCCCCCTTTCAAAAATGTTATTTTTGCTTTGTTTTTGTTAGTGTAAGTAATATCATGTAACGGATTTTGTAAATTTATATCTTTACTTTTTTGTTTAACTAAAAGAAGGAGAGATAAGAACTCTTTATCTTCTGAAGAACAGCTCAAAAATATTTTGTCCCTTGATGTGGTTTCTAGCATTTCAAGTGTTTCCTCACCAGAGAGAATATCAGTTCCAGTGCATCCAAAAATATAATCGGCTTCCGAAATAATAGTGGTTAAAAACTCTACATGACTTACTTTGTCGCTCTTTTCCAATTCTGGGGATTTTCTGTCATAAGCCATGACTTTGAAACCCAAAAAAAGCAGCTGCTTGGCGACTGCCTTACCAATAGCACCACAGCCAATGATACCACAAACTGCTTTCCTCCCGTTAATATGACTGATATCAGGCATATTGTCTATTAGAGATTTCGCAATAAATTCCGGTTCCAAAAATTTTTTCGCGGCACAACTTGCAACGTTAATGACGGGGATATAAGGAGAAGAATTTTTCTCGAAATTAATCAAACCAGCAGAAGTTTTTTCTACGCCAATGATGCTATGGTATTTTGACAAAACTTCATCCGGTATAAAGCTCAGAGCGTGCCCACCATGATCCAGTATCAGCAAGTTTTCTGTGGTATTCCATGTGGCATGATCGAAAACTTTTCGCCAAAGCCAACTAACATCTTTAATAAAAGTTTGGTAAAAACAGCCAACCCCGTTCTGTTTGGAAGACATCTGGTAAGACACTCCCAGATTTTTAATGCTCTGAACAACATCAGGGCAATCAGAGTAACTTTTCCCTAGTATAAAAAAATTCTCTGCCTTAACGCCTAAACCAAGAACAGCTTTCACCAAGCTAATAGAGGTTTTCAGTGAATGATGAATGCAAACAATAGTGGTTTTTTTCAGAGAAAAGTCCGCGGAAATTTTTGAGGCTTGATTAACCAGCATGTCAAGCACAGGAAGTTCATATTTTGAACTTTTTAACTGGTTCTCGCTCTCTTTACGTGGCTCAACGCCTTCCGATGTAGGATAGCAAACGCGAGAAGAAGACAATATTTCGGAAGTACAGGATATAAAACGCATTTTTTATGCCGCCTATAAATGTCAGCAGTGGTGAATAAAAAATATCCTTGACTGAAAATACTCAATTGACGTTTGCTTGTCTTTTTGACATTATATTATCTCAAAATATCATTTGTCATAAAACTAAATGTTATATTTTAATCGAAAATTAAGGAAATCCTTGTGAAAAAGACGAAAGTAAACCAACTTGAAAATCAGATCACTTACTGGAAGAATCAGATTAAAGTTCTCAGTGAAGAAATTTTTAGACTAAATTACATTATCGATAATATTCCAGCAGACGTTTACTGGAAAGATGAGCAAGGTATTTGGCTCGGCGTCAACAAAACTGGAAGTGAAAGTTTAAGAAAAATGGGATTTCCCCATTGGAAGAAAAGCGATGTAGTTGGCAGGAATGACTACGAACTCTTCAGAAAAATAACCGCCGATGATTTCAGAAAAAATGACCTTGAAGCAATGGAAAGAGGAGGCGAAATCATTAAAAAAGAAGAAATTGGTGTATTACCTTCTGGTAAAGTCATCACGCAATTATCCACAAAACGACCGCTTAAAGATGAAAAAGGTAATATCACTGGTATTATGGGTAGCACAATTGATATTACATACCTGAAAGAAATTGAAGAAGAACTGCGGCAAGCTAAAGAAATAGCCGCAGAAACCGAACGTCTCAAACTTGAAAATGAATTTAACAAAAATCTGGCAAACATAGCAGCTCAGGTTGTACATGATATTCGGTCTCCGTTGACCAGCCTAACTCTGCTTGTTAAATCCTGTACGGATATTCCTGAGAAAAAACGCATCGGCCTGCGAGAAGCGGCTAATAGTATTCAAGACATTGCCAATAATTTATTGAATCGCTACAAGGTCGAAGACGGGAAAAGTGAAGAAGACAAGCTTGAACAACCAAAACCCACGCTGGTATCGGCACGATTGTTGCAGCTGTTGAGTGATAAACGATATGAGTATGAGACTGTGGCGTGCAAGCTGGATTCTCACATTGAGAGAGCGGCACATTTTGCCTTTATTGAGATCGAACCCAGCGCCCTGAAACGTATGATTTCCAACTTGATTAACAACGCAATGGATGCGTGCGATCAAGACCAATCTCCTCTGATTAATGTCACTTTGAAGGCCGATGACAAACAGGTGAAAATTGTCATTGCAGATAATGGTAAGGGAATGCCAGAGTCATTGATTGAAAAAATTCAGCAGAATATCTCGATTAGCGAAGGAAAAAAGGCCGGTCATGGAATCGGGCTGCGTCAGGTACGGGAGGCGCTAGCGCGACATCAGGGAGAATTACAGATTGAATCCGATGTTGGTATAGGAACTACCGTCACATTGGTTTTTCCACGAGTCAAGAATCCTTCATGGATTGCCGAAAAAATCCAGTTGCGAGACAGAGACACCGTCCTTGTTCTAGATGATGACAAATCAATTCACACTGCATGGGATGCACGTTTTGAGTCGCTTTTGACTTCAACACCACATATCCAGCTCAAGCATTTCAGGCAAGGTCATGAGGTTATTGAGTTTGTGAATACCCTGTCAGATCAAGACAGAGCACATCTGTTTTTACTCACCGACTACGAATTACTGAATCAATCGGTTAACGGGCTAGATGTAATTGAGCAGACACAGCTTGACAGAAAAATTCTGGTCACCAGTCACTACGGCAATGAATCGATTCGTGGACAGGCAGAAAAATTGGGAGTAACGATTTTGCCGAAACAATTAGCACCTGAAATTGAAATCGTGATTACTGAAGTGAGTCATAACATAACGCCAGCGGAAAACAAAGAAGCCCCTAAAGCGGTTGATCTGGTGATTCTGGATGATAATGAATTATTTACTGATACGCTGGTTGATACGGTGTTTACCGGTATGGACGTTGTGTGCTTTCACCATCCTGAGGATTTTTTAGCGGCGATACCGCAATACTCCAAAGAAACAAAAATACTATTGGACTATGAGCTGCCCGATGGCACTTCGGGCCTTGAATTGGCCGAAAAATTACATCGCAGTGGCCACAGTCGACTTTATTTGCTGTCAGGGCATAGTTTCAAGGCCAGTGACTTACCGGATTATCTGGTAGCGATTTGCAAGGATGATATCGCAAAATTGGAGAGTGTCATGGATGAATAACAACAGCATTCAAATAGGGATTTAACTGCAGGATGTTACCATCAGCAGAGATAAAAATCATGGTCAACTGGCACGGTATTTAACCCCTTCTAAATAGTGATTTAAATTATCCCTGAACCTGCTGTCATCCTGTAGTGCTTCTTGAGATGAACGAAAGAAACGAATCTGTTTCAAAATATCTACGTTTGTTTTCGAAC
>CAZSHR010000102.1:0-5698 GCA_964606725.1 uncultured Coxiella sp.
CAGCTATTAGAGGATGCGCTAATATTTCTTTGTCTTCATCACTTAGCTGATGTCCTGCAATATCAACCAATAAAAAAGCCATTTTGGATCTTATTTTTTTGTCTTCTGTGGTTTACGGTAATTTATCAGGTGATGCACATTGCCTTTTTTATCAACGCCTTTAATTTTAGGGGAGCCTTCTCTGACAACTTCGTCGATGCGTAATAATTGGTGTAAGGGAACATAAGTACGTTTAACATCACGGAACTCATGACGTAGTTTCTCTTCCGAAGGATCAACGACCAAAGATTGCCCATCACTAAACACTAGCTCATCCAGCTCAATAAAACCAATTAACCCCTCTTCAGAAAGATACCTTGCGTAAACTTCATATATCTCATCTTCCTGCATAAATATCACACGATATAAGGGTTGCTCTGAAGCCATACTATCACCTTATCCTAATCTGAGTTCGGGGCTTCTGTGTTCATTAAAAACTCCGATCTCGGTTTACTCTAACTCTTTAAGATACTGCGTCTCTTCTTTAGTGGACTCCCGTCCTAAAATGGCATTCCGTTGCGGGAAGCGCGCAAACCGATGCACAATATTATAGTGATGATTGGCAAATTTAAAGAAACTTTCGTAAATAACTTTTGTTTCAGGTAAAGAAAGTTGTACGAGATTCTCATAAGCACGCAAAGAACTCTGCTGATAGCTTAAATCTTCTGCGTGCATTAAGGGAAAATAATAAAAAACCCGCTCAATTAAGCTTAAATTATGATCTATCTCGTTTTCCATACCGCGGGTGCAAATCGCTAAGGCTTGTTTGTCACCGGCAAAAGCTAGCGGCGTTCCACGGTGAATATGTCGTGTAAATTGATCAAAGATAATGATCAGTGCCAATTGACCACGTACTGAATCTTGCCAATCTGCATAATGCCCCTCTGTAGCACTGCTTAAATCAGAAGCAAACTTTTGTTTAACCTCTTCATCAATTTGCTCATTCTCAGCAAACCAAATACGCGCCCGATCTTCAGAAGGTACGACAGTTTGCTCTACCCGACCAAACCAATACGTTAAAATATTTTTTTGGTGCTTACTTTGCATCTAGCTTCCTCCTTCTGGTATAACTATAGCTCAAATTCCTAACCCTAAGGCCACACAAAATGATTAAAAAAGAAACACGCACCGAATCAGATAGCATGGGTGATATTCAAGTCGCTAAAGATCGCTATTGGGGAGCACAATCAGAACGCTCACTACATAATTTTGCTATCGGCCGTGAAACCATGCCACCAGAACTGCTACGTGGCTTTGGTTTATTAAAAAAAGCAGCCGCTATGACTAATCAGGAACTTGGCAAGCTCAGTAATGAAAAAGCACAGTTGATTTGTGAAGCAGCCGACGAACTCATTGATGGTAAGCTCAACGCGCATTTTCCTTTGAAAATTTGGCAAACCGGCAGTGGTACCCAAACGAATATGAACAGCAATGAAGTCATTGCTAATCGCGCTATTGAAATTGCTGGCGGTACTTTAGGCTCTAAAAAACCGATTCACCCTAATGATGATGTCAATATGTCACAATCATCAAACGATACCTTTCCCACTGCAATGCATATTGCTTGTAGTGAAATGCTGGTTCATAAGCTGATACCCGCAGTAAAAACATTACGTGATACATTAGCAAAAAAAGTCACTGCTTTTAATCGTATTATTAAAATAGGCCGCACGCACCTACAAGACGCTGTGCCATTAACTTTGGGACAAGAGTTTTCAGGCTATGTGGCGCAACTTGATCACGCCCTCAATGCGATAGAACAAAATCTTACTAACTTGTATCGCCTTGCAGTTGGCGGTACGGCAGTAGGCACTGGATTGAATAGTCATCCATTATTCGCTGAAAAAACTGCCGCTCATATCGCAGAGCTCACTGGTCTGCCATTTCGTTCAGCAAGCAACAAGTTTGCAGCATTAGCAGCACACGATGAGATGGCCCTAATGAGTGGTGTATTAAAAACACTGGCTTGTGCGTTGATGAAAATAGCTAATGATGTGCGTTGGCTGGCTTCTGGCCCACGCTGTGGTATTGGTGAATTAAACATCCCTGCGAATGAACCTGGTTCATCTATTATGCCTGGTAAAGTCAACCCAACACAGTCCGAAGCGATGACGATGGTCTGTGCGCAAGTGCTGGGCAACGATGCCAGTATTGGTTTTGCAGCAAGCCAAGGAAACTTTGAACTCAATGTCTTTAAACCGGTTATCGCCTACAACTTAATCCAATCAATTTATTTATTAACCGATAGTTGCCATTCGTTTAACACGCATTGCGCCGTGGGCATTGAAGCCAATACCACGCAAATCAATCATTATTTACATCACTCGCTTATGTTAGTCACAGCATTAAATCCAGTCATCGGATATGACAAGGCCGCCAAAATTGCTAAAACGGCTTATCAAGATAGTAGCAGCTTAAAAGAAGCTTGTTTAAAGCTGGGATACTTAAATGCTGAAGAGTTTGACCAAGCGATTGATCCTAAAAAAATGGTGTGAGGGTTACTTCACTGACTGAAACACAAGCGACACAATAAAACTTAATCCTTTGATTTTAAAGTAAAAAAAGGCTAGGAACAAGTTATTGGCTAGTGACATAAATAATGCTTTTTAAATTTAACCACTTTAACCCAATAGATAATATAAAGCACTAAAGTGGCAGCAGCCGTTGCAAAGTTGACGTATGGTAATAATGAAAGTGTCATCAAAATCACCAATGCAAGACCCACTCCAAACAAGCTACGCGCCTTTGCTAAAGCTTCTTGATGGTCTTTACAATGTTGTTTAAAGGATTTTGGTATACCAAATGGCAGCATTATCCACGCAAAAACCATATGTAACACTGGAACAAGAATCATCCAGGAAAACCATGCTGGAAAGCAACGTTGCTTTTCAGGAATTTTTTTCATCGCACTGTAAAGTGACAAACAAAAGAAAATATTTGCAACCAACACACCAAGAACAAGTATACCAATTGGAATTCCAAGACCCCACAAATAAACATCATGATTTGGATGCATGACAAGACTCTCTTCAATTATTAATCCTAACCATGAGTATAGTAATTCTGTTAAAATTTGCAACAAGTTAAAATTAAACACTTGATTTTAAGGTTTATTTAACATCCGAGCAAAAACCACAAAAAATATTGCTATCATGCACAGCTTGCCTATAATGTTTGCCATGCAAGAATACCCAGAAAAACCTTCCTTCTACCAGAAACACTTACCGTGGTTCAATTGGTCTGTTGCCACTTTTTTTTGCATTTTCCAATTTTTTTTACAAGCTTCTGCCAGTGTAATGGCAAAAGAATGGATGCAAGATTTTCATTTAGACACCGTCGGCGTCAGTAAACTCTCAGCAATTTTTTTCTACGCTTACGTGATTATGCAAATTCCGGTAGGATTTCTAAATGACCGCTTTAATCCAAGACGCATCTTAACCTTAGCCGCCTTTCTAGTCGCTGCTGGATGCATTTCCTTTGCTCACACCAATAACACAACAGTTGCTTACATAGACCGCGTTCTCATGGGTGTTGGTTCATCATTCGGTTTTGTCAGTATGCTATATATCTGCTCACGCTGGTTTCAAGCTAATCGTTTTGCGTTTATGGTGAGCATCTCAGAGTCTGTTGGCATGGTCGGTGTTGCGTTAGTCACTTTACTCAGCGCATGGTTACTGACAAAACTAGGCTGGCGACAAACCATGTACACTAGCGGTGTTGTTGCTGCAATTCTGATGGTGGCCGCACACATACTAGTACGTGACAAACCCATTGCTGTTAACACTGAGAAAAAGCCACTGAGCATTTGGAAGAGTTTACGCATTGCCACACGCAAACCACAACTCTGGCTGGCGAATATCTATGGCTTTTTTGCTTTTGCTATCATCAACGCGATTACCTCCCTCTGGGGAGTACCTTTTTTGAATCACAACTACCATCTTTCAATCAGCACTGCCACAGCGATAATAGGAATGAAGATTTATGGCCTAGAAATAGGTTTACCAATTGTCGGCTGGATCTCAACACGACTGGGACAACGTAAGCCAGTGCTATTGGTAGGATCTAGTTTTACCACTTTGCTGTTATCGATTGCAATCTTCGTGCCACATCTACCGATTTGGTTGCTGTTTGTTTTATTTTTTCTAACTGGCGTCACTGGCTCGTCTTATGTGCACTGCTTTTCTATCAGTAAAGAAAAAACACCTGCCGCCATCAATGGAGTCAGTCTAGCTGTTACTAATATGGTGATGATGCTTGGCGCACCAATTATGCAAATTGCAATCGGTTACTTATTATCACATCAATTCTTTGGGCTCAGTCATTCACCGGCTCTCACCTATCGCTTAGCAATCGGTTTAGTGCCAGCAGGCATTGCTCTATCATTTTTTATAGCACTAGGCTTCAAAGAAAAACGTCTATAAAATGTAATAGACTTGTTTTACATTGGACGAAAAATTTGTGAACAGGAGCGCAGTGTATACACTTTAAGCCAACAAACATTCAAGATGACCAAAAGATGGAAATTCTTGGTCAGAGGGTTGCGCTTTTACGGAAATGCTTAGCCAGAGGGCTGAGCTGTCATACTCAATACCGCTTGAGAACCCAAACTAAGCTTTGCAGTAAGATAAAATGGCAGCGGGTAATTATCTTCACCATGCCCTACCAAATGCGTTAATAATACTGGAAAACAGCAAGTCCTCGCAAAGTCAGTTAATACACCCAACATCGATGGAGTACGCATGACCGGATCCGATCCAGCTAACAATAACGCTTTGGCACCGTTAAAAAAGCCAACGCGCTGCAAATATTTCAAGCTACGGCTTACTTTATAAGGTGGCTCATTGACTTCTTCCAATAATACAATTTTTCCCCTCACATCAAGTTCCCAGAGATCACCGATACTAATATTCACTAAACTTAAATTTCCACCAATTAACTCAGCCCTTAAGCTTTTGCCGTAACACGCAGCATTATTAAGCGGTGTTAAATACGGTAAATGCAACTGTGATTTTTTTGCTAAGACCCAATCCAATGTCGCTGTTTCACTTGTGGCACTGAGCGCACCACTGCTTAATTGTCGTGCTCCTGGAGCATGAAGGCATGGCCAAGCTAAATGTTGCTGGAAATAGACCAACATTGGAGTAAAGTCACTAAAGCCAATTAATAATTTTGGCTTAGCACGACGAATGCGTGACAACTGAGCAAGCAAAAATGGCAATACATCAGCAGCCCCTTCACCACCGCGCATACTCCAAATTGCACTCATTCGATCATCACAAAGATACTGCATAAAAATGTCAGCACGTTTTCTTGGTGGCAAAGCAATGTAGGTGTCTTGCTGAAATCTTGCGATCAAACCAGCTTGTTGCATAAAATATGTGACAGCTAATTCTGGCTCAGACTTAGATTGGCAAATACTACTCACACCACTTAAAGCAATTTGATCACCAGATTTTAAAACATTATGGTTCATATCAGTTCCTCTGATATTCATGTATAAACTGAGTTCGGTGTTTATTGATTATAAAATCAATAACTTAAATTTTATGGTGCTGTTAGTGTTTCAGGGAGTGCACACCCCTTGCCGAACTAAAAATTTTGCTCATTAAAAACTCCGAACTGGGGTTAATGATAACATTATATCAATTCGAAGCGAATT
>CAZSHR010000103.1:0-5682 GCA_964606725.1 uncultured Coxiella sp.
TAATCAGGAGTTTGCCATTTAATTTGGCTCAATAAAGAATTTTTATCTTTCAAAGAGCAAGATTCATTAGCCTGAGTTTCAACAATCTGGATGGCAATTCTAGCTATTGCAACAGCGTCTGGCTCATCTGGTTTAAGCAATTCCATAATCCTAGGGAAAAATTCATTACTCGACAAAAATCGATAATATGGTTTTTTCTTAATTTGCGCAATTACAATGAGTTCATCAGAATTAGTTAAATTAAAAATTGCTTTTCTAAATTCTTGCCGGCAAATTTTTTCATACTGCTGCAAAAGCGATTTTTTCTCTTGAAGCAAAACAGGATCACTAACAGCATATTTTTTATTTTTCCAATAGTCAGATGATTTTTCTGGCAAAGAACTTGCCAATGAAGCAATAAAGGTATCAAAGTTATTATATTGAGTATTACTTTCAGTTAAAAAAAGCAATAAATTATCACTTTTATTGCGCCGTGCAGAGAGCATTTTTCTAAAATCTTCACAAGTACTTATCTCTGTCGATTTTTTTGAGCTTATCACTTTATTGGCTGGGATTTTTTGAATAATACACTCAGCAATTTTCTTGGGTATCTTCTCTATGAAATTGTCTTGATCAACCCCAGCTAGCAAGATTGAAAATTCTTTTTTTGCAAGATACTGATAACACAAGTCAAAACCTCGGATGAAATTTTTCCACAAAATAGATTCTTCTATACATACAGATACTATCGTATAAGAGACAGTTTCTTCATCATCAAAAACCTGTTCAGAAATTTTAACCAAAGGATATGTTTCGGCCAAGTTTTTAACCCTATTGCTAAAGTCTTTAAGTTTCTTGTTTTTTTCCTCATTAAGTTTGTTAAAGAAATCGTTTTTTTGTGGCTCGTAATAATACTCTTTGATACTCTGCAAGACCGCTTTTTTAATGTCTTTATCCGTTATTCTAAGCGCTAATAGAATGGCTCGCTCCACATACGTTGCTTCTAACTGATTTGCAACTGATGCAATAACTTTAAAAGTTGGATTTTGCGCTATTTTCTTATTATCACCACAACCAGCCAAAGCAAGCAAATCAAATTTGTTATTTGAACTCTTGTCTAACAAAACAGGGATAAATATGTTAGCAATAGCTAGTAACTTAGATTTTAAATGATCATCACCAAGAATCGGCTTATTTACACTATCGTAAGGAGATTTGGATATTTTTTCAACAGCACTTATAGCTTTTAGAGTTGTTTTCAGCATTACTACCAGACCAATGGTTATTGAATTATTGTTAGCGTACGAGTTAAAATTCTACCATTATTCAGGAAATTTGTTAACCACCAATGATCTTTTATTATGCAATCTATCGCTATAAACAAGCCCTTTAATTACTCACAGCTTAAGGAAAGATTAAGAAAACCTCAACGCTATACCCAGCATGACCGGCACATCAACCCCTGGGTTATTAGGCAATAAATTACCATTAGAGTAGTGCACAATCTTCAAACTAACACTGATTTGCTTATCTTGACCCAAAAACGCCCCAAAACCCAGAAAGTCCTGAAATGTAAAATGGGATCCGGCATCCTGATCATCCAAATACCGATTAGAAATATAACTGGGGCCTGCCAAAGAATAGCTAAAATAAAAATCTGCTCTAGGTGAGCGCCATAACCACCATTTTAACTCAGGAAAAATAGAAACCGTATAAAAATCTTGCTGTAAATCACAGGTTTGCCAAGCGGCAATAGCAGCGCCCCACTCTAAAGAGAAATAACGTGCGGTGTGAAAAAAATTACGCTCATAAATTAATTCTAAACCTTGAGCCACTTTAATGCTGCCATCAAAAAATATCGGAATGCCTGTAGGCGGTGTAAAGTAAGGAGCTGCATCAATATAAAACCAGTCATCATTAACGTAACTGATCTCAATAAAGTTTAATGGAAAAATAGCATCACTTTTTTGAGGCACTGTCTTTTTATCCTCTACTAATAAATAGTTCATCCCGATTGCCGCATAAAAAATCCCAGGCTGCTGCTCACTATCTACTGGTAATGCATACAACGCACTAAAGACTAATTGCCAATCATAATGTAAACCATAAATCACCCCTGCTCCTAATACACCTGTAACGATATTGGCATCACTAACCACGGGAATACCTTGCAAACTAAAACCATCTCGCGAAATCATCCCCACGCCTGCTTGTGCATAGACATCAACATCATTAGGCAAGTGCAACATGGGCAATATACTCAAGGCAAGCAAGGTTTCACTCACACTACCAGTTTCTGATGAGATATCCATTCCAGCAACTGCTTCTGGGTCAGGATCACTGAATTTATTAGAATGCACACCACGCATCAAGCTCAGTGACCAAGCCCAATTTGGTGTGATATAGTGACCAATATTGACAGCCATCGCCACCAAGGTATCGTCTTTAGTGCTAAAATCAAATCCTGATTGAAAATCCGCTGCGGTAAAATCGGTATTTTTAACGCCAATATTTAGCCCTAACCAACTATGATTAAAAAACCTTGGCATTTTCATCAGCGAAGGCGTATTTGCACACACAGTTGCACAACACATTAATAACACAACGATTTTCTTCATGAAATGATAAATCCATTAGGAGAAAAGAATCAAAAAGCAAGCTGACACAAAGCAAATAAAGCGCCAGGAAAAATTCCTAATAACACAATAATAATCCCATTAGCACTCAATGCAATCAGGCTTGATGCACTTACCTCTACTTTATCTAAAGGCGCCGATGTTTGCACCGATTCAAAATACATCACCTTCACGACACGCAAATAATAATAAGCACCAACCACGGCAAATAAAATCGCTAACACCGCTAACCACACTTGATGGACACTAATCAGCGCTTCTAATAAGCCTACTTTGGCAATAAAACCTACCAAAGGAGGAATACCGGCTAAAGAAAACATCACGATCAGTAAAATAAACGCTAACCAAGGATGACGATTATTTAAGGCTTTAAGGTCATCAATTCTCTCAAGCTCAAAGCCTTGTCGATTTAACAGCAGCAGGCTACCAAACGCTGCCAAGGTCATTAACGCATAAGTGATCATGTAAAACATCGCTGCAGCATAGCCACGCGGTGTCATCGTGATAAGACCGAGTAACGCATAGCCGCCATGTGCAATCGAAGAATAAGCTAATAGCCGCTTAATATTAGTCTGCACAATGGCTGCAAAATTACCAATACCCATAGACAAAATCGATAAGATTATCAACATTTCTTGCCACTGAATCTGTAATTGTGGCAACGCTTCGACTAATAAACGAATTGCCATGCCAAAAGCGGCAATCTTAGGCGCAGTAGCCATAAACAAGGTTGCCGATGTTGGCGCACCTTGATAAACATCTGGCACCCAAAAATGAAAAGGCGCCACCCCCAGTTTAAATGCTAACCCTACCACTGAAAATACCAGGCCAACTATCATCAAATAGCGATGATCAGCCGGCATAGCAGCGAGCTGCCTAGCGATCTCGTGTATTGCCACAGAGTGGGTGGCACCAAAAATCATGGAAAAGCCATAGAGCAACATCGCCGTTGCCAAACCTCCCATTACAAAATACTTCATGGCTGCCTCAACGCACAAACGCTGCTCACGGCGCATCGCTGTCATCGCATAAATCGGCAGTGAAAGCAGCTCAACGCCTAGAAAAATCATCAACAAACTCTGCGCAGACACCAACAGCATCATGCCAACAGTAGATAACAAACCCAGAACAAAAAATTCATTGTTCGCAATATCACGCTGGCGATTGTAAAGCACTGCATATAAAAAAGTGAAAAATACTAGGATGATGATCACCAACTTTAAAATAAGTGCCAACGGGTCCATCACAAAATGAGCACTAAGCAACTCAGGCATTGATGACAACCAATAAGGCTTGAGCAATAAAATAGCTAGTATTAGCGCCGTAGCCAATAATGCGAGTTGTGAGAGATAAAAACTAAGATAAGCTCTGTTACTAAAGACACCAACAAGCAAAATCATAAACGCCATGAGAGATAACAGTATTTCAGGAAAAATCGCTAACATCGTTAAATCACCTCATAAATGCGAATGCGTACTAAGCGTTAACAGATTACCAATCGATGCATGAAAGACGTTGAGCAACGCATTAGGATAAACACCTATCCACAACACCGCAAAGCCAAGCAAAGCAAAAATCATCACATCTATACCACGCACATCACGCAAATTAGCCACCACATCACCGTTAATAGCGCCAAAAAATACTCGCTTATACATCCACAAGGTATAAGCAGCACCAATGACTAAGGTTGACGCCGCAAAAAAGGTTACCCAAAAACTAGCTTTAACCGTGCTTAGGATAATCATAAATTCACCGACAAACCCTGATGTCCCTGGCAAACCAACATTGGACATAGCAAACAACATAAAAAAAGCGGCAAAAATTGGCATAGTACGCGCAATACCACCAAAATCCTCAATCAATCGTGTCTGCATTTGCTGGTATAAAATACCAAAGGCAAGAAACATTGCCCCAGCACCAAAGGCATGTGAAATCATCTGCACCATAGCACCTTCCAAAGCAAGATAGGCCTGTTGATGACTTCCGGTGGCATCAACGATCACATATACCATAAAACAACCCAGGGTAACAAAACCCATATGAGCAATAGAGGAGTAGGCAATCAGTTTTTTCATATCCCTCTGCGCAATGGCGACAAAGCCAATATACACAATGGCAAATAACGAGAGCACAATCATCAACCATTCTAGTTGACGACACGCATCAGGAACAATGGGTAAGCTAAAGCGTAAAAAACCATAACCGCCCAGTTTTAGCATCAATGCTGCTAACACCACAGAACCCCCCACTGGTGCCTCAGTATGCGCATCAGGCAACCAGGTATGCACTGGCCACATAGGAACTTTGATGGCAAAGGCCAGTAAAAAGGCAAGGAATACGGCAATTTGCACCCCCATTCCCATCGGTAACTGATAGTAACTGTCAATAGCAAAACTACCACTGTGTATGCGCAAGTAAAGCAAAGCAACCAGCAACAAAGCAGAACCAAAAAAGGTATAAATAAAGAATTTAATCGCTGCATAAGAGCGCCTCTCCATGCCCCAAATACCAATGCTAAGATACATAGGCACCAGCATGGCTTCCCAAAAAAAGTAAAACAGCATCGCATCAAGCGAGCAAAATACCCCCACTACCGTTCCCTGGGTCACTAAAAATGCCGCGAGGTACTGGGCGACTTTTTGCTTGACCATGGTCCATGATGCCATTACAACTAACAAGGTGGTAAAACAACTCAACACTACCATAGGCATAGAAATCCCATCCACACCCAAGGAATAGTTGATCTTTAACGCAGGAATCCAATTCGCCAATTCCACAAACTGCATCGCAGCACTGTTGGTATCAAAACCCAAATACAAGGGAATACACAACAGCAAGTTTAACAAGGCAATTATAACCGCCAAACATCGCGCCTGATTGACTTGATGGGCACCACTTAACATGGCCACGGGAACCGCTCCTACAATTGGCAACCAAATTAATACACTGAGTAAAGGAAAATGTAATAACATCAGCGCACCCGCTATCCTAGTAAAAACCAACACAAAAATAGCAATAGGCCAACAATCATCAGCAACACATAATGATAAAGATAACCCGATTG
>CAZSHR010000104.1:0-5648 GCA_964606725.1 uncultured Coxiella sp.
ACGTGAAATATCCCCATATTCCATCGCATTTTGTTCAATCATCATCTCACCCTCTAAACCCCTCTCGGGCGTGAAATGTCGAATTTATTCCGTGCAGGTTCCTGAACTCCAAACTGAGGTTACAATAAAACATGAATTATACAAAAAATTATCGTTTGATTCCAGTCGATGAACAGTTATAATGCTTACTTAGAAAACCCGAGTTCAGAGTTTATCTCTGAGTTAATCAATGGCTGAGGATTCGTAATGGCATTGGGAACGTCCCTTATCCCTGAAAGCGCGACAGTCAACGCCTTGCAAAATCAAGGGCAGCTACCATGAAATTTCTGTTTGATTACTTTCCCATTATTGTCTTTTTCGTCAGTTATAAATTTTGGAATATCTACGTGGCAACTGCTTTAACCATGATTGCTTCCGCGCTGCAAGTGGGCATTTATTGGCTAAACCACAAACGCTTCGAGAAACTTCACCTCATCACCCTGTTATTTATCATCGTTCTCGGTGGCTCCACCCTGCTCTTCCACAATGAAATTTTCATCAAGTGGAAACCCACCATTGTTTACTGGGCATTCAGCGTTGCCCTGTTCGTCAGCCAATTCATCGGCTCCAAATCACTGATTCAACGCATGTTACAAGAAAAGGTCACATTGCCACTGAAAATCTGGTCACGCGTCAATGCAAGCTGGGCGCTGTTTTTTGCCATCATGGGACTTGTTAATCTCTACGTGGTTTATCACTACAGCACCAACGCCTGGGTAAACTTCAAATTATTTGGCAGTCTCGGACTGATGCTGATATTTATTGTGCTACAAGCGTTTTACTTGTCGTATCACATGCAATCTTTCAAGAAAAAACTCACTACACAGGAGAACTCACATGGCTGAAACACCTTCAACAATGATTAAGCTGGGCACCATTGCCCCTGATTTTTGGCTACCCAATCCACGCACACAAAAAAAAGTGACATGGACAGAGGTTAAATCCAATAAAGCAACCGTTATCATGTTTATTTGTAATCACTGCCCTTACGTACTACATATTCTGAATAAATTGGTCAGCGTGACCAATGACTATCAGAAAAAAGGCGTGAACTTTGCTGCCATCAATTCCAATGATGTCAATAACTATCCTGAAGACAGTCCTGAGAACATGGTTAAGCTGGCAGAAACCGCCGGTTTTAATTTTCCTTACCTGTTCGATGAGTCCCAAGTTGTCGCAAAAGCCTATCATGCAGCCTGCACACCGGATTTTTTTATTTTCGATTACGCGTCACAATGCGTTTATCGCGGGCGCTTTGACAGCGCAACACCCGGTAATGGTCACGCGGTCACGGGTGAAGACTTGACAAAGGCACTCGATGCGATACTGGATGGTGGAAAACCAGATGTCAATCAGAAGCACAGTCTTGGTTGTAATATTAAGTGGAAAACTTGATATAATCGTAACAGCTCGCTGCCTTTCTGGCAGCGGCAACCCTACTAGATATGAAAAACAGAATAGCGGTGCAAGACGGTACGAGAGTTTTAAGCAGGCCCTAAGCAAGCTAAAATAAATAACACTCCTAAGCTAGTAAAAATCGCTATTCTTTTGGGATCCCGTTTGACTTCTCTAACGTAAAAATGAAACAATAAGCGATGATTTTTATAGGGAATCTCTAAATGCTTAGCGATTTAGCACAATTCGACCCCTTGTTTTCTGATAAATTTTTTATTAATTCTATGCCTCAAACGGGTAACAATCAGATAACATTGCCTTGGCCTTCTAACGCAGAGCAACTAAAGCATTACTTTCAAATCCAAGAGAATCGTAACGAGTTCCGCACTTACTATGAGAAAATTTTCAATACACTAGTCTCGTGGTGTCAAAGCAATAATGTAGCATACACCAATATTGAAGAACTAAAGCACAGACGTTTCACAAGATTTTTTGAGATAAACGACTTAAAAATAGAAAACTATTTGGGTTTATACACTTTGGGTGTCCTTCATCTTAAGAAAATATCACTCTTGATTATCGATTCCAAGATTTCACTCGATTTTCGCAAGCGCATCATAGCTGATATGCAATCACCTGATTCAGGAATTAGAGAATGCACGGCTGGTGCGGTTAAGAATATTGCTCGCACATATACCGAGCTGGCAGGTGCAATGGGTTTGCCCGAGAAACTGAAAGCAGTTCGCCTAAAAATTATTGATAATGTATTGCGAGATATGTTCTCTCTATACGGTGTTGAGTATAGCGTGCATTTTGCCGGTATTTTGAAAGCAGAAAATTATGAATTACTGGGAATTGATCAACCTGATAACGGTGGTGACCCCTATGCGAACGATAATGAATTCGTAAAGGAATGTAGAAGGTTTTTTATACCACAAGTTAAAAAATCGTTAACAGCTTCAAACGTCATTGATGTCATTATTTCGGAATTTCCTCTTGAAGAATGTAATCAAAATTTTTTAACCTTTGAATATTCAGAAGCGCAGACGATGCTTTTTGAGAGACTTAATCTTTACGGCATTACAAGGGACAACATCAGATTGGAAACCATCGGCAATATAAAGTCCATGCAACGAGCCGATAACAAAGAAATGACAAAACTTGTCTACCAGCTATGTGATAAATCTTTTAGTTACATGATTTACAATGCGGTTTTTCTTAGCTTAATTGAAAAAGGCTATTTTAGGGTTAACTGGCAAACGCAGACTTTAAGCAATAATGATGTTATTTATTTTTTAAACAGTCACCCACATGAATTAAGATTTTTTTATGTAGAATTCCTGCAAAATGAGAGTTATATCAAGCTACCTTTGTTAAGTTATTTACAAAAAAAATTACTGGATGAAACTTGCAGGAATGAACTCAAGCAAGAATTAATAGATTTTATTGATTCACGCTTTAATGAAGAGACTTCGGATAAAGTTTCACTCATAACCGTCATTAATGGGCATGATCCTGAGGATGATTCAACAACCCCATTACAGACAGCATCTAAAACTAATGATGTAGTAACTTTTTGCTGGCTATCCAAATTATTATTTCCAAAATTGAATAACATTTTCAACAGTAGTCAAGCTTTTGATATCAAACTAAATAACTTACTTTTACATCTTTTTAAAGAAAGAAAATTTGAAACTATTGATTATTTTTCTTGCAATTTTAAAAATGTTTCAAAAATTTGCGAATGCTATGAGAATATACGTAATTTTATTAATTGCCAAAAACATGATCAAGAAATAAATACCATACACCTACTTTTTTCTATCGCATTTGGTGAATTTTTTTCTTATGATTCTCAACCGATTAGCAAACTCGCAGCGCAAGAAGTATTGATTAGTGCGAACTTCCCTTTAGACTTATTGATAAAAAATATAGAAGATCGGATAGAACCACAACACGGTCTAATGTTGCTTTCACAAATTTTTTTGACTATTGATACTGAAAAATATAGTTTAGATTTGTGCAAAAAAATATTCCATGCTTTGTGTGAAACGGGAAGAATACAACAAATTCTTAATAGACAACTATGCATGATAGTATTTTATAACCTAACAAAAAAAAATAATTTAGTTTCTGATAACATAGTTCAATATATTTTTTCATCAAATACAATTGAGATTACAATACATATGTATTATTGGTTTGAACGTTGTAATCTTTTATATCTTTACAATAACAAAAATACTGAATTATTCAAATTAGTGATTCAATCAATAAAAGAAAGAGTAGGAAGGCATGTAATATGGATTAATTTGTGCGAACAGATAGGTAAAACAAATAACCTGAAGCTATTTGAGTTTTTTGTTGACCTTTTACACGTTAGAACTTGGATAAGTAACGATTATATAAATTTTTTATGCCGTATGCATTCATTTAACATTCTTGAAAAACTCATTAACGATCCCCAATTAACCATTACAGAAGAATGTTTATACAAATTTTTGAGAGGGACCATTGATAAAAATATGTCAAGTTGCTCTAATCAAAAATCAACTATTGATGTATTATTAAAAAAAATTGGAACAAAAAATCCTTCTTTCTTTATAAAATTTTTCTTATCAAGAAAAATAGATTATCGAGAACTTGCTCCTATTGCTCCTAATGAGCTGAGCGAGCACGAGAGAGTGCTTAAAGAAATTTTTTCTACAGAGCTAAGCTTTTATCAGAAAATTGATAATTTCTTTCTTTATTGGGCTCCTTACGGTAATTTTTTTAAAAAAGATTATCGTTATTACTTAAATTCAACATATAATGTAATAGAATTAGATATAATAAAAATCGGTTATAGAACATCTCCTATAATAACTTTAGCAAAAAATATAAGAAATTCTATCTCTACAAAACAAGGCTGTCATTTGTTGGCAGAGTATCTTTATTTTTCTCAGCCTGATCGTTATACCCAAGGCTTTGTTTGTTTGGATAAAAATATAATATTTGATTCAATCAATCTATGCACTAGAAATAAATCTTTAGGTAAATTATTTATTCAGTATTTTTCTCTTTCAGGAGACTATGAGGCTAATAAATTCATTAATATTATTAGAAATTTTCAACAAGCAGGCTTTCATGAAGCAATAATTTCTTTACTTCACTCTTGCCTGACTGATTCATTTGATATTAACCAAGAACATGTAACGCCTACACCTACTATTTCTCAACAAATAGCTTCGCTAATTCTTAGCAATTATCAATTAGGACCAGAATATCTGGCAAATATTTTTAAGCTAATACTTGATGAATGTGAAAAAGCAAACCTACTTGAGACAGTAATAAAAAATCAAAAGATTAAATGGGTTGACTTTTTGAGAAATAATACTGATTTAGACGGTGAAAGTTTTTGGGTAAAAATTAAGCGGAACTCACAACAAAATAACTTGTTTACTCGATTGCTTGGGCTCACATTGTCAACCATTAAAAACGATGACGATATTCAAAATCCAAGTGAACTAATAACAGAGATACTTCTTCATGCCTTTTCGCCGAAGCATTGTATCGAAAATATAGTACTGACAGAAGATAACACATCCTATTTACTTGATGAAGCGAAAGCGTTAATGAACCGTTTTCGATTAGATATCACCGAAATAAAAAATAGCATTTTTCTTGAAAAAATCCAGGAAAATGATCGAAATATTAAAATTGCGATCACTTTTTTTGGTGAACAGGAAGCATCAGAAATTTTCTATCAAGGTTATAGCTACGATATTTTTATATTAGCTGCGAAATTAAATGCATCAGCCGTACTGAGCGATCTGTTTAGCTACTATGATAACTCACAATCTGATGAGCAAGCTGTTATTGTCAATACTTCTATTATTACTCAGGCATTGGAAATTGCTTATCAAAGTAATAGTGTTTATGCGATAAATACCTTGCTTAATCCACCAATTAATGCAACAAGCACTGAGATATTGCTTGAAGATTTTTTCAATGGTAAAGGTCAATACACTGAAAAATTGCTTAGAAATGCTGGTAATTTTCCTGAAGATAAACAGCAAGATGCGTTACTAAAATCAGTCAAAGATAATGCAATAAACATTGTTAAAATGTTGGTTCCTCAATATATCAAAATAGCAACGCTTGAATTGACAGAAAAAATCTTTAATGCGACTGATAATCCAGACATGATTGAATATTTATTAAATCATTGTGAG
>CAZSHR010000105.1:0-5641 GCA_964606725.1 uncultured Coxiella sp.
GAAAGAAACTCGATAGGGATAGAAATTGTAAAAGATTACTGTGATATGACAAGGACAGCTTTAAAAGTCAGCTCAGAGAATGATCGTCAGTCCAATGAAAAAATTAAATTTGAGAGATGTATTGCAGTACGTTGAAGACAATATAAGTTTCTTTCATAGCAAAAGAATTGATAGTCTTAATACTTTGAAATTAGATAAAGTTTTGAAAAGGAAAAACCCGTATCTATTTAAGGCAAAATGTGTTTTGACTTCAGAAGGAATCGTTAAGAGCTTGGTTGACGCTCATATATCCTCGCATGAGGAAACTATATTTGGGGATTGGTTAGAGAATTTGGCAATTTTTATTAACGAGAAGGTTTTTTGTGGGCGAAAATCTGGGATTAAAGGTGTTGATCTCGAGTTTGATAGCGATGGAAAACGTTATATAGTGGCTATAAAATCTGGTCCTAACTGGGGGAATAGTAGTCAAATAGAAAAAATGAGGTCAGATTTTAAAAGTGCTTCAAAAATTTTGAGAACTAGCAATTCAAATATAAATGTGGTTGCTATAAACGGATGTTGTTATGGTATGGAGAAAAATCCAGACAAAGGAGATTATTTCAAATATTGCGGGCAAAAATTTTGGCAATTGATTTCTAATGAAAGTACTTTGTTCACCGAAATAATAGAACCGATAGGACATAAGGCAAAAGAACAAAATGACTCTTTTGTTGAATCATATTCTAAAATGATCAATAGATTTACAGTGGAGTTTGCATCTTCATACTGTAGAAACAGTGGTGAAATAAACTGGAACTCACTAGTAAAGTTTAATTCTGGTCATTCATAAGGGTTAATAGCATTATTTTTATATGTGTAAAATGTCTTTTATAGACATTTTAACGGTATAAAATTATCCTCTACTTTTGGTCGAAGTGTGGCGAATTTGTGACACAGTAGGGTTTAAAATCGCCTTTAGAAAGCAATTTAGATCATTAATTAGCTAGTTAGTTGCATCGCAGGTTGTTGATTAATAACAATTTTAAAATTTTTCTGCACTTTTTTTCATCGATTCGTAATCAGTAGGTCATAGTTTCGAATCCTGTCATCGGCACCAATAAAAAATATCTAAAAATCAACAGGTTATTTATAAATTTTTGGCATACTTGATAAAAACAAAAGCCTTCTGGAAGGCTTATTAATCTTTTGAATCTGTGCAAACGGTACCAAATAGCTAGCTTACAAAGAGCGATTTAAAATTTGTTTCCTATGATGTTTTTAAGTATCATTAAGAGGTAACAACCCTAATAACGGAACTGTTCTTAATGAAAACAAATGGCTATTTGAAGTTAAATGAAATTTATCATGGTGATACACTAGAACTTATAAAAAGAATTAAATCAAATTCAGTTGCTGTAAGCTTTTGGTCCCCACCTTATTTTGTGGGGAAAAGTTACGAAAAAGATTTAACTTTTGAAAATTGGCAAAACTTACTCAAAAAAACAATTGAAGCACATTTTGATGTATTGAAAAAAGGTGGATTTTTGGTAGTCAATATAGACGATATACTTGCTTTTCCCGATAGGAAAATGCCACGTATCCAGGCTCAAAATAAATCCAAGTTAAAAATTAATGTAACTAAAGAAGACATACTTAAAGCAAAGCAAAGGCATCCTGATTATAACCGAAACCAGCTTGCGGATTTATTTGGTTGTAGTGAGCAAACTATTGATCGTAGGCTAAATGGCAACAATATAAGAGGTGGGAAGTACAACACCCAAACGAGAATAAAACTTATAGGCCACTACCTTGAAGAATATGCTTATAATTGCGGCCTTTACTTATATGATAGGAGAGTATGGATCAAAGATCCAACTTGGCAAAATTCACAGTGGCACTCAAATTCTTATAGATCTGTCAGTGAGTTTGAATATCTTTATTTTTTCTGGAAACCTGGTGAAACAGTTGTTAATAGAAATCGATTAAGAAATGTGGAATGGTCAGAGTGGGGTAGTCGTGGTGTTTGGCATATTAAATCAGTAAGAGAAAATAAAGATCATGAGGCACAATTTCCTCTTGAGTTGGCAGAACGAGTGATAAAATTATTTTCTGAAGAAAATGATTTAGTATTGGACCCTTTTATAGGGAGTGGAACAACAGCTTTGGCAGCAATAAAGAATAAAAGACAATATCTTGGCATTGAGAAAGAGTTAAAATATGTTAAGCTAGCTACTGAAAGAATAAGAAAAATCAAGGATAATCTTAATGTTTAAATGTAACTTACCCCTAATTTATGTGGTGATCACTTTACGGTTTTCTTAACTCAATATAAGGTTCTGTTTTGTCAAACTTAATTTTTTGACAGCGCCAACCTTGAGTTCCTGAGAGAGGGTATAGATTGATTCTCACACGTTTTCTGACAACTTTAGCCTCATCTTTCCCAGGTGTAAACAAACCTTTTGTTGTTTGGCTTAGATTTGGTCCGTCAAACATAATTAGACCATTGGGAACACATATTAGCTCCAAGTATTCAAGTGGTTGATTGCCAAGGTTTGCGACGGAATAAACCACTTTTACATAAAAGGTTAAGGTAGGCAAAATTCTCCCATCAATAATATAAAAAGGAGGTAATTCTGGTCTGAAATCATGACATTTATTTAATCCTACTGCTTTAAATTTTTTGTTAACTACGCGTGAGCTAGAATCTAATAGTCCATCTCCTGTTATTTGGTTAGGGCTACTTACTATTTGATTAATGTTGTCGCTAGGTCCGGTTGATTTCGCATCGATTTGAATAAATGCTTTGTTAGTTGCGAAACGAATATCATGTCCAAACGGAATACCTATAAATTTAACTTCACCAAAAAGTTGAGCTGCGTTCGAATATAAATATCCTTCAATCACTTTTTCTCCAACTTCTCCCCATGGAAAAGCTCTTCCAGAGGGTTGGTGACCTCTTTGAAGAGGCGCATAAATTTCCCAATATGGCTGTAATTTACTGGCTTGATCAAAATCTCTCTTAATATTACTTGCAACCTTTAAAAGCCCATTTGCTAAAATTTTAGAGACACTTTTTTCCAGTTCGAAGAGTTGCTTACAGTTATTGTTTAACAAAAAAGCGCGGGCAGACATATATTCTTTTTTGCTCATTTCTTGTTTATTCCAGATAATAAAGTTGCAGCATCAATTTCAAGTGCTGATGAAATTTTAAGTAGATTAAGTATCGAGATGTTCCTTTCTCCTCTTTCAAGAGAGCCTATGTACGTTCTATGTAGAGAGGTATTTTCAGCAAGCATTTCCTGGGATAAGTTTTTATTTAAGCGCTCTTGGCGCAGCCTCAATCCAAAGGCTGTAAGTAGCTTTTTTTCTGATGCAGTATAGTTAGCCATAATGGTTGATTCTCGGGCAAATGATTGCTATAAGTCTACATACTATAAGTATCATTTAGGTATGGCTGGACTTGGAAGCTGCTTAGACTAGTTTAATAACTTACAAAAATACAAAGCTTGCAGATTGAAATTTTAGTGAATGTTGAATAGTAAAACTTCTAAAAATCTTTTTTAAGAAATATTTATTAACTAATAGCTAAATTACTATTTTTTCAATAATAAGATTATAAGTTAAGGCAGCGCTATATTTATCAGGATTTTCCAGGAGCCTTTTTATCTTGACTATTCATTAAATCAGGCTGATAACAAATACGATTCTAAAGGCACTCCTGCAATCGATTCGGTTGAAAATCGTGATGAATTAATCACAGTAAGGCGTTGATGATAAAATTGTTGTGCAAACCATGCAAATTCTAATGCAGTACAACGACCGCGTTTTACTTCGATAAACTGTTCATCAAGGTCATAGAAATCTAGCTCATGGGCTTTATTTTGCCAAAACGCCAATGGCTCTAACAAAGCATTCCCTTGTAAAGCACGACGACGCTGTAACTCCTGAGCAAGCAACCACTCATACCAAATCCCTTGTTCACACGAGCTTAATTCTTCAAAATCGTTAGGGCTGCGCAATTGCGCTGGATGATAAGCCACAGCAACTAATAAATTCATATAATGGTATTTGCAGGGTTTACGTAAAATTAGTGTTTTTTTATCAGCATCAGCGGGATAACATGGTACAACACAACCCAAGTCATTAAGGATTTCAATATAACCTTGTGCTACTGTGTTATTAGCCAAATTCGCTTCTCGCGCTAGCTTTGCCTGACCCACTGGATCACCACCAAAACGAAATAATACCTTAAAAATATTCAGTAAGGCGCTACGGTTACGACCTGATTTTGCAATCTCTCCTTCCACCCAATCACGCACTAACTGAATAACATACTCTGGAATAACACCATGAGTCGCCAATTCAGTACATGCAATCGGAGAGCCTCCTGATAGTAAATACGCATAGAGTGTTTTCTCTTTCAGTTTTTCATGACACTTGTGATAAAAACTTGAATAAGAAATAGGGGTAAACACATAGTTGGTTTGTGCAAGCTTCCCTTTTCTTCCAGGTAAACGTTCTGAACCACGCCGCAAATCGGTTGCTTTTGAACCTGTTGTGACAATTAAAACATCTCGCAACATCCCATTATCAACCAAACGTTTAATTACCAACTCCCAATCAGAAATACTTGTGATTTCATCAATAAAAATACGCTTAACAACGACGTCTCTGTTAAAAGAAATCGCAAGCTTTATTAGCTCTCGCGATAGTGCATTAGCATCCGATAAAAAATCTCCATTTAAGTAAAAAGCGCTACCTGCACCAAAAGTTTCGATGGTAGCGACAATCTGCTGCTCTAACCAAGTGCTTTTACCATATTGGCGAGGACCACGAATAAGCAACACTCCAGGCTCAACAGGTAACTGCCCCAAACCGAACTCACATTCAAAAATATAAGGCGACCTTGACAACTGGTAAACATGTGGCAGCATGATGGCAGAATCTATATCTCCTGCTGCAAGTTTTTGATTAATGATTGTAATGTCCATTTGCTTTACCTAACGTTGCTAACGTTAGTATAGCTAACGTTGGCAACGTTAGCAAATTTGACATAAACTTGCGCTACTTATCTGTGTCTGGATAACACTGCTCAAGTTGCGCAAGCGTAAGGCTCTCTCGTCTTAAATTGTGCCCCAGCCTGACCTCTGCGAAGCTCCTACCAAGTATTTACTCTGCTAGAGGGAGTATTACTTACGTATTAAATACTCTAGGGTAATATCTTACAATTCTTTTAATAATAGTCCTACAGACAATATTTGCTCAAATTGGTAATTTATAAATCATTATTAATCGTCAAAATAACAAGAGGATATTCCCATGATAAGAGCATTATCAAACTCTGCTTTCAAAAGGCTACCAGGCTCTCAAACAGAAAAAGTTTATTTAAATTGTACTGAAAGCTGTTACTTTACTCGACGCGAAGCACAATGTGTGTACCACTTAGTTAACCTCAAATACCGCTGGCGAGTTGCCGAACGCCTAGGGCTTAGCCGCAGAACAGTAGATGCTTATATCGAAACCGCTAAAAGAAAAATCGCCACACCGACGCAAAAATTACTAATCCAATATGCGTTAAGAAACAATTTTCTTGAAAAAATGCGTAGCAATCATAAGGCACTGATCTAAATAACGTGAGTTCGATGAAAAATTAATGTTGATA
>CAZSHR010000106.1:0-5630 GCA_964606725.1 uncultured Coxiella sp.
AACTCATGGAGTGCCTCCAACCAATCCGAAAATAATATTTTTCTAGTCTCTTTAAAATAAGTTGATAACCTTTGATGAAAAGCATGAAGTTGATCTTGATTTCTAGTCGCTTTTTCTGGATACAAACCTTCAAAAAAATAAAAACGGCCTTCTTTCCCAAACTCCTGAGCCAAGCGACTTTTACCAATTCTACGCCTACCATAAATAACAACAAGACTAGCAGATTTCTTGTTGCGCAACTGTTTGAGCAAACCTAACTCTTTCTTGCGACCAATAAACTTATCGCTCACGATACCCATCCAACAAAAATTTCTTGATTATAGGACAGTATAAATCAAGTAGCCACAAATAGCAAAAACGCCATTTGTGGCTACTTTTAAGAAAATTTACTTGTATATCAACTAATTAAACGCTTACCCTTGTTTATTTTGGGAAAGAGTTTTTTATTTCTGGGTGAATCAATGGATTCAGCAAGGGCAGGATGAAAAGTCCTTATGGCAAAGGATCGTTTTTAGGGGGAACATAACCTGGCCAAACATGCTTATCAAAATAGTTAGCCGTTTGATCATACCAAGTGCAAAATCGGCCTGGGCCAATACCAATAGTACCACGTTTACTTAACTGATAGGCCGCATAACCCAAAGTAATTAACGCTGACAAGGCCAGAAGACCCAAACCTAATCCAGGCAAACAGACATTCGCTGCTACCATGACCCCAGCTCCCAAATAGGCTGCCACACCAGGCACGGCACCACCAAGCAAGGTAATGCAAGCACCAAAAATAAAAGCAGAAAAGGCTGTGTAACGCAAGTAACGTGTGGTACGAAATTCACCAACCCAAAGAATCTCACGCTGACGACTAGAATCTTGTTTTTTTAATGGAAGAGTATAATTGTTAGCAAGCTCCATCACTTTTTGGAACATTACATCAATATTCTCATTTTTTTGAGCAGAAGTTCTAAAATAATTACCTTGTTCTATGCCATTAGTAGTCATAAACGTTTGTAAAGTTTCAGCAATTTTTTGATCTTGCTCATCTTGGTCCGACTTATTCCCTACCAGGATAATAGGAAGAGACAAGTCAAGATTCTCTTTGATCCAATTCATTATTTGAGATAAATCTGTCAGTGTCGCTTCGATAGTTAAGTCAAAAGCTAGGATAATGGCAGAAGCACCCTTAGTGAAATTGTTTAGCTGAACCTGCAATGTTTTCCAATCACCAGGAGTATCCCAAACTCGAACAAGCGTTCTATCGAATATTCTCTTAGATATAAAATCGGTACAAGAATGTGTCTGAATATACCTATAATTAAAAGGTTGGCCATCAATACGCTGCATTAAGGACGTCTTTCCAACCTTCGCAGCCCCTAGCATAACGATTTTTTTGGTTTGCTTTTCTGTTCTATCAGCGTTCATTCTACCTTCTTTGCCCAACATGCCAGGAGTCTCACGCCTTGCAGAGCTATCAAGTATTTGCTGTATACAAGGGTTCCCATTGTACAACAAGGTTAACAAACTATCAAAAGGAAAGGACCACTAGCCCACTACTTTCCGATACAAAAATCGGCAAATATCTTACCCAATAAATCATCCGAGCTAAAAGCGCCAGTAATTTCATTCAGAGCCTGCTGCGCTGCGCGCAGATTTTCCGCTAATAACTCGCTGGCGCCTTGTTGTCTTAATGCCTCTAAACCCCGATCTAAAGCGCTTAAGCTGCGCGATAAGGCTATAAGATGACGCCGCCTGGCGATAAAAACTCCTTCTTGCGCTTGATTAAATCCAACTTTGCGCCTTAAACAATCCAATAACTGCTCTAGACCATCACCGGTTTTAGCAGAAATATTCACTTGCACTAGACTATTGGATGCACTCGATAAAGGTTGATTTGCCAATAAATCGATTTTGTTATTAACAACAATACAGGGCACACTCTCTGGTAAATCAAGGTTAGTAAGCGCATTGGCAACGGCTTGCTCAATAGCAACCGACTGGCTGGCATCGAGCACAATTAACAGGACATCAGCCTGCGCTATCGTTTCTCTTGCACGTCGCACACCTTCTTGTTCAACTGGATCATCGGTCTCACGCAAACCAGCAGTATCGATAATATGTAAAGGTATACCATCAATATGAATACTTTCTTGTAAAATATCCCGCGTGGTTCCAGCTATATCGGTCACAATAGCACGATCTCTTCCACTTAAGCGATTAAGCAAGCTGGATTTACCCACATTCGGCTCCCCAGCAATCACCACATTTATTCCTTCCTGCAATAAAACTCCCTGCTTTGCAGTCGATTTAATCGTATTAAGCGCCGTTATTAACTCTTGAAGGCGCGATTGGATATTATGCTCGCTGATAAAATCAATCTCTTCTTCGGGAAAGTCCATTGCCGCCTCAACAAAGCTGCGTAACTCTATTAGCTCATCACGAAACGATTGTATTTTTTCTGAAAATTCACCTTGTAATGAACGCATGGCAGACTGAGCCGCTTGCCAAGAACTGGCATTAATTAAATCAGCAATGGCTTCGGCTTGCGCTAGGTCTATTTTTTTATTTAAAAATGCACGTTCTGAAAATTCCCCTGGCCTGGCGAGCCTTACCGAATCACAAGCTAATACCGCCTTTAATAGTTGGTCTAATACCACCGCACCACCATGGCCATGCAGCTCTAAAACATCTTCACCAGTAAACGAGTGCGGCGCTGGAAAATACAAGGCAATACCCTGATCAATTCGCTTACCATTGGCACTAAATTGGCAAAAACTGGCATAGCGTGGCTTAGGGACAAAACCCAGTAGCTCTAGAGCAACATGACTTGCCTGCGCTCCTGATATGCGCACAATGCCAATACCTCCTTTACCGGAAGCTGTGGCCTGTGCAGCAATGGTCTCATCAGTTAGCATACATCACTTTTTAATAAAATACGCTTTAGCCTTCTTTTTTGCTTTGGCCTTGCGCGCTTTTTTTGCCTGATGCGCCTCAAAGGTCTTGCTGACATAGAGTTGTTGCAATATCTGTACGCAATTATTCACTAACCAATACAGGGTTAAACCGGCAGGAAAGTTGACAAAAAATATTGTAAACACCACGGGAATAAACATCATCATCTTAGCCTGCGCAGGGTCTGGCGAAGAAGGGGTTAATTTTTGCTGCGCCAACATGCTCACCCCCATCAAAATTGGTAATACGTAATAAGGGTCTTTAACTGCTAAATCATGTATCCAAAAAATAAAAGGCGCTTGGCGTAACTGCACACTTTCAATAATCACATAATAGAGGGCAATAAAAATCGGAATTTGAATCAGCATGGGCAAGCAACCACCCAAGGGATTAATTTTTTCTTTTTTGTAAAGCTCCATAGTAGCACGGCTCATGGCCTGACGATCATCGGCATGGCGTTCTTTGAGTTGCTGCATTTTCGGCTGCAACTCACGCATTCTGGCCATCGAACGAAAACTAGTGGCAGACAGTGGATAAAGAATAAATTTAATAATAATGGTGGTAATCACAATAGACCAACCCCAATTACCCACCAACCAATGAATCATCTCCATTAGCCAGAAAATCGCTATCGATATCCAGAACAACCAACCATAATCAATAGTACGCTCTAAACCAGGTGCTAACGCTTTTAAATCACTGGCTATTTCAGGGCCGACATACAGTGTGGCATGTGCACTCGCTTCCTGTTTAGGAGATACGGTCATTTTAGGACTGACAAAGCCCAAGGTGTAACGGTCATCATTAACGCGGCTGTAAAAATAATTAGTTTGCTGTTGATTGCCAGGAATCCAAGCAGATAAAAAGTAATGCTGCTGCATGGCTGCCCAACCACCGACAGCAGTTTGATCCACATTCGCTTTATCCATTTCTTTGTAAGTTATTTTCTGATAGGGAATTTCTGGGCTGGAAATAGCACCGCCGTTATAAGAACGGGCATAGAGCATGTGCCCTTGTTTTTCCGGTTTTTTCCTTAAAAACTGGGTAAACAAACTGCCTTGCCAAGCAGTTTGACCGTTATTACGAATGCGATAGTCGACAGAAACCGTATAATCACCACGCTTAATGGTGAAGGTCTTGGTTAATAATAAGCCTTGATCAGTTTTTCCTTCTAAAGTCACCGATAAGCTATCGGCATCGGGTTTTAATTCATAATGACGCTGCGCTGCTTGATAACTTACTTTGTTGATATTAGTAAAACCACTTTGCGCATAGTAAAGTTGATTGGCCTTGGCACTGAATAAGGTGATGGGAGTCTTATTACGAGTTGATACCGGATACTCCGGCAACTGTGCTTGCATAATATCACCGCTATCAAGATCAATGGCCAACATTAAGTTATCGGTTTTAACGGTAATACGACGACCAAGGGTTGCCTCTTGCACTGAGGATGCAACATGGCTTTGCTGATCGGTTTTTGCAACAGTAGGGCTAAAGGTTTGCGGCACAAAAACGCCTTGTTCATTAGGTTTTTCATGGGTCACAGCAGGAGTTGCTGTGGCCTCAGTCTGCGGATGTTCTTTGACCCAGTTGGTCCACAAAGAGGCACCAAGAATGGCAACTGCCGCATAGCTTAAAAGTCGAGTTATTTTCATGAGTGTTGTTTACCTTTGCTGTTGTTACTGGGAACGGGATCATAACCGCCGCGATGAAAGGGGTGACATTTTAATAAACGCCAGCTTCCTAGAAAAAAGCCTTTAATAGCGCCGTGCTGTTGCACCGCTTGTTGAGTGTAATAAGAACAAGAGGGATAAAAGCGACATTGCTGCCCCAGCCAAGGGCTCAACAGAAAACGATACACTTTAATGCAAAAAATCATGGCTCGTTGCGCAAAGTTGAGAGTTTTCTCATTAGTTTGAGTAGGCATGACCTTAACTCGCTATTGTTATTATTGCCGCTTCCTTTTTTGACAACAAACACTATATCAATAGGAGGTAAAACGGCTTGTTTGAGCCTGAATTGTTCTTTAATCAGCCGTCTAATTCGGTTGCGCTGCACCGCCAAACGAACATTGCGCTTACTGATAATAATGCCTAAACGCGGCAAAGACTGCTGATTGTAGCGATAATACGCCAAAAACCAACGCGCATACAAGCGTTTTTGCCCTTGAAAAACATAGTCAAACTGGCGTTTACAGCGCAGTTTGCTTTCAAAGAGCAGCCGAAAAGCCATTATCTAGCTCATACAGCCAGACGTTTACGACCTTTTTTACGACGGCGACTCAACACCGCGCGACCGTTAGCAGTGGCCATGCGACTTCTAAAACCGTGAGTCCGCTTTTTCTTGAGATTTCCAGGTTGGTAGGTTCTTTTCATAGTACCAGCAGCAAAATTAATTAAGTCCAAAATGTGCTCAAAAGCACGCCACAACAATCGGAGCGCGCCATACTAGACGACTATTGGGTCAAGTGTCAAATTGTTAGGTGAATTTACAGCTATTCTCGGTGAGTGAATATTTTTGAACAACTTTATAAAAAACAGGGGTAATCAATCAGGCTAACGTCAGTTCGACAGTTATTTCTTTTAATTTCACCTAGCTATCTGCCTATTGTCGCTTATTTTTACGCAACACGCCGTGGATCAACCATGTTGTCATTTTTATTTTTTGTTCAAAAAAAAATAAAAACA
>CAZSHR010000107.1:0-5565 GCA_964606725.1 uncultured Coxiella sp.
TATCTGCCTATTGTCGCTTATTTTTACGCAACACGCCGTTAATACGTCCGTGTAGGCTCGAGCGCCGCATCCTGCGGCTAACGGTTGCTTTAAAAATAACTCGTTCCTCCTATCAACGTTAATTTTTCATCGAACTGACGTTATGTAGTTTGCCAGTATTTTCTTACCGCTGTTGGTTAAGATAGATTCTGGATGAAACTGTAGGCCGACAAGTTCCATTGTTTTGTGTTTTATTGCCATAATTTCGCCTTGCTTGCTTTTGGCAGTGACTTTAAAACACGGTGGTACGGATTCAGGTGCTACGACCAATGAGTGATAGCGCCCAACGTTGAGTGGGTTATTCAGATGCTTAAAAACACCTTGTTGATCGTGCCAAATCGATGATGCGCTGCCGTGCAGTGGTTGTTTTGCTGTTGTGATGGTGCCGCCAAAAGCATTAGCAATCACTTGGTGCCCTAAACAAATGCCTAGTATGGGGATTTTCCCAGCAAAATATTGGACTAACTCTAGTGAAATGCCAGCTTCATTAGGTGTGCAGGGTCCAGGAGAGATAACAATACTACTAGGATTGATCGCGGTAATTTCTTGTAATGAGATTGCGTCGTTACGAAAAATATGGGTTTTCTGACCCAGCAGGACAAAGTATCGTGCAAGGTTGTGCACAAAAGAGTCGTAATTATCGATCAGTACAATCATGACGTGCTAGCATTTTTAGCAAGTTGGCTCAGTGCTTTTTTCAAATAAGGATGGTCAATGGTAGTTGCCGTATGGCTAATAAGCTGGGCCACTTGCTTTGTCATGGTTAATTTTTGAGAAGGTTTGCTGGGTGTTCGGCTGCTAGCTGGTAAAATTTTAACACCAAGCTTACTGAGGGATTGAAAGTCACGATGTTTGCGAAATCCACGCAGTAGGTCGCCTTGTTGATAGCGTAGTCGCGTTGCCCAGGCGGCACTGTTAGTATAGATGAGGATTTTGTCTGTATCGCAATAACCCACAAAACAGTGTGCTAGAATTTTTGTATCGAGAATCTGTGATAAAATATGATTCGCACATTGAATTTGCGCTGATTTTAAACGAATCCCGTTTAAGCTACTTTCTTTCTGTAAAACCCTACCGATAGAGTGTGGGTCTATGGTGGTGGATAAACGTGTTTGCATTTACGTTAATCTGTGCGAAAATTACCAATTTGATCTAAAAGGATAGAAGAAATACCCATGTTAAACAAGATTTTTAAAAAGATAATTGGCTCTCGTAATGATCGTTTGTTGCGGCGTTATCACCGTATTGTCAAGAAAATTAACGCCTTAGAGCCTGATTTGCAAAGTTTATCAGATGAAGCCTTAAGAGCAAAAACTGACCTTTTTAAGGAGCGAGTACAAGTTAACGGCGAGAGTTTAGATGCGATTTTGCCGGAAGCATTTGCTGTTGTGCGTGAAGTATCAAAACGTGTTTTGGGTATGCGTCCGTTTGATGTGCAGCTAATTGGTGGCATCATTCTGCACGAGGGTAAAATTGCTGAAATGCGCACCGGTGAAGGTAAGACCTTAAGTGCAACTTTGCCCTGTTATTTGAATGCTTTAACCGGTAAAGGTGTTCATGTCGTGACGGTCAATGATTATCTTGCCCAGCGTGATGCGCAGTGGATGCAGCCTATTTATGAGTTTTTAGGAATGCGGGTTGGTATTAATCTTTCTGGAATGCCGCAGGCACAAAAGCAAGTCGCTTATGCAGCCGATGTGACCTATGGAACAAATAATGAATTTGGTTTTGATTATTTGCGTGACAACATGGTATTTCAACTGGAGCAGCGTGTGCAGCGTTCTTTATGCTATGCCGTTATTGATGAGGTGGATTCCATACTAATCGATGAGGCGAGAACGCCACTGATTATTTCAGGTCAGGCAGAGGAGTCTTCCGATTTATATCAAAAAATTGATGGGCTAATTCCTGGTTTAACACAGCAGGTTATGGCAGAAGATCAAAAAGAGGAAGATGTATTAGAGCAAGATCGTGGTGATTACATTCTGGATGAGAAAAATCGTCAGGCTTTTTTAACTGAGCAAGGTCACCAGCATATTGAAAAATTACTAGTACAGCAAGGATTGATGAAGGAAGGCGAGAGTCTTTACGATTTGGCAAACATTAATTTGATGCACTATGTCAGTGCAGCGCTGCGGGCGCACTATTTGTTTCAGCGGGACGTGCATTACATTGTCAAAGAGGGTGAGATATTAATTGTTGATGAGCATACTGGCCGTTTAATGCCAGGCAGACGCTGGTCTGATGGCTTGCATCAGGCAATTGAAGCAAAAGAAAAAGTGGCTATTCAATTAGAAAATCAAACCCTAGCCAGTATTACTTTTCAAAATTATTTTCGCTTGTATCAGAAGATATCAGGTATGACAGGAACGGCTGATACTGAGGCATTTGAGTTACAAAAGATTTATGGCTTGGAAGTGATTTTGGTGCCCACCAATAAACCCATGATACGAAAAGATGAGGCAGATCGTGTTTATCTAACTGTTAAAGGGAAATACCAGGCAATTGTTGATGAAATCCGTAGTCGGCATGAGAAAGGGCAGCCAATTTTAGTGGGTACAGCTTCTATTGAAAGCTCTGAATTATTGAGTCGCTTGTTAAAAGAGGCAGGGATTGCGCATGAAGTATTGAATGCAAAACAGCACGTACGCGAAGCAAAAATTATCGCGCAAGCAGGGCGCACAGGTGCTGTCACCATTGCGACCAACATGGCTGGTCGTGGCACAGATATTGTGTTAGGGGGTAATGTTGAGGTTGAAATTGCTGAGCTGGATTCGCCTAGTGAGGAGCAAGTTACCGCAGTGCGTCAAGCATGGCAAAAAATGCATGCTGACGTATTAGCTGTGGGTGGCTTGCATGTGTTAGGCACAGAGCGTAATGAAGCGCGTCGCATTGATAACCAATTACGCGGGCGCTCCGGCAGGCAAGGTGATCCAGGGTCGTCACAATTTTATTTGTCGCTGCAAGATAATTTATTACGAATTTTTGCCTCAGATCGCATGTCTAACATGATGCGGCGTTTAGGGGTAAAAGAAGATGATGTTATTGAGAGTAAGATGGTTAGTCGTGCTATTGAAAATGCGCAGCGACGTGTTGAAGGCTATAACTTTGATGTTCGTAAAAATTTATTAGAATACGATGATGTTGCGAATGATCAACGTAAGGTTATTTATCAACAACGTTATGAGTTGTTGAAGGTCAGTGATATTAGTGTAACAGTTAAAGAGCTGCGACAAGAGGTCGTTGAGCACATTGTTGCTAACTATATTCCACCACAGAGTTTAGAGGAAGCTTGGGATATTAGTGGGTTAATGTTAGCGATTCAGGAAGATTTTGGGTTAAAGCTGGATATTCATCAATGGTTGCAAGAGAACGAGCAATGGCAAGAAGAGCATATTAGCAAACGAATACATCGAGAATTAGTGTCGACTTATGAAGCGAAAGAGCAACAGTATGATGTGCACACGTTGCGTAATATAGAAAAAATGGTGATGCTGCAAGTGTTGGATAATCATTGGAAGGAGCATTTGGCAGCTATGGATCATTTGCGCCAAGGGATTCATTTACGTGGTTACGCTCAGAAAAATCCAGCGCAAGAATTCAAGCGAGAGTCCTTTGAATTATTCAAAAATATGTTAGAAAAAATCAAAGTAGAAGTTATTTCCATGTTGTCGCGTTTAGAGTTGACAACGCAGGAACAATTGGATGAGCAACAGTTGCATGCTGCACCACAAGCGATGACTTATCAACATGAAGAAGCAGCATTGTTTGATCGTCAAGATGCTGCGCCAGCACCAGATGAGCCGGCAGTGACAGAGCAGGATAAGCAACCCTTTGTGCGTCAAGCTCCCAAAGTAGGTCGTAATGATTCCTGTCCTTGCGGTAGTGGTAAGAAGTATAAGCAATGTCATGGCCAAATTCAGTGATCAAGGAGCAGGCAGTTAAACCATCGTTAGATGTTGTCTGTGGTGTGCTCATGAATAACAAGGATGAATACCTTGTGGCACTGCGTCAAGCGCATCAAGATCAAGCTGGTTTGTGGGAGTTTCCAGGGGGTAAGCGCCAAGCAGGGGAAACAGAAATAATGGCCTTAGCTCGTGAACTCAATGAAGAAATTGGTATTAAGGTGTTATCCGCACAACCGTTGTATCAGTTCAGTCATGAATACCCTAGTCGGTATGTTAATTTATCGGTTTGGCAAGTAGTGCAATACCAAGGGAATCCTATTGGTGCTGAAGGTCAATGTATTCAGTGGGTATCACGAGAGCTTTTAACACAATTGCAAACTCCTGCTGCTAATCAGGTTGTTATTAATCGACTATTCGCATGATCATTAACAATAATGACATTCATGTATGGTTTCTTGACTTGGATACCAACGATGCACGTATCCGCGAAGATTATGCGTTGTTGTCTGTCAAAGAGCGTGGTCGTGCGGATCGCTTTGTTGTGAGTCAGGCGCGTGAATGCTATGTGGCTGCTACTGCCAGTTTGCGAAAAATTTTATCCCATTACACAGGGATTGATGCTCATTTGCTAGAATTTTATTATGGCGAAAAAGCTAAGCCGTTTTTACAACAAGATCAATTATCGTTTAATCTTTCTCATGCTAAAGATAAGTTTGCTTTGGCAGTGACACAGCAGCAATCTGTGGGGATTGATATTGAATACCACGCGCCTCAACTGGATTTATTAGGGTTGGCTAAACGTTTTTTTAGTCAACAAGAGTATCAGCAACTTTTATCCGTAAGTGAGCAAGATAAGTTACGTTATTTTTATCGCCTATGGACGCTTAAAGAGGCGTTTGTTAAAGCAACAGGAGAAGGTTTGTCGTTTGGCTTAAGTCGTTTCACTGTGGATATTCATGCTGATGGCATGAAGGCGCTGCGTTGTTTGGATGGTGAGGCTAATCTTGCTGAGCAGTGGTCATTAGGATGCTTATTATCGCCGTGGTCAGATTATAGCGCTGCCTTAGCAGTTGCATCGGCGGTTGTTCCGATGGTGTCGGTTTATCGCAGCCTGAATGCTTGAAATTAAAAGAGATAACTATCGAACTCACGTTAACTAGGTGTGTCAATTGTGCATCGTACTTGGACTTTTCGCAGGGCTTGGTCTGTAGGTGGTTAAGATGAGAGAGCGTTACGCTTGCGCAACCTGAGCCGCGCAGCGTGCTAACGGGCAAAACAACACGAAGTTGTTTTGAGCCGACCTGAGACAGGATGTCGAATGGAGGCGACCGTTACAAAGCAAGCAGGCGCAAGGTGAGCAAAGCGCGTGAAATCGTCTTAACCACCTACAGACCAAGCCCTGCGAAAAGTCCAAGTACGAGATGCATGTGTGAGGTGCTTGCTAATAAGGATGAGAATGTTAAAACTATGACCAAAGCCAGTATTTCTTTGTCAGTTGCGGTTGACTTCCTTTATTCACTTCTGCAAAATGGCGTGCTTAATTTTCCGACTGTTTATATTTTTTGTCGGAGGGGTTCCCGAGCGGTCAAAGGGAGCAGACTGTAAATCTGCCGGCTCA
>CAZSHR010000108.1:0-5536 GCA_964606725.1 uncultured Coxiella sp.
CAAGGCCATGGATGGCCTGATATGAGAGTTTTTATTGAGTCGTTAGCTCAGTTGGGTGAGGAAGATTAGCGAAAAGCATTGCTTTTCGCCTGACGAACGCCCGCCACGGAAGGCGGGGCTGGGTGCGTGTCCAAAAGCATCCAAACAAGGCCACGGAAGGCCGCAACGTGAGGCTTTTGTTGGGTCGTTAGCTCAGTTGGTAGAGCAGCGGACTCTTAATCCGCGGGTCATAGGTTCGAACCCTATACGACCCACCAATAAAAGCCTTTAAAATCATAAAGTTAAGTCCCTATCCTTCCATTTCTTCACAACCCACGGAATCCAGTGTGGGGATTTTGTGGGGATGAGCATTCACCAATCCTCCACTTAGCGCTTGCGGTATTCTAGGGGATGGTTACCATCATAGATGAACGAAGCTGTAACTCATCGGCTTCACTTTTTGAAAAACCAACATCTTCAAAAACATTACCACTGCTTTTTTCCCATGCTAACTATCTTTTCATTGTCTTCTATCTCGTTCTTGTAGTAACTGCTTGTACCTCTGTTTTCCCACTTCGATATCTTTATGGCTGGTCTTGAGTGTTTTTTTATTGAAAGCGTGCAAAACATAAACCGCCTCCCCAAACTTTGCCATATAAAAAACCCGATACTGTAGTCGTCCTCTTATACCCTTAGCTCACAAACACCCGCGCCAACAGTTGACATTGGCTTGAAATCCTTTGCTTCCAAGGTCAGCCCCGACAACACCATCTCTAACAGGATAGCAATCCTCGCTTTGATAATTCGGGGGCATTTAGCAATATCCTTTTTAGCCTGACTATTGAATATAAGTACCTTCATCAGATAATTATACAACTACTTGTATAAACAAGTTGGTGACTTGATAAACCAACCCAAAAGAATGTTTAATGTCACGTCCAGGTATTTTGTTTCCCACATAGCACTTTGAATTATTAGCAAAAGTTGTTTGAAAGGCTGGCTTAAAAAATGCCATAATTTTTACTCCAGTCAAAGCTTACTCATCATCATTATTTTCTCCACAAGGCAATTGCGAAACAGCTTGTTGTAGCATCAGGGCCGAAACAAAGTTAAGCAAATTATAGCACAGTATATTACGACTTTATCTTTATCTCTACTTTAAAAAACCTGCATTTCTTCCACACATTTCCAAGGTTCACCAGCAAGTCTGGAAATTAACTTTTTTTGTACCATTTCAAAAGCCTCTTCAATTCGGTAGCTATCATGATATTCTGACGAAAGCAGTGGAAATATATCGCGAGAAAAATCATGATCAGAACGTTTACAGTAGAGATTTTTCTCAAACTCTGCTCTGGAGATACTAGCGTTAACAAAGCGAGTGTAAGTGTTGAAGGCTCTTATTACTGAGTCAATATTCAAATCTGTATGGGTATTTAATGTAACCCACAAATCATACAAATCCCTGCCTTTTTTGCGCTGATATAAAGCACGTAATTTAGTACCGATTAACTCTTCAAGTGAATAGGTTATTACATCAACCTTACCGCTAAACCAGCCACTGTTCATCTCGAAAGGAATTTTTTTGTGGCCATCGGTGGTAAAATGTTCCCTTGTATTAATCTCAATTTTCACTTTTCTTTTTACGATCGGTTCAACTTCTGTCAAAAATGAGTAATATAAAGTAAATCGACCCTGATTTTGTTTCCAGCGCGGTTTGCCAAGCCAACTATCAAGACTATCATGAATAGCTTGAACCAAGTCACCAATCGGAGACGAATCTATCTGTACAAAATCCAAATCTTCAGAGAAACGCGCCTTATCATTAAGAAATAGTTTGTACAATGCGGTTCCACCACGAAAAGCCATTTTTTCAGAAATAACAGGATTTTGATAAAGTTCACAAATCGCTCTGGATAATACAATATCATGCTCAACTTGCTCGCTGCTTGACCACGGCGCGACAGTCCTTTGCCACTCAATGAGATGGCTGTTAGAAATCATAGGTTATCTGCCTCCACGTTTTCGTTAATGATTAATTTCCACTTCCTATCTTTTTGATTGCTTGCTTTACAATGCACGCTTGGGATAAGAGGGTAATATTGTAATCTTCTACTTTTAATTTGCCTGTAAAGTTTATCGCTGAATTCGTTTAATTTAAGGTATTCTGTCAGGTATCCCAATCTTTGAATATTGGATAACTCAACTAGCCCGTTATCCAGTAATTCAATAATCTTGTCAAAGTCGATAGCGTTTTCTTCAAACAATTCGCTAAACAAAGTCAACACTTGATTAGTGCCACCCACCGCATCAACATAGCGCAGGCAATCACAAACAGTCAGCTCTACTTTTGATACTAACATTTTTCCTGTGGGTGTTTTAACAAAATCAGAATATTTTTTATCTACGACCTTACGGTAGTAAAATCCAATACGCTGGTTGCCCAATCTGATTGGTCTCAGTGACTTCTTGTCGCAAACAACCTGAAAGATCATCGACTGCTGATGTGATGCACCATAAATTGCAGCCGCTGTTAATAATCCTGTGTAATAATTGGCATTGATATGAGTCATGAACTCATGAATAAACCAGGTAGCCGGTATCATACCTGTGAACTGATACTCGGTGGGAACGATCACAAAAAAGTCATTCAGCAAACGTTTTATCCGGTTTTTTTCAGACAATCGCTGTGCCATTCTCTTGAATCTGGTTGCACAGCCGCCAATGCTTAGGATGGCATCTGTGCGAATAAAAAAATAAACACCACGGCTTTGCAGGTCGTGAATATAGTCTCGTAAATGATAAAATCGCTGTTTCATCTGCAAAAAGTACTATAAAATGGTACTATTTGCAAATGAAAAATGATTTTTGCTCGCTAGTAACTGCCGAGCAGCAAACTTGCCTGTTTGACCAAAGCCTTTTTAGTCAGTTGGTCAAAGTGTGACAATATTGTGACATGACAGGGCCAAATAACGCCTTTAAAGCCATTATTAAGACTGTTGTAAACCCGTTAGCCGCATCGCAAGGTGTTGATTTATAAAATGTTTTCCAAATTGTGCAAATTTTATTGAGAAACTCTTAATCCGCGGGTCATAGGTTCGAACCCTATACGACCCACCAATAAAAGCCTTTTAAAATCAAAAAGTTAATAAATAATTTTGGTATACTTTTTAAAAATAAGGTTTTACTGATATACTCACGGTATACTTTCTAAGGTGTGCAAGCAGCGAAAAACTGCCTACTATTTGTTGAAATGTGGATTTATTGAAGGATTTTAAGGTCGCCGGGTTGCTTGCGAACCACCGAAGCTTGATTTTTTGGCAAGCTGGCCAACGCTACCTTGCGCATCAGCAACGTTTTTTAGTGCTAACAGAAAACTTTTGGTATCACCGTCTTCCTCGTATTCTCGCAACGCCACCTGCAAATAAGCCATCACCTCCTCTTTATCAGTCAGACTATCGAGCAGGTTACTTTGGTAGTCCGAGGTTTTCGTTATGATATCCTTCTTTCTATTCATTTTCATTTATTCTCGTTACTTGTTAAATCTTACCAATGCTGAGGCTGTGTATGGAAATCTTGCGGTATTCTAATATCAAAGTTTTTCTAAAATCAATAGGTTATATTCGTTATAAAATTGTTGACTCCCTCACAATATATTGGTTAATAACATTTTTCAAGTTGTCGGGGGGATTCAAGCGCAGAAAGTCACAGAAACTTTGACAAGCAGATGTTTGGGCAATGACCTGCACCCTGTTGCGGCTGCCTGTGAGGTAATATAACTTTCTGCCTGTACATCGCCTTCTGTGATTAGCAAAACCGTGTGATCGCTGATATCCAGCGTTTTAACCAGTGACAACCCATTGCGGCTGTCATCATCCGGCAGATAGTAATCTACCAGCAGCAGCAAGGTATCATCCAGTAATCTCGTTGTTGTCAGACTTTTTTGATTAAAAGCATACAAGTATCAGCGCGACATCGGAACTGCTGACTTGGATGGCGAATTTGCCGGTGTTAAGAAATACCTCAGAATCGATAAGAAATTAGCCTGCAAGCATGACAGTATAAATAAATTTAAGCAGTTTTCCAGAGTGGCTTGATGGTCTGGAATATTTTTCGTTTTGAAGTTTGCATAGCTTTCTCAAGATCATAAGAGGCTTGCAGATTAATCCAGAATTTAGCCTCCATAGTAAAACAACGACCCAAACGAATTGCGGTGTCTGCGGTAATTGATCTTTTGCCACGAACAATCTCACTAATTCTCATCGGACTGATGCCAAGCGTTTTAGCCAATTTATATTGTGAAATACCCATCGGCTTCAAGAATTCCTCAAGCAATACTTCTCCTGGATGAATTAGTGGCAGTGTTTTGCTTCTCATAATGATACCTCAGTGATAATCAATAATTTCTACGTCAAACGCATTGTCATTTTCCCAAATAAATACAATGCGAAATTGATCGTTAATCCTGATGCTGTGATACCCTTTTAGATCACCTTTGAGTACTTCAAGAAGATTCCCTGGAGGAATTCTCAAGGTATCTAGTTGGGTCGCTGCGTCCAGCATTTTCAATTTCCGTAATGCTCCTCTTTGCAAGCTGTTTAGGAGATTCCTGATTCTCTCACCATTAAAGAGCTTGTTAGTCTCCTTGCACTTAAAACTTTTTATCATGTTTCTACCTCTGATAGTATCGTATTGCAATAATATTGTCAAGCGATAAATATACCACAACTTAGTAGGCTATAGTATACGGAATTTCTTCAACTTGTTGATTTTTAATACTAATCAGAGCCTGCAACGGTTGCCAAAATAAAGTCAGCAACTTTTTGCATAGGTTCTTTCAATCAATCAACATCAGAAATAATATAGCCCGCAGTGACATCAGGGTTGATAATTTTATGATTTAGTAGTCGCTTTAAGGCATAAGCCGGAATATCCAGCGATTCCGCAATGCTGATAAAAGTCCTTCGTAAATCATGCAAGTTAAATCTTACTCCTGATGCTTTGGTGAATTTTTCCATTTGCCTTCTGGCTTGCAAAAAAGGAAAATATGGCATTAACGCCATAAATTTGATTTAAGCAATTCAAGCAAAGCATCACCTTTGCCATTAATAATAGCTTTCGCTGCATAAGAACCAAAACCAAAAGCCTGAGATTGAGTGATTTTAGGGGGCATAGCCAATTCCATGCGGTTAGAACAGATGTCAATCAATGCAGGGCCTGGTTGCGAGAATGCATGCTTTAATGCCTCAGAAACATCAGCAGCATTATCAACCCTTACACCATGAATACCAACTGCTTGTGCCATTTTTGCAAAATTCGGATTAAGCAAATCAGTTCCATAATCTAAAAATCCTGTTGCCTTCATTTCAAGCTCTACAAAACCTAATGTTGCACTATTCAATATAACAACTTTAACAGGTAAATTAAGTTGCTTTATTGTTAATATCTCTCCCATTAGCATGGCAAATCCACCATCACCGCAAAAAGCAACCACTTGCCTTGCATCATCAACAGCCTGCGCACCAATGGCTTGCGATAAAGCATTAGCCATTGAGCCGTG
>CAZSHR010000109.1:0-5494 GCA_964606725.1 uncultured Coxiella sp.
TTTTAAAAAAGGGGGCGATATTTTCATATTTCCTCAGCCTTTCGAGTATTTTTCCACTCCTTTTAATTCTCAATAGAATACGATATGTGCATACCGCAGTTTAAAAAAGGGGGCAAACATATTCTAAACAAGCTCTAGGATTTATTAAGCTCTCGAGTACTTTATCAGTTTTTAATTCTCAAAAGAATACGATGTGTGCATACCGCAGTTTTAAAAAAGGGGGTGAATTTGTATAGATAGTCAGGGAACTTTAAAAGAATCACCCTTGTAAAAAAGAATTGATTATATCCTGCGCAATTTTCTTTCCCCAATATTTAGCTTATTTTTGTGGCTATAAAAAAGGCTGGTTAATCTAGCTTGACATCATTTTTGGGATTAACTACAGTAAGAGTTGCCTGGTTCTTAAAATATGCTTTTTAAGAATCTGTTAATGCGAATAAGCTATGATTATCATGTCTTATTGTTAAGGATAAGCAGCAGAACAATTAATTGAGGAAGGCATGTCGTTATTTGCTAGTAAAATAAATAAGCAAGGACTTTTTGGCTATAACCTAAGCAGACTACAACAGCGTTGGGATGCTAGAGTGCCTGGATCGGGTATTGATCTGACCAGCGATCCTTTGGCGCGTTTTTTGGAACAACTCTCTCTTTCTACTGCGACTTACCCGACAGGGGATAGTGAGTTGATGAAAAAAATATTTAAGCTACATTCTGCACAAGCTATTCGCTCTAAAATTAGTGCAGGAAACTTCCCGCAAGACGATGCAGCAATTAACAATTTACTGGCTCTTGTGGATACGGTTGAGCCGCAGTGTGATGGCAATGCTTACTTTAGCTTAAGTGTTTAATAATTTCTTTGCCAAACTCAGAACAACTTAATTCCCTGGGATGTGTCATCAGTCGTGCAAAATCATAGGTGACTGCTTTGCTGGTAATAGCAGCTTCCATGCTTTCGATAATTGAATCTGCCGCTTCTGTCCAACCTAGGTGACGTAACATCATCTCTGCTGAGAGAATCAGTGAGCCTGGATTGACTTTATCTTGTCCTGCATATTTTGGTGCAGTTCCGTGGGTTGCTTCAAATAACGCTACTTTGTCACTAAGATTGGCCCCTGGTGCAATACCTATGCCACCGACTTCTGCTGCTAATGCGTCAGAAATATAATCACCGTTTAAGTTCATGGTGGCAATAACACTGTACTCTGCTGGACGTAGTAAAATCTGCTGTAAAAATGCGTCTGCAATGACATCCTTGATAATAATGTCTTCGCCAGTATTGGGATTTTTCATTACGTGCCAAGGTCCGCCATCCAATGGTGTTGCAGCAAACTCATCACGCGCTAACTCATAACCCCAATCTTTAAATGCCCCTTCGGTAAATTTCATAATATTACCTTTGTGAACTAGGGTCACAGAGTCACGCTTTTGATCAATCGCGTATTGAATAGCACGACGAATTAGGCGCTTACTGCCCTCAGATGAAATGGGTTTAATCCCAATACCGCTGGTTTTGGGAAAGCGAATTTGTGTGACTTGCATTTCTTTTTCTAGAAATTCAATGAGCTTTTTTGCTTGTGCACTGTTGGCTGACCACTCAATGCCTGCGTAAATATCCTCGGAATTTTCCCTAAAAATAACCATGTCCACTTTTTCAGGATAACGCACTGGGCTAGGTACTCCTTCAAGATAACGTACTGGACGCAGACATACATAAAGGTCTAATTGTTGTCGTAATGCCACATTCAAAGAACGAATACCGCCACTCACTGGCGTGGTTAATGGACCTTTGATGGATACAACATAGTCTTTTATTGCGTGTAAGGTTTCTTCTGGTAACCATTGCTCGTTACCGTAAACCTTTGTTGCTTTTTCACCCGCATAAACTTCCATCCACGCTAGCTGACGTTTGCCTGCATAGGCTTTCTCTACCGCCGCGTCGACTACTGCACGCATAACCGGAGTAATATCCATGCCAATGCCGTCACCTTCGATAAACGGAATGATAGGGTTATCTGGAACTTTTAATGATAAGTCCTTGTTAACTGTAATTTTTTCACCGCTTTGTGGTAGCTGAATTTTCTGGTATGACATGAGTGAGAATCCTCTAGCAGCTAAAAAACTAGCATGCAGTTTATCACTAAATAATTAACATTGCATCACCATAGCTGAAAAAGCGGTAGCCTTGTTGCATGGCCATTTGATAACTATGCATCACTAGGGGGTATCCTGCGAATGCGCAGACTAGCATCAACAAGGTGGATTTGGGCAAATGGAAGTTAGTAAACATCACATCGACACAGCGAAACGTATAACCTGGGTAGATAAAAAGCTGTGTCTCACCCTGATAGGGCATTATTTCTCCTTGTTGCATGACGGTTTCTAGTGTGCGTACCACTGTGGTGCCGATGGCAATAACACGTCCACCACGTGCCTTGCATCGTTTAATTTTTTGACACGCTTGATCGGATAATTCCAAGTATTCTTGGTGCATAGTGTGTTGTTTGAAATTTTCATGACGTACGGGTTGGAATGTTCCAGCACCCACATGGAGTGTGACAAAAGCTGTTTCAATGTTTTTCTTCGCAATTTTTGCTAACGTTTCTTCATCAAAATGCAAAGATGCCGTTGGTGCTGCAACGGCACCTTGGTGCTTAGCAAAAATGGTTTGATAGCGTAAATGATCGATGGCTTCTGCTTCACGTTGTAAATAGGGGGGTAGTGGAATTTGACCGTATTCGGTTAGTAAGTCCAATATGGAGCGTTGACTTTCGAATACTAGCATAAATAGATTTGCTTTTTTGTCGACTACCTTGGCATTTAACACTTTAGAAAATACAATTTTGCTACCAATAGCTGGTGCTTTACTAGCTTTAAGATGCGCTAATACCGTTGTTGCAGAGAGTATTCGTTCAACTAACGCTTCTATTTTACCACCGCTTTCCTTTTGTCCGAATAATCTAGCAGGAATAACCTGCGTGTTGTTGAAAACAATAAGGTCATCTTCGTTGATAAAATCAACAAAGCGATTAAATTTTGTGTGATAAAGTCGCTGTGTTGCACGCTCTAATACTAGTAAGCGGCTATCACTGCGATTGGCTAAGGGATACTTTGCAATGAGTTTATCTGCTAAATGATAGTCGAAATCGCTGGTGCTTAAGTGAGTTTTCATATTATCCCATCGTGTCAAATTTGGTCGGCGATTATAGCGAAAAAGATGGCTACTGTAAAAAACAACAATTTACGCTATAATTTATATCTAGCTTGATTTGAGGTTAACGCAGAGTTAACCAGATATTTACTAATAGGTAAGCTGTTACTTGTCAAGGAGCATATTATGGTAATTCGTCTTTGGTACTACTTAATCAGTGTGTTGGTTATTGCAGCAATCGTGGCTATTAGCCTTGTTTGGGAGCCAATTTGGTGGTCTATGGTCGTGATTGGGCCATTGGTATTACTTGGGATATACGATATTTTTCAGACTCGCTTGAATATTTTGCGCAACTATCCTGTTTGGGGGCATTGGCGTTACTTATTGTTGCTTATCAGGCCGCAAATACAGCAATATTTTATTAATACCGACCAAAGTGGTCGCCCGTTCAACAAAGAGATGCGTGATTTGGTCTATGATCGCGCTAAATTAACCGAAGACAATCTGCCTTTTGGTACGCAATTAGATGTATATGAGGTGGGCTGTGAATGGGTTAATCATTCTATTGCTCCAACAACACCACTGGCGACGTTAAACAACCATGATCTTGGCATTGTCGATGTATCTGTCGGTTGTCAACAATGTTCTAGACCTTATGTTTCATCACGTCTTAATATTTCAGCAATGAGTTTTGGTGCTATTAGTCCAGAGGCAATTCGTGCGCTTAATCGTGGTGCTAAATTAGGAGGCTTTGCGCAAGATACGGGTGAAGGAGGATTAAGCAAGTATCATTTGATGGAGGGAGGGGATATTATTTGGGAAATTGGCACGGGCTATTTTGGTTGTCGCACGAAAGATGGAAAGTTTGATTCCGAGCAATTTAAAGAAAAATCGCGTCACGACCATGTTAAAATGGTTGAAATTAAGATTTCCCAGGGTGCAAAACCCGCGCATGGTGCAATTTTGCCAGGTGAGAAGGTTTCTAAAGAAATTGCTGAGGCCCGTGGTGTGCCTGTTGGTCAAGATTGTTTGTCGCCGGCATCACACTCAGCATTTTCTAGTCCTATTGAATTAATGGAGTTCGTACAAAAAATTAGAGAATTAAGCGGTGGCAAGCCGGCAGGTTTTAAGCTGTGTATTGGTATTCGTTCACAGTTTATGGCTATTTGCAAGGCGATGTTACAGACGGGTATTTATCCTGATTTTATTGTCATCGATGGTTCTGAAGGGGGAACTGGCGCTGCTCCTGTTGAATTTTGTGATAGTATTGGTACTCCACTTAATGATGGGTTAATATTCGCTCATAACTGTTTAGTAGGGATAAATTTACGTCACCATATACGATTAATTGCCAGCGGTAAAATTATTACAGGCTTTGATATTGCCACTAAAATTGCTTTAGGAGCGGATATATGTAACAGCGCTCGAGGAATGATGTTTTCTTTGGGTTGTGTGCAGTCACGTCGTTGTCATACCAATACTTGTCCCACAGGTATTGCGACACAGGATATTAGGCGTCGTTATGCATTAAACGTTGATCTTAAATCACATTACGTTAAGAATTTCCATGACAGGACATTAAAAAGTTTTTTGCAAGTATTAGGAGCGGTAGGTTTAACCAAACCCGAAGATTTACATCCTTCACATATTATGCGCCGTGTGACAACGGATAAAGTAAGAAATTATGCTGAAATTTTCGATTTTCTTGCTCCCAACCAGTTAATCGATGCGAAAACTAGTGTGCCACAATGCTATAAAGAGGCTTGGGAGGAGTCCAGTGCGAGTAGTTTTAATGCATTTATTGGTAAAACTCATCGCGCACCCAGTGAATATTGCTAATATCATGGCTAAAAATCCTAGAAATTTTCTATTTTTTTAAAATAAATAAAAAAAAGATAAAAAATGCGCTTCAGTATTTTTTTATTCTCTAGAGTTTATTAAAATTCTATATTTTTCATGGGTTTACAAGATTTTCTGCGATTTTCTTTTCTCAAGCACTTTTTTAATCTCAATTTGGGCGAACTGCAGTGAACATAGGGTTTTTTCTTAAAATTTTTATTTATTATCAATAACTTATGATAAAAATTACTTGATTTACACATCGAAATAAGATAAGTTGAAAAACAGCCTGTTTTAAAGATTATTTTGATTTTTTTAATAAAATGGCGTAAAAAAATTTGTATTATAATTTCGCTTTGCTATACTCTTGTTAAGAAATTTACTTAAGGAGACCATGAAGATGGCAACAACAAAACGAGCTGGCTCAAAAACAACTGCTGTGAGCCGTGCTACAAAAAAAGTCAAGAAGCTTCAATCAAGCTTGAAAAAAGCAGAAGCTGAATTGAA
>CAZSHR010000110.1:0-5494 GCA_964606725.1 uncultured Coxiella sp.
CCTTTTAATTCTCAATAGAATACGATATGTGCATACCGCAGTTTAAAAAAGGGGGTGAATACACCAACTCTACGCCTGCATCCATGCAAACAAAGATCAATCAACACTAAAATCATCTCAATTTGAAGATTACATGTCTGCTAGCTGCTGCGCTTGCAGTTCACGAACCAACGGATCAATCACAGCAGATAAATCACCATCCATAATATCTTCTAACTGATAAAGTGTCAGATTAATGCGATGATCTGTCACCCGCCCCTGCGGATAATTATAGGTGCGAATACGCTCTGAACGATCCCCACTACCCACTAACGATTTGCGCTTTGCTGCCAGTTCGCGTTGCTGCTTTTGCTGCTCCTGCGCCAAAATTTTAGACGCTAATAGCGACATCGCACGCGCTTTATTTTTATGTTGCGAGCGCTCATCTTGACACTCTACCACAATTCCTGTTGGTAAATGGGTAATACGCACGGCAGAATCAGTACGATTCACATGCTGCCCCCCTGCACCGGATGCGCGATAGGTATCAATACGCAGCTCAGCAGGATTGATATCAACAGAATCAACGGCTTCTATTTCTGGCAACACAGCGACGGTACAAGCAGAGGTATGAACACGCCCTTGTGACTCAGTAACAGGAACACGTTGCACACGATGCGCACCGGATTCAAATTTTAATTGTGAGTAAACATTTTTTCCGGTAATTTCAATAATCATCTCTTTGTAACCGCCGTGCTCTCCTTCACTGCAAGAAACTGCCGAGACCTGCCACCCAGAACGCTCCGCATAACGCATATACATACGATGTAAATCGCCCACAAAAATAGCAGCTTCATCACCACCCGTGCCTGCCCGTATTTCCACAAATACATCACGCCCATCATGAGGGTCTTTGGGCAGTAATAGTAAAGTCAGTTCATCAGCTAATTGCGTTTTCTTTTGCTTTAAAGCAATTAGCTCATCCTTGATGAGCGCCACCAAATCAGCATCAGTGGCTGCTTCTGCTAACATCGCCTCAGCAGAAGAAATGGCCTGATTATTCTGTTCATATGCAGCAAAGCAATGGGCCACAGGCTCTAATTGAGCATATTCCTTACTCAATTGACGATAGCGATTTTGATCATTAATCACTGCTGAATCACTCAATAATGCACCAAGCTCTTGGTAACGCGAATTTAATACAACAAGTTTTTGTTTCAGTGACGCTTGCATGGCTTATAGTTCGTAAATATCTTTGATTAAGTCAAGTAAAGCGACTTCCTGAGCATAACAGGCTTCTCGCATCTTAACCGTTGGTAAATGCATAAACTTCTTAGTCAATTGAGTTGCTAATTCCCGCATAAGCTCAGCAGCATCTTGATCTTGATTTAACTTCTTAAGTGTTTGATTCAATACCTCATCACGCCATGATTCCATCTTACAGCGATATTGCCGTATTATATGACCGGCTTCACGGACACGCAATAAACGCAAATAATGTGCGGCTTGCATTTGCACCATGGCACGTGCTTTATCAGCCGCTAAAGTTCGTGACTGTTGATTCTGCTTAACAATGCTTTGTAAATCATCCATGTTATAAAGATGCAACCCATCTAGATAAGCGGCGCTAGCCTCCACATTACGCGGCACACCCAAATCAGCCATAAACAAATGTCTATGCTGGCGTTGCTGCAATGCTGTTTTAAGCACAGCCTCCGATACAAGCGGTTGACGAGCAGCCACTGCACTAATCACAATATCCGCCTCGACTAATGCATTAGGCATTTTTTCCATTCGCATCGGCACACCATGATAACGTCGCGCCAGATGATGAGCACGTGCCAAAGTACGGTTAATAATCATCACTCGTTTCACTTGATGCTGATGTAAATATTCAGCCAAAAGCTCAACAGTCTCACCAGAGCCTAACAACGCCACCACACACTCTTGTATAGCCGGAAACAACCCCTTTGCCAATTGAATCACAGCATAAGCCATAGTCACTGCATGGTTGCCAATATCCGTTTTGGTACGCACAAGTTTAGCGGTTTCAAAAACCGCTGGAAAAAGTTGCTGAAACTGCTTGCCCACAGTTCCATTTTCCAAAGCGGTGTGATAAGCCTGCTTTAATTGACCTAAAATTTGTGGCTCACCAATAATCATAGAATCTAATCCACTGGCGACTGACATCAGATGGCGAATCACCTGGGTATCATGGTGCTCATAAAGCTTATTGACCACAGGCAAAGCCTGCGCTTGATGACGACAGCGCAGCCACTCTTTAACGGCATGGTGACATTTGGTGACAGCATAAATTTCAGTGCGATTACAAGTTGAGAGTACAACTGCTTCTTCAACAGCACGACGCTCAAATAGATCGCGTACCACAATCGGAACTTCACTGCTAGGAAAAGCGATCTTCTCACGCTCTGCCACCGATGCCGTATTGTGGTTGACCCCTAGTGCAAATAACGACATCTAATATGACCCTTCTGGTAACAAGGCCATTTCTTCATCACTTAGCAAATGGGGTAAGACAGCTAACATAGACTGATCCGTCAAGTACACATCGCTTAAATCCGCAATGGATTGACGAAAAAAAGCCCCACCATAGCCTACAAACAAGTCAGCAGCAGCGGCTGCTTCAGCATCATTCATGCCATCACCAATATGCACAACACAGCGATAATCCTTTTTCAAATCATTGACAATGTCTGCTTTACCATACTGGCGTACTAAAGGTGACTGAGTATCAAAGTTTGTATAGCGACCATGCTCATCAAAACCAACGTTAACGCTGTGCACATGGCTAACAGGAATCGTTAACTGTTGCGCAAACCGTTCCACGGCTTGTGCAATTCCCGCAGACGCAACAAACACCGCTTTGCCTAATTTTTGTAACACTGTAATGACACGATCAACATCCACAGTCAGGTGACGGTAATAGTGATCAGCCAACCGCACAACCTGATCTATACAAGGATTAACCAAGTCCAAACGCTGCCGATAAAGTGCCTCATCAATGCCTGTGCTGACCATCGCTTTTTCAGTTAACTCACAAACTTGTTGAAAAACCCCATTTTGTTTGGCCAGTTCCGTAATACCTTCAATCGTGCTTAAGGTACCATCACAGTCAAAAACCACCGCATCAACAGGAGAAGTTAGAACACGTTTTTTCATCACCATTACTTAACACACTCGGTTGTATCATTTGAAAGCCATTGTATACTATCGTAAGCTTGTCATCCAACTCTGCAACTGAGCAAAAAGAATGCAAACAACAACCCGATGGAGTTCACAAACCGCCTTTATTTTTGCCGCTGCTGCGGCTGCCGTCGGCTTAGGCAATGTGTGGCGATTCCCTTATTTAGCGGGTGAACATGGCGGTGGCGCATTTGTGCTTGTTTATCTGCTTTTTGTGGTCTTACTGGGAATCCCCTTGATGACAGCAGAAGTGCTGATCGGGCGAATAGGCAGAGGCAATCCAGTTACCTCCATGAAAGAAATCGCCACGCAAAATCACCACAGCAAGCATTGGCAGTGGCTGGGAGTAATGAGCGTATTAACTAGTTTCCTTATTCTCACCTACTACTTTGTTATCAGTGGCTGGGTATTAGATTATGTAGGCACTTCATTTATCAAAAGCATTAAAGACATTACCCATTTATCAGTGACGCAAGATTTCTCAATATTGCAGAACAGCCCACTGAGAATGCTACTGACCACTAGCTTAGTTGTGATTGGCAATATTTTTGTTATTTCATTTGGGATCAAGCGCGGCCTTGAGCGTGCCGTTATGTTTATTTTCCCTGCCCTAATCGCTTTACTTGTTATTTTACTAATCTATAGTGCTTTTTCTGGCGGCATGAAGGATGCCATCTCGTTTTTATTCCGACCTAACTTTCATGCCCTCACCGCAAAAACCGTACTTATCGCGCTGGGGCAAGCGTTTTTCAGCTTGAATATCGCAATGGGAATTACCATGACATTCAGCGCTTTCCTGCCCAAACAAGTGTCACTGATTAAATGCATTATAACCATTGCTTTGGCAGATACACTGATTGCGCTAACCGCAGGGCTAGTCATCTTTCCGCTGGTATTTTCGCATCATATGACACCAACCGTTGGCCCTAGCCTTATTTTTCAAACACTACCCATTGCATTTATGAATGTCCCTTTTGGTCATATTGCAGAAACATTATTTTTTATCCTGCTATTTTTTGCCGCATTTACCTCAACATTATCGATGCTAGAGGTGACGGTTGCCTGGCTAAAAGAATCTCATGGCTTTCACCAAAACAACGCCGCTATATTGGTAGGGGGTGTTGCTTGGTTGCTGAGTCTGATCACCATTATTTCCTTTAGCCATCCCAATTTGCTGGCCATTGCTGGAAAAACTCCTTTTGATCTACTGGACTTTTTTACTTCCGGTATTCTATTGCCTTTGGGCGGATTGTTGATTGCGATTTTCTCCGGCTGGTTTCTGACAAAATCACTAATCCGCCACCGTCTAGGGTGGAATACCGATAGCCGATGGTTTCGCTACTGGCAATTGATTCAACGCTATGTTGCCCCCATTGCCATACTCCTTATTTTACTAACCTCTTTGGGAGTCCTATAATGACTTATCAGATTTTAACACTCAATGCCATTGCACAAAAAGGCTTAGCGAGTTTTGACAACAGTAAATATCAAATCGAAACAAGTATGGAGCAACCTGACGCGATATTGGTTCGTTCTGCCAACATGCACGACTTAACCCTAGCCAACAGTGTTAAAATTATCGGCCGCGCCGGTGCGGGAGTTAACAATATTCCTGTTGATCACTGTACCAATTTAGGAATTCCCGTGTTAAATGCACCAGGGGCTAATGCTAATGCCGTCAAAGAACTGGTGATTGCTGGAATGTTGTTAGCCTGTCGAAATATTTGTGCGGCTTGGGATTACTCGCGGCAATTGCAAGGAGAAGATCAACACTTACATAAAACCGTCGAAGCCAATAAAAAGCGATTTTCTGGCACAGAGTTGCCTAATAAAACACTGGGCATTATTGGGCTAGGAAATATCGGAGTTAAAGTGGCTAATGCTGCACTTGACCTAGGCATGCAAGTCATTGGCTTTGATAACTTAATTACGGTACAAAATGCCTGGCAGCTTTCCGCAAATGTTGAGCAAGCCAATAGTATTCAAGAGGTATGCGCTCGCTCTGATTTTATCAGCGTCCATGTCCCACTGGTGGAAGGCACGCGACATTTAATTAATGCCAACTTATTGCGTTCAATGAAAGATAAAGTTGTGCTATTAAATTTTGCGCGTGATGGCATTGTCTGTAATGAAGCGTTAAACACAGCACTTGCTGACGGGAAAGTGGCAAGCTATGTCTGTGATTTCCCCAGCCAGATTTTTCAAGGTCACCCTAAAGTGATTGCCCTACCGCATCTGGGTGCTTCCACCAAAGAAGCGGAAGAAAACTGCGCCTTAATGGTTGCCAAAAACATTCAACAGTACCTAGAAA
>CAZSHR010000111.1:0-5386 GCA_964606725.1 uncultured Coxiella sp.
CTGGTATCGCACAATCGTGGTGAAATATGGAAACACCTCGGAGTAAGACCGGAAGAAATTGTATCAGAAAACCCGTTTTTCCAACACAAAACAAGTCGACAAGCTGGTTGTCAGATTGATTACCTGATTCAAACAAGATTCTCAACACTTTACGTTTGCGAGATCAAATTCTCAAAACATGTTATTCCAGCAAGTGTCATTGATGAAGTTCAGGAAAAAATTAAGCGATTAAAACGCCCAAAAGGAATATCATGCCGACCCGTACTAATCCATGTTAATGGTGTTAGTCAAGATGTTATTGATGAAGATTATTTTTCCGCAATTATTGATTTTAGCTTACTGTTTAATATGGTAGCTACCTGAATTAAGACATTTTAACCCAAGCTAATCACACTAATCTGGAAATTGATGAGGCTTTTCCGCTGACTCATTTTTTGAGAATAACAGGCGAGATTACGTTAAAAGGCAATGATTTCCTGACATTGCGGTCAGACATTTGGCCGATTCTTATTTTTCTGACAACGGGCACTTAATAACGCGGTGCAATCTATACTGATTTACAACCGACAACCGTTACCAAATCAATTTTCCACAAAAAATCTCCTCGCATATCAGTCTCTTTTAATAAATCAATAATTATTTTTTGCTCATTTAATGTGATTATTTTAATAGCCACCATATCACTTAACATCGATTCAAACGGAACAATAGTTTTTAAAGTTTGATAACTATCCACACTAAATGTTTCTGGTTGAATTTTAGTGGCAACTAAATTCAACTTTCTCAGATAATTTAAAAGTTCTTTACCAATAAATGGATTCTCAACCAATTGCTGCCAATAAGCAATAACTTTACCAGTAATCTCACTTGCAACTGGCTCTAATTTCATACCGCTAAAATCAAGCGCCGTAATACAAATACGCCCTCCTTTTCTAATCACCCGTAGCGCCTCAAATAGAATAGGCATAATTTTTTTTTGACTCACTAGAAGTCTGTCAGCACGATATGCCATAAAATGATTATCAGGAAAATCAATTTTTGCCGCGTCACCTTGATAATAAGCAACATTTTCATGTTTTGAACGCTTTTTTGCTTCAGTAATCATTCGCTCACTTGCATCAATCGCCACAACAGAACCTGTTTTCCCTACTCTATCTGCCAATAATTCTGCATCAATCCCAAGACCACAACCCAGTTCAATAACCGCATCACCTTTTTGCAAATCAAGTAAATCCAATGCACGCTGCTTAATAGCTTTCATACTCTCTAAACAAGAATGAGCCTCCATAGAAGCGATTAAGAAATCGACATTATGACTTTTGTCAAGATCGGTAAAATCTTTAAGCGTAAAATTTTTACAGTCACCCATTTTTTTTAACACCACTGATTACAAATAAAAAATCAAAACTACTTTGTTTACAAAAGCTTGTCAATTTTCTACAGCAAATCCAAATTAAAAATCACTTGCAACCTTTACATGATTCCCCGCATCACTTTAAACTCATCCCATAAAAAGCTAAAACGTGACTATAAAGTGACACTACCACCACCCAAACGTTGCTACGATCACTGGAAATTATTCACACAAATTGCTAATAGTGAAGCCTTCCCGACTCCTTGGTACTGTGAAATTATTTTTTTATCACACCAATGGGTAGAAAAACTCAATCAATATAAAAACGAAAAAAGTGATGCCTGGACAAGACTTCATAATTATCTAATTCGCAAGAATTTAAATCACTCAGAATATGGCCGTAGACGATCTATTTTCGAGATTGTCTGGGAGTTATTTTCGCACTCATTAAATACAGCAGGTTTACGCCCAAATCCATATGTTATCGACACACTTAAACATCTTGCTTTTGTTGGAACAGGCGGATCCCCAGGCAGTGCACCTAACGCCGGCTCAACTGAATCAGGCCCCATACCAGATTTACAAAAAGTCTACCTTGAAAGCTACGGAATTAAAGAGTACATACCAACAATCATGCAACCACAATATTTCTCCAACGAAAACTCAAATCCCGTCTACTACTCACTACAGTCACCAACCTTACTGGAATCAACCCCAAAATCAAGAAACTTAATTAGTATTGTTGACAATGTCAGAGAACTTAAAGAATTAACTGACCACTTTCTCAATGAAGCTTTTGATGAACATTTGAAAATAGCCAATATCTCAATCAACAGTATGATCAAAAAGATACAATTCGAATTTTTCCACGAAGAAGCCTATGCTTATGGAAAAGATATTAGACCAAGTAGCGAAATGCCAATCAAAGATCCTGCCCTACTGCATTTACCAACGGGGAAAAATGGTGACAAGAAATTTGCCGATACTTCCCCGTATTTACACGGCTGCGTCCGCATCAGCAAAAACCCCCATTAAGCTCCCTCTGTTGTTTATGTTTCATTTACGCTAGAATGACCGCGAGAACGTGTCTAGATACAAACTCCTTATGTTTTGCAAGAAAACAGCATGAATATTAAAAAAACAAACGAAGCACTGGTCACAAGGTAAATTAGCTCATGCAAGCCACCCTATCAAAACTGCGGGAAAACTATTTTTCGCACGTTATAAACAAAATTGCCAAAGAAAATTTACAGTGCATTATATTAACACATTTGCTGGAAGACAGACCTGAGCTATTAAACGCAATTGATAAAATAGCGCGAATTTCTTTAGTCATTGGCATTCCTTATTCTATTCATCAACCGACACTGCAAGAAATAAGAAAACTACATCATGTAGAAACCCCCAAGCTGTCTGAATTATACGATACAAAATACCTAAATTCCCTTATCATGAGTCATGCAAAAAGAAATATACCCTTGATTCTTATTGAGATCGGTGGTTATTTTTCATCTATACTTGATGATTTACAAAAAAAACTTTCTTGTCAGCTATTAGGTGTCATTGAAGACACAGAAGCAGGGCATCGCCGTTATGAGTCAAGTGCTAAAAGACAACAGCTACCTTGTCCGGTTATTTCTGTTGCCCGAAGCGTACTAAAAGCGCCGGAAGATTTTCTGGTAGGCCCATCTTGCCTCTATTCAACCGAAAGAATTTTAAGAACGCAAGGTATACCAATCAACGGCAAACAATCACTAACATTGGGATTTGGGAAAATAGGGCGTGGCGTTGCACACTCACTACTAAAACATCATTGCTCAACTTCAGTGTATGATACTGATCCTGTAAAACGAATCATAGCACTCAGTGAAGGATTTTGCACACCTGACAGAGAGCTATCAATTAGCCATGCCGATATTATTTTTGGAGCGACAGGAAATAATTCTATAAGTAAAAAAGACTTTAATCTTATCAAAAATGGCACGTTACTCGTTAGCTGCAGCTCCAAAGATATTGAATTTGATCTTTACTACCTCAAAGAGAATTACAACGCAGCACCTATTAATAATGAGCTATGCCGCTATGAAAATGGAAAACAATTTTTTTATTTGGCCGCAAATGGAAATCCTATAAACTTCACTGACGGTGCAGTAATCGGCCCTGCTCTCGCACTGGTGCAATCCGAACTATTAATTGCAATAAGGCAATTACTAGTCATCGGCAAAACTCCTGGCTTATTTGAGACAGACATGCAAGACAAAAAGCTACTGGCAGAAATCTGGTTAGAACACTTTTGCGACAAACAATCAGGAAATTATCGCATTGACCAAGAAAATAAACTAAAAGTCGAAAGCTTACAAAAAGTCATCGCCTAGATAGAGAAAAATAATGAAAAAAAATGACATTATTAAAGAAACTCAAAATTATGTAAAAAAAACTCTGGAAGATGATTGTACCGGCCATGATTGGTGGCATAGTTATCGAGTGTGGAAAACAGCACGTCACCTTGCAAAAAAAGAAGGGGGAAATCTATTCGTGATAGAACTGTCTGCATTATTACACGACATTGCCGATTGGAAATTTAATCAGGGAAATTTATCAACAGCTACCGAGTTGACAAGCAAGTGGTTAAATCACTTAAACGTTGAAGAAACTACTGTCAATAAAGTTAATCATATTATCTCATCAATTTCATTCAAGGGAGCAGGCACCAATGACAGTCAGTTAGAAATTGAAGGTCAAATAGTGCAAGATGCGGACAGACTCGATGCTATGGGCGCTATTGGCATTGGAAGAACCTTTGCTTATGGCGGTCATAAAAAAAGAAAAATGCACGACCCAGCAATAAAACCATTACACCATAAAACATTTGAAAGCTATCAGAAAAATCAAGGAACAACCATTAACCATTTCCATGAAAAACTCTTCCTGATAAAAAATCGCATGAACACCAAAACTGCTAAAGAATTAGCTGAAGAAAAGCATCAGCTAATGGAAGATTTTGTCACGCAGTTCACAAAAGAATGGGCAGCAGACTATGAATGAATTGCTTGAAGCTATGCACAAGCAAGCCATAAGATCTATGGAAAATGCTTATTGCCCCTATTCCAATCTATCAGTAGGCGCTTGTGTGCTTGGCGACAATCAGCAATTATACTCAGGTTGCAACGTTGAAAATAATGTACTTGGCTTAACACAGTGTGCGGAACAAAATGCCATAGGAAATTTGATTAATGACGGCGTAAAACGGATTAAAACCGTTATAATTATTGCCAACCGCAGCAGGCCATGCCCACCTTGCGGATCATGCCGCCAATTATTATACGAATTCTCAGATATCAGCTTACCCATCTATTTTGGCGACAAAGCCCATATTCTTAATCGTGTCACGCTGAAAGAGTTGCTACCTATGCCTTTCTGATAATTTTTTACTTTTCATAAAAAATACCAGTAATGCTGAAATAATAAAAGAAAAACATAAAAACCACAGCGAGAATCCATCAATACTCATGTTGTCGTCTAAAGAATCTGATAATAAACGACCAAAAACAGGCTGCGCAATAGCACCCAAAAGGTTAATAATCAATGCAGAAAAACTGATTGCGACACTCATCAATGAATTCATATTAGAGATGGCAATCAGCCGATAACTGATAACCTGCACACTGGTTGACAAACCCAATAAGAAAAATAACAGACTGAGAAAAACTACCGATGAAGACGCATCGTATATTAAAATTATGGTAATGATTATTGAAAATACCGAACCAGAAACCATTAATTTTTTACAAGCATTGAAACGGTCAGCAAACCAACCCCAAGCTATCGAACCAACAAGAACACCCATAAAAATTGTAGAAACAATTACTGAAGCAACTTCATTATCAAATTGATAACGTTTTATCAGATACCAATTCCCCCATAGAGCCGCCAACAGATACACCGAAAGGTTAAGCAGGCCTGCATAAAATCCACAACACCAATTTTGCCTATTTCTTACTACAACATCCAATCCTGCCAGGAAAGATGATT
>CAZSHR010000112.1:0-5355 GCA_964606725.1 uncultured Coxiella sp.
TTTTTTACAATTGCCTGTCTACCTCTACGGAATCTTAATGTTATTAAGAGTAACTTACTTTGAATAATATGATCTGTGCATACCGCAGTTTAAAAAAGGGGGCGATATTTTTATGTTTCCCCAACCTTTTGAGTATTTTTTTCAGTTTTTAATTCTCAAAAGGATACGGCGTGTGCATAGCGCAGCTTTTAATAAAGAGGGCGATGCGATTATAAGCTTAATGTGCTCTCTTCGCTCTTTGCTGCCTGATTGTTTAGCTCTGATTGATCACTCTCAACCACTTTCAAGCTGTTACGGCGTTCTGCATAGAGAGATGAGCGATTCTCACTAACTTTAGTGGGGCTTGGGTTGTCACTGGCGAGTCTCAATGCTGAGCCTTGCTCGTTGATTTCATTGGTATTTTTAACAAAATTGCTGTTATGGCTTGTAACTGCTTCATTCACGATGCTTTGGTTTTCATCGAGCATGGCTTGAATAAGGTCTTTGTCTGATTTTTGATCTAATTCGTGATTGCGATTGACAGGGTTAAAACTGTGTCCGAAAAGTGAAAAAACGTTGTTAGCCATTGTGATAATACCTCATTACTATTTTTTGTAAGCGATGTCTTACAAACATCATAGTGCTTTTCCCTGAGGTAGATCAAGGGGGTTTGCTACTCCGTTACACTTTGTTACCACGCTGAAAAGTATTGTGGGTGGAGTTACAAGCCGCTTTGCAATCATTGCAAGAAGAAATTATAGTACCTCTAGCTTTTACGCAATTATACCGGATAGGGGGCAAAAATGCCATCTTTTGATGTAGTATGTGAATTAGACAATCATGAAGTTAGCAATGCAGTGGATCAATCCAACCGTGAAGTGGCAACACGCTTTGATTTTAAAGGGTGTTCTGCTGAGTTTGAACAGGTTAAGGAAGGTGTTAAATTGCAGGCAGAAACGGAGTTTCAATTGCAACAGATGGTACAGATATTGCGTGCTAAGTTGACTAAACGTCAGGTTGACTTGGGGCATTTAGAGGAGCAAGCGCCAACATTGCAGCACAATAAGGCTGAGCAACTTATCTTGTTAAAACAAGGCATTAGCACGGAAATGGCCAAGAAAATTGTCAAGCTAATCAAGGAGAAAAAGCTTAAAGTTCAAGCGGCTATACAGGGTGAGCAGGTTAGGGTCACGGGTAAAAAGCGCGATGATTTACAAGCGGTTATGGCGGTGTTGCGCGAAGCGGAGCTTAGTTTGCCACTGCAATTCAATAATTTTCGTGATTAATTAATCCCCCCGACAACTAACGTTGTCGGCCCCCTTTTTAAAAAAGGGGGCGATATTTTCATATTTCCTCAGCCTTTCGAGTATTTTTCCGCTCCTTTTAATTCTCAATAGAATACGATATGTGCATACCGCAGCTTTAGAAAAGGGGGTGAATCTGTTGTGTATAGGCGACGAATTTTAAAAGAGTCACCTCCTTAACAAAGGGGGTGAATCTCTTGTGTACAGGCGGTGAATTTTAAAAGAATCACCCCCTTAACAAAGGGGGTCACTGCGCCGAAGGCGCAGTGGGGGGATTTATCTTGAAAATTTTTTCAATACCCTCAACAACTCAAGCTTTCGACCCTTTTTTGAACAATTGAGTGATTACATTCAGTAGCTATTTCACATTAAGTAAAAATTAAATTCAGCAATTATGCGCATTTTTCCTGCTGTCGCCTTAAAAAAATAGGAAAGTAGTGGAATCAAGTGGTATAATGTGGAGAGAAGTGGGAGAAAACGATGTTCCGTGGTTTAACAGCGCTTACCATTGATGCCAAGGGGAGGATTGCCATCCCTGGTCGTTATCGTGAGGTGATCAGTGAAGACACCGGTGGCATTTTAGTGCTCACCATCGCGCCTGAGGAATCGTGCTTATGGCTTTATGGCTGTTCACAATGGGAAGAGATAGAAAGCAAATTAAGCCATTTGCCCAGTTTCAGCCCTGCGGCGCGTCGTTTACAACGCTTGTTAATCGGTCATGCGACCGAATTGGAAATGGATAAAAATGGCAGGATTTTACTGCCAACCTTGCTAAGGGAGTATGCAGGTTTAGACAAAAACATCATGATGGTGGGTCAGGGAAATAAATTTGAGCTATGGGATGAAGAGCGCTGGCGCACAGCACGGGAGCTGTGGCTACAGTCTGGTCTTAATGGCGATGATGATGTGCCCATAGAACTACAATCGCTTTCTTTGTAAATGACTGCGCATCAGACGGTTTTGCTGGATGAAGCCATTGCTGGCTTATCGATTGAGTCCAGTGGTGTTTATGTCGATGCCACGTTTGGAAGAGGAGGGCATAGTGCTGCCATTCTAGCCAAATTGGGCAGTGAGGGTCGGCTGATTGTCATTGATAAAGATAGTGACGCCATTGCTGTGGCTAGACAACGGTTTGCACAAGAGCCGCGTTGCCAGGTAGTGCAGGCTTCTTTTGCCCAGTTGCAAGCGATCATCAGTCGTTATGCGCTGTTAGGGAAAGTTGCGGGTGTTTTACTGGATTTAGGTGTTTGCTCAACTCATTTGGATCAAGCATCCAGAGGGTTTAGTTTTATGAAAGATGGCCCGCTGGATATGCGCATGGATACCAGCAGTGGTATTAGTGCTGAGACTTGGATTAACCAAGCATCGGCAGATGAAATAAGTGATGTGCTTTACCGTTATGGTGAGGAGCGTTATGCGCGTCGTATTGCGCGGGCGATTGTTGAGGCCAGGGAGCAGCATCGCTTAGTTAGTACGTTGCAATTAAGCGAAGTTATTAAAAAAGCGCATCCAGCTTGGGAGAGGCGGATTCATCCAGCAACACGGAGTTTTCAAGCGATTAGGATTTTTATTAATCGCGAGTTAGAGGAATTAACTGCGGTATTGCCACAGGCATTAGCAGTGTTGGCACCCAAAGGGCGTTTGTGTGTGATTAGTTTCCATTCACTGGAAGATAGAATGGTTAAACAGTTTATACAGCAGCAAGTGGCCGGTGATGATTACCCACCGGATTTGCCAGTGCGCTATGAGCAGGGCAATCATCGCATGCGACGTATTGGATCATTAATCAGAGCCAGTGCCACAGAGCTGGCGTTTAACCCGCGTGCACGTAGTGCGCGTTTGAGAATTGCGGAGAAAATTAAATGAATGCAGCAACCCGAGCCATCACATCACGAGTGATTCATCTGCCCGTATTGAATATACTGCCTTTGGCTTATCAGAAATTGTGTTTAGGGATTATGGTATTCCTACTACTGTTGTCAGCTTTAGCAGTTATCTATTGTAAGGATTTAAATCGCCGCTTTTTTATTCACGTTGAGCAAATTAAACAGCAAGAAATCATGGCAGCTGAGCAGTGGACTAAACTATTATTAGAGCGAGGGAGTCTGTTAGCGCAGCCGCGTCTACAGCAGATTGCTGAGACTCAATTTAAGCTGCGGGTTCCACAGCGTCAGGAAATACGATTTATTGATTCTTCTAATTCTAACCCAACCTAATGGTCAGCAAACAGTGGCGACTCTATGGAGTATGGTTGTTGCTTGCCATTGCTCTGTTGGCATTAATGTGGCGAGTGTTGGATTTAGGTGTATTAAACCGCGATTTTTTATTAAAGGAAAGCAAGGTAAGAATACTGCGCACCGCCAGTATTCCTGCTTATCGCGGCATTATCACCGATGCTTTGGGCAGTCCTTTAGCGGTTAGTACCAGTGTACAGTCGGTTTGGATTAACCCACACTATTTTAAGCCTACTAAAGAGCAGTTAATCGCATTAGCCAAGCTATTAGGTGTTTCTCGTCATGCGATTATGCATAAAGTCAAACAGTCGGCCAAACGTGAATTTGTTTATTTAAAAAGGTCGATGCCACCGCCGCTAGCGCAAAAAGTTCGGCAATTAAATATTCCTGGATTATTTTTTCAGCGTGAGTTTCGTCGTTATTATCCCGAAGAAGAGGTGACATCGCATGTGGTTGGCTTTACTAATATTGATGACCAAGGGCAGGAAGGCATGGAGTTGGCTTTTGACAAGTGGTTGCGAGGAAGCCCTGGTGCACAACGGGTGGTAAAGGATCGTTTAGGTAATGTGATTGCGCAGTTAGACTTGTTGCGACAGCCTGTGCAAGGTAAAACAATTCAGCTTAGCATTGATCATCGTATTCAGTATATTGCTTACCGCAGTTTGCAAGAAGCGGTGAACCGTTATCATGCTAAGTCCGGTAGTGCTGTGGTGTTAAATGTCGCTACCGGTGAAGTGTTGGCGATGGTGAATCAGCCCGCTTATAATCCTAATAATCGTGCGCATACTAAAATGGCCTGGTATCGTAATCGTGCTGTAACCGATATGTTTGAGCCAGGGTCAGTCATTAAACCATTTACTATTGCATTGGCATTGAAAAGTGGAAAATATACGCCCGATACGCAAATTGATACCCACTCCGGTTGGATGAAAATCGGTGGTTATCGTATTCGTGATGATTTAAATTATGGTGTGGTAACCTTGACTGAGTTGTTGCAAAAATCCAGTAATATTGCTGCGGCTAAAGTGTTATTTTCCTTGCAAGCAGAAGATTATTGGCAATTATTAAAGTCCTTAGGCTTTGGGCAGCGCACTAGTAGCGGTTTTCCAGGAGAAGCCAGCGGGCAATTAGTACCGCAAACGTCTTGGGTGCCTAGCGTATTGGCTACCTTGTCGTATGGCTATGGTTTATCAGTAACACCACTGCAATTAGCCCATGCCTATAGTGTGATTGCCAGTGGTGGCATTGATCATCCGGTGTCTTTGTTAAAAGTCGATGCGGCTAAGGTGCCAAGTCAAAGAATCTTGCCTGAGTCGGTTGCGCACACCTTGATTGAGATGTTAAAAACCGTGGTACACAAAGGAGGAACAGGAACGCGAGCGCGTATTCCTGGCTATCAAGTGGCAGGAAAAACCGGAACTGCCTATATTGCTAGCACCAATGGCTATGATCATCATCGCTATATGTCATCATTTGCAGGCATGGCACCGGCCAGTCATCCGCGCTTAGTTGTGGTGGTAGTGATTAAAGAACCGCAAGGTCAGCATTTTGGAGGCATTGTCGCAGCGCCAGTTTTTGCGAAAATTATGTCAGGAGCATTGCGGTTATTAGCAGTGCCGCTTGATGATAAAAAAGCCCTACGCCGGTAATCCCCCCGACAACTGAAGTTGTCGGCCCCCTTTTAAAAAAGGGGGCAAACATATTCTAAACAAGCTCTAGGATTTATTAAGCTCCCGAGTATTTTATCGGTTTTTAATTCTCAAAAGAATACGATGTGTGCATACGGCAGTTTGTTAAGGGGGTGATTTTTTTACAATTGCCTGTCTACCTCTACGGAA
>CAZSHR010000113.1:0-5300 GCA_964606725.1 uncultured Coxiella sp.
TCTCTTTCTAGCAAAGCTAAGGCGATTTCATTGGCCTTTTTAATTTCACCAATGACCTCCCCTTCTGCGCGGCCAATGGCTTCACCTTCGGCTTTACCTTCTTCACGGGCTTCATCAAGTGCATGTATGTGGCTCCATTCTCTTTTCTTCCAATAGTCGTACAAGTCTAGCTCGTCTTGTGACCAATTGTGCTTTTCTGCAATCGCATAAGCTCGCTTCAACCCAACCGAATCTGCCCAAGAAGGAACCTCTTTATACAGCGAGGCGTTTTTCAGGAAAAAAATCCATTTATCCGTTGCGGTGTTTAATTCATGTTCGGCCTTTTTAAATTTCGGCAACTCAATCAAATTAAAATCAAATTCCAAAAAATCGCATTGAAAGTCATGCAGGTCTAAAACGCGATGCCGACGAATGTAGCGATCAGGGTCTCGTTTGAAACGCTGAAAATCCAGCACACCTAAGAAAATAATCGGTTTGAGTTCGCTGTAATCTTCACCGGATTCAATTTGGCTATAGTAGGCTTTACAAGCATAATAAAACATGCGCTTGGTAAATGAGCGTTCATTTTCGACTTGCATTTCCACAATGAATTGGTGATGCGCAGTGCTGGCATAGATATCCAAGATAGTCCCTTTTAACCCTTTGAGCAGCGGCGGTTGGTAAGGTTTGCGCAGTGTAACCGATTCAATGGGTTCAGGCAGCACTAATACGCTGTTCAAAAACTCGACGAGCGTCTCGTGGTGATCATAACTACCAAAAATTTTCTTGAATGCAACATCGTTCTTCGGATCAAGGAAGCGGATTTTTTTTTCAGTAACAGCGGTCATAGTTTTCTCTTATGCGTTTAGGCACCATTATAGAGCCAACCCCCCCATGCGGCAACGTTGAGGTTACCATTTGTTACGCACTTGAAAGCAAATCACATCTGAAAATTTTTGAACAAAATGATGCATATGGAAGCGTACCCTGCTACTACAACAGGAGTTTCGCAGGCATTGACCTGGGGGTGGTTATGAAATGAATTTACTGACAGTACTTTGTGATCAGGCTCATGCGGTAGCGGTACACCGTACAGATGGCTATCAAGTCAAAAATTCCATTCGTTCTTATCACAAACAAGCGAAGACAAACAAATCGGATGTAAGGCTTTAGCCTTGTATGGATATAAGCGTCATGCCTTATAAGACAAGTTGGTACAAGTGCAAATGTTGTTCATAACACACTAATTTTTATAGCTGGATTGGTAGGCACGATTGGTTTCGAACCAACGACCCCCACCATGTCAAGGTGGTGCTCTACCACTGAGCTACGCGCCTACATAAGCTGGCCGGATGATACCATGCCTACAACAAAGCAACAATACAAATACACTACAAAGGAATGATAGATGACGGTCCACTATAGCTATTAACCACGGTTTTTTCTTTTTTGCCTCCCATGCCTGGCAAACGAAACCGATTGGTAGCAACCCAGGGGTGTGACGTCCAAGAAAGACCAATGGCCAAGGTATTAATACCCAGAATCACCAAAGCCGATGCCACAAAAGTCCAAACTGGTAGAATGTAAATGCCTAAAGGCACCATAAAAATCAATAAAGCCCAAGCAACTCCATAAGTATGCTTAGAAGAACGTCGTTTCTCATCAGCAATACATTTGAGTCCTTTATTATAAACACCTTGGGAATCTTCAGGATTATCTGGAATATTCTGATCAGATTGCAGCTCATCACAATCTCGATTAATTAACCCTAAACTGCGGCTACAGTTCCAAACGTCAAAAACATACAATAAGACAATCACCATCATATTAAAAGGGGTGGGAAGAAAATAACACAACAGATTAATGCCAAACCACACCAAATCATTCATCATCTGGAAACCATAACGTTCCCATTGTAAAGCTAGCCGCACTCTCCAACCCAGTGCTTTTTCTGCATCTGTCATATAAGATTCACAAAAGCTATGCAAACACAGTAAAGCCAAATTCACAAAAAAGCGTGGCAAATAAAAAACAATAGAAAAAATACTAAAACCTGTTACCGTAAAAAACCAATCCAAATTATTAACTGCTGGCTGCAAAGCATGCCAATACACGACAGCAACAGTAATTTCACGATTAAAGCGAATTAACCACAACCGTGGCAGGTTAAGAATAATAGGAAATATCTTGGTACGAAAAGTGGTTATTGTGATGTTTAAAGTACACCACAATAAAAACTGATCTAGCAAGCTATTTTTATGATTTTCTTCATTGTATTTTTTTAACTTTTGTTCTTCGGTTATTTCTACCCAGGCAGGTAACGGTTTTTTTACTTTTTCGCACAAATTATTAAGCTCAGCATACAAACCATCGGCCTCTACCTTGCTATTAAGTTGATAACGATAAGTAAAATACAGCAATAATCCAGCTTCATAAGCGGCATTAATCAGTTCTTCTTTCTCTATTTCAGACAAACTATATTTATTATCTGAAAAATAAATTGCATTAATCAGAGCAAAGTAAACAAGCTGCAACTTAGCATAGTTGCGGTAAAGTTGCTGCTCAATTTCGCGAGCCTGTATTGACACCAAAATTTTATTTTTATCGTCTTCAGAAAGCTTAGAAAAATTATTTACTGTTAGACGATTTGAAAGTGAAATTTTATGGTTAACATCAACAATTTTATTCTTGCTAACATCATACATATCAAAACGTGGTGAGGTTAAGATATATTTAGACAGAAAAGCTTGAAATACGCCTTGCTTTTTTTGATACTGGATGAAATTTGACACTGCTTCATCTGGCTGATCAGTGCCATTATTTGCTGGATGCAAGCGATAATAAATAGCCTGATCCTTTTTCTCATTCTTCTCAGATGTCTCGAGTGTATCGGGTGTCTCATAGTAAACAGTAAACGATGGATTTTTAAGAAAATTCTGTTGAGGAAAATTTTTTAAATCAAGCAAATGATTAGTAAAATTATCGAAAAATTGGCTATAGAGTGTGTCTTTTCCAGGACCAAAACCCAGCCAACCACATTCATCATGCGAGTTAAAACTTCTTTGTTTTTCAATAACAGGAAGCAGCTCGGTGACATCTTTCATGTCATCAAGTAAAAATTGTTTTAAATTTTCACCTGGTCTCATACAAGCCCCCGCACTCAATTTGATCATTTATTACACTGGCACGCCACACTTGCCTTGACCTAATTTTACCAATTTAGCCACTTAAGCATCAAATCAACTCGCCTCTTTTAGCCCAATAAATAGTCTATTAAGGCGTTTCCAGCGATTTTACCTTAAATAATCATTATATTTTAAATCATTTTAATTATATACTTGAACAAATGTACTTAAGCGCACCCCAGCCATCGACAATGCCATTATTTTTCAGTACTGTAATGCCACTATGACTAATACCATTGCAGACAATATACGCCACATTCTCAAGCACTTGGGAGAAGACCCACAACGTGAGGGCTTGCAAGACACACCGCAACGTGTCAGTGAGGCGTTGCAATACCTGACCAAAGGGTATCAAGAAGACGCTAATACCATTGTTAATGGAGCGATATTTAGCTCCAACATTAGCGAGTTAGTCATTGTCAAAGACATAGAGTTATACTCGCTATGCGAGCATCACCTACTGCCTTTTATAGGCAAATGTCACGTTGGTTATTTGCCTAATGGTAAAGTGATTGGCCTATCTAAAATAGCACGAATCGTTGATTTATTTGCTAAACGTCTACAGATTCAGGAAAATCTAACGCATCAAATCGCCACATGTTTACTAGATATTACGGAAGCCAAAGGCGTTGCCGTCGTGATTGAAGCCAAACACCTTTGCATGATGATGCGTGGCGTTGAAAAACAGGATTCAATGATGACAACATCAGTGATGTTAGGGAAATTACGTGAAGACAGCCGCACACGCATGGAATTTCTACAACTCATTCGCAACCAATAATCACTCTCTATTGGTAAATCATCTGGATGATCATATTGAAGCTGACAATAGGATTTGAAGCTACGACCGGTTGGTAACCATCCCTTAAAATTGATGTGTCAACACTTTTTCGGACACAGAATTACACAACTTTTTGAAGCTGTTTGAACTCTACTGGCGATAAATAATCGGTAGTAGAGTGCATTATTAGCCTAAATAGGTAAATCATGATTAGAATCCGTTGTATGCTTGAATTGACACTTACTTTTACAGACTAAACCCTGTTTTTTCATCAGTCGACAAACACGACGGCGACTAATTTCATAGTCTTTCTTTAACAACTACCTTGAGCACTTAAACTCTTCTGAATAGTTTGTCATTTTACACTTTTCCATGATGGACACCTCTTTTGTTTAGCTCGTAAATAGTTTAAGTCATGTGTGCGCTTCTGTACCCACTTCAAATAACCACATTGGCCATTTCTGCTGTAACCCGCCAATCACTTTACGAAAATATTTATCACGTTGTGGTCCTGTCAATTCTTTCCATTTAATTTCTATCAATTCTTTATAAGCTTTCAACGTATCTTCTAATGTGAAATAAGTATAACCATGCAAGCGCACCAATTCTTGATCTTGTTCAAGTGCTATCATTTGTTTTGCGGCATTGTAGTCATTTGAAAAATAAGATCTAATCAATTTACACATTCCAATATCACAATTTCGGAGTGAATGTTGAAACGCTGTCAGATTTTTAAATGCTTTATGAGGCCATGGTCTAATAACGTCACCTTGCACATCTAAAATCAAACACTGCCCATGTTTATTTCTGTTGGTTTCTAGATACCCTTTTACTTTATCCAGATGTCCAAGTTCAACCGCCGATAGTAGTTGGCGTAGTTCATTTCCGGAAATTTTTCCGCTTTCTTTTATTTCCTCTGATTTTTTTCTCACAAGATCAAAAATTGTTGGCTTGGAATTTGAGGCTATAAATGTATGCGGCGAATCAGAAATTCTTAAAGATGCCATTTTTTCTTGCTTTCTTAAATCTCGATCATTTTCAGGATTCATTCTTTATACTCAAATGTTTTACTTTCCAGAAATTCTTTGTATTTTCCAACGAATATGCTTTCATTGTCGGTGTTTCCATGTGATTTTTATTTTTAGCATATTTATTGATCGAAAAACAGAGTTTTATACTACCACTCAAAGGATACAATATTCAAGTATAAAGAAATATCGAGGAAAATTAATAAAAGTTTTAGTGATAAATTTAGCTATTTTGACAATTAGCTTAATTTTTTATTTTTTAAAGTACTTGTCCAACTTACAAGAGGCAATAAAATCATATGATGCAAAGGTTTTAAATTGTTAATG
>CAZSHR010000114.1:0-5299 GCA_964606725.1 uncultured Coxiella sp.
ACTTTGAATAATATGATCTGTGCATACCGCAGTTTAAAAAAGGGGGCGATATTTTCATATTTCCTCAGCCTTTCGAGTATTTTTCCGCTCCTTTTAATTCTCAATAGAATACGATATGTGCATACCGCAGTTGAAAAACAAAGGGGGCGAACATATTCTAAATAAGCTCCAGTATTTATTAAGCTCCCGAGTATTTTATCAGTTTTTTAATTCTTAATGGAATACAATGTGTGTACACGGCAGTTTAAAAAAGGGGGTAACTATTTTCTGTCATTTAAATTAATTTCTTATCAAACTCGTGTAATAATTCCATTAATTGTTGTTTGGTAAACGTGTCGTGATTGCTGATAGCAATGGTGGCGTTAGCCAGTTCGCGATACAGTGTTTGTAGTAATGGCAAATCGGCTAGTTGTGATAGATGCGCTGTTAACACCTGGGTATCAGCACGTTTAATAGGGCCACTCATAGCAGCATTGGCCTGGGGTTGTTGTTTGAGATTATCCAGTGTACTTTGCAGCAGTGATAAGCTAATGGCTTGCGCAGTTTTATTGTCTAAACCTGCGGCTAAGTAGCATTGTTGCGTGGCATCGAATAATGTAGTGAGATAATTGCAAGAGAAAATGCATCCAGCATGGTAGAGCGCTTTCTTTGCAGAATCAATCGGGAATGTAATGGCGCCCAGGTCTTCAAATAGCGGCTTAATAACCGCTAGTGCCTCTGCATCGCCTTCGGTGGCGCAAAAAGTTCCTGCAAAGGTGTTGACAACCTGTTCTAAGTCATCACAAAATCCTTTGAGTGGATGGATGCTGGCGATGGTAAGCGTTTGTTCTCTAAAGTTGCTAAAAACATCAGAAGGGATAACGCCACTAAAATGCGCGATAATTGAGTGTGGTTGCAACTGCACTTGTGAGCGTAAGGCATTAGCCACTTCTGCAATGGCATTATCGCAAGTCGCTACAAAATTAATATCGGCTGCTTGTAATTGGTTGAGCTTATTGATGGGTGTGCCTGCTTTGATAAATTGGCAGGAAGCATTGGCATTGCTGAGGGTTCGGTTAAAAACACTGGCTATTTCGACATTATCGAGTCTTTGTAGCAAGTGTCCTAGCACTTTACCAACATTGCCTGCACCAATGATGTTAACTGTGAGCATGGCTAATTTCTTTCCTAAATCGTAATGGCTCACCCTCATTATAAAGTAGTGGGGTGATCTTGTATCTTACTCCTTACGTAGCAAGTAAGGAGTTTGTTACTATTCTGTTACTTTCATCCCCCTAATAAAGGAGGTTGTTATTGTGCAAAAAATTTGAGAATCCCTTGCTGCCAGGGAAACACATTAATGTCATGTAATTTTTTCTGATAGGGGTCTCGACTAAAGCATGCTGTTTCACATTCTCCAAAGTCTTGAGATAGTGTTTTTAAGTGTGAAAGTTGCGAAACCTGAACATTATTACTGCTTTTGATTTCAATAAAAAGTGTTTTTTTGCCAGGACGCTCTACTACTAGGTCAATTTCAGAGCCATCTTTGGTTTTTAAGTAGGAAAAGCGATATTCGCTATGGTAATAGTTGGCAAGTTGCTTGCATTGTAGAATAATAAAATGTTCAAAAGCATCGCCATAGCCACTTGTTCCTTCGGTCAAGTCAACAGATAACATGCCGGAGAGTACACGGACAATGCCTGTATCAAAAAAGAAGAACTTGAGTGCTTTACTTAAGCGTTTTCTAAAAGAGTGTTCAAAAGCAGGTAGAAAAAACCCAAGCAATGTATCCTCGAGAATAGCGTAGTATTTGACAATTGTGGTGTCACTCACACCAACATCACGCGCGATATTAGAAAAATTAATCAGCTTGCCGTTGCATTGCGCGGCAACTTGGAGAAAATACTGGAAAGGGTCGAGCTTTCTAATAAATTGCTCTACCCAAACTTCCTCCTTCAAATAAGTATTGGCATAGGCTTGGAGATATTTTTGTTTGCTATAATCGTCGTGATAATCAAAACGTTTGGGTAACATGCCCCAACGTAATGCTTCATCAAGATGAAAATTATCTGCGACTTCGTTAAAAATAAAAGCAGAGAGATGATAGACAAAGGCACGGCCAGCCAGTAAATTAGCACCACCATGCTTGAGCTTTCTTGCACTGGAGCCGGTTAGAATAAATTTTACCGTGGGTAGGGTTTCAATGATGTCATGAACAACATCGAGTAACTTTGGTATTTTCTGTACTTCATCAATAATGATATGGGTTTTCTCTCCCATAGCACGAGCAATTGAAAATAGTTCATCGGGGTTGCGTGTAAAACGGTTTTCAGTATCTGCTTTTAGTAAATTAATGTAGATAGCGTGTTGAAAATAAGGTAAATTTTTGATGTAGGTAGTCTTTCCTACCCCTCTTGGCCCAAAAATAAAGAGGTTTTCATTTTCTGCCAGTCGCAAGATACGTGGTAGCATAATATACGGACGCCATATTCCAAGTACTAAACCGACATTGTACGCCATTTTCGGTTTAGCATCAAGGTCCAAATTTGGAGCTTAGCTCGATGTTGGTGTTGCTGTGGGCGTGGATACAGTCTCTTAATTGTTGGCAAACGTCTTGCATGACATGCACATTGTGGATGCAGGCGAGTTGGTAATACAGCGGTGATTGTGTTTTTAGCAGAAAGTGTAAGTAAGCACGCGAATAATGTTGGCAGGTTTGACAGTCGCATCCTGCTAGTATTGGCTCCTCATCCATGCGGTATTGACTTTTTTTAATAAGAATACGTGATCTATCGGCACCTTGATTATCAAAGCGCAGCCAGTCACCCTCTTTGACCACTCTCCCATGATATAGAGCGCCGTGGCGTGCATTGCGCGTAGGGGCAACGCAGTCAAATAAATCGATGCCTTGCTTGACCACATCAATTAAATCTTGTGGGTTGAGTCCTACCCCCATGGTGTAACGTGCTTTGTTTTCTGGCAGCAATGGCACTAGGCGTGCAGCAATGGCAAGGGTTTTTGGCATATCAAAGCCAATGGTTTCGCCGCCGATGGCAATACCGTCAGTGTCCATGTCAATAATGTGTTGCGCGGATTCTATTCTTAAATCCTCAAAGCTTCCACCTTGAATAATGCCAAACAAGGCTTGTGGATGACCGTAAACAGAGCAAGGGTTATTATCATGGGCTTCTTTGGACAGGGCTAACCATTGATGCGTGCGCGTCATGGCTTGCAAGGCTGCGACTCGTCCGCCCGCTTCTGGCGTGCATTGATCAAACGCCATGATAATATCTGCGCCAATTACTTTTTGGGCGGCGATGGAGCTTTGTGGTGTCATGTAAAGGGTTTCTCCACTGGTAGGATGCTTGAATCGCGCACCATTGTCATCGATTTTACAAAGTTTGCCGTTTTTGGCTAAGCTAAACACCTGAAAGCCGCCACTGTCAGTTAGCATAGGACGTTGCCAGCCCATCATGTTGTGCATGCCGCCTGCTTTTTCAATCACGCTTAGCCCTGGGTTGCACAGCATGTGATAGGTATTGCCGCCTAGGATGATTTGACTGTGGGTGTTGATGAGGTCTTGTGGAGTCATGTGGTTAACATAGGCGCGTGTGGCTACTGGCATAAAGCAAGGCGTGGTCAGCTTGCCGTGTGGCGTACTGATGGCTAAGGTTCTTGCTGCATATCGTGGGTGTTTGTTCAGTGCTTGTGTTTTAAAGGCTTTATTCATCGGTCTTTACAGCCTGTTAATTAAGGTCTGAACCTTGGGCGAAACTCTTGTTAAAATTAGGTTGCCAGTTAGCACTTAGCCTATCGTATGACGAGTTGATTTGCTACACTAATTTTCAAAAACATAAAAATTGCATAAAATGTACTTTCCTTTGGTGAAGAGGCTGTACCAGCAGGATAAGCTGGGGTTTAAGAAGCCGATGTATGGTTTTGTGCGGTACTTGTTTGCGACAGCGCCGTTTACGGATAAGCGAAAACTTGCTAATATTGTAAGCGAAATTGACAAAATTGCTAAGAGCCTGTTTAAAATCAACTTCAATTGAGCAGAGAGGTATTTTTCCTGATGAAAGTGAGTGGATTTACATTTTTACGCAATGCGCAACAATTAGGCTATCCATTTTTAGAGTCTATTGCTTCGGTATTACCTTTGGTGGATGAGTTTATTGTCAATGTAGGTCATTCGCAAGACGATACGCTAGCCTTGGTCAAAGCGATAGATAGCCCTAAGATTAAAATTATCGAGACAGAATGGAATGAGTCCTTGGTGCGCAAAGGTTTTGTTTATGCGCAGCAAAAAATGATTGCACAATACAGTTGTACTGGAGATTGGGTATTTTACTTGGAAGGTGATGAGTTATTGCATGAGCAGGATTATGAGGCTATTCGCGAAGCGATGAGAAAACATCGGGATAATAAGCAAGTTGAAGCTTTAGTATTTGATTATTTACATTTTTATGGCAATCAAAATACCTATGCGTGGTCGCCTGCGTGGTACCGTCGTGCGCCACGTGTGATTAAATCTTCAGTACGCAATTATGCGGGAGGAGGGCTTTTTTGGGTAGTATTGGACGATAACAATAAAAAAGGCCGCTATCCTCGTGCTGCTTTAGCCAATGCCACCATTTACCACTATGGTTGGGTGCGTCCAGAAGATCAAATGAAAGAGAAGGCCAAGCAAGTTTCGCATTATTGGGCAGAGCGTCAGGAGAAAATTGCCAGGGTTAATTATAAAGCCATAGACCCCAAGACCCTGCATTTATTCCAAGGCAGCCATCCAGCGGTGTTAAAGGATTATTTTCCTGCGGCATCAGGATTATTCCAGGCAGATCCACAGCATCAGCTAACTCGCCGTGAGAAGAAAAATCGCATTGCTTTAGCGCTGGAGAAATACTTGCCCTTGGAATTTAGCAAAAAGCATTTTTCTTTGGTGGAATAGGCTCACTTTCAAGAAACCGTCATTCTCGGAAAAATCTGTCCGCTATTCTTTTATAAATTTTCATGAGAATGACGGGCGGTGGGGTAATTATTTATGTATTTTTTCAGATATAGTAGACAAATTTCCATGATAGATGGGCGGTGGTGTGATGATTTATTGTTGTTGTGATACATAGTAAGGCAACGATTTGCCGCGTCATTCTCGGAAAAATCTGTCTATTGATATTGAGAAAGATGCGAGATTATCACAGATTTTTTCGGGAATCCAAGAGGTAACCCAAGAAAAACACCTTAAAAGCAAGGATTTTTTAATCGCATTATTGTTTGGATTCCCATGAAAATTTGTAAGGGCGTTTATTATTTTTCAAGTCTAGCG
>CAZSHR010000115.1:0-5272 GCA_964606725.1 uncultured Coxiella sp.
CAGGAAGATGACCTGGTGGGAGTAATAAGTGAGAGGTTAGACGAATATTTACGCTAAGTCACTATAAATTATTGGTTTTTAAGGCTAAGTTACTATCAATTATTGGTTTTTGTTGTTTGGATAATAAAGTGTTAGGATTTTCTGAATATGATGTTTTTCTGTTATAAATTTTACAGGCGGCAAAACCAATAATCGCCAATGCAATTATTCCTAGAAAAATTCCGCCAGTTAATAAGCAGGCGCTGGAAATACTTGCCGCCAATCCGGCACCTGCAAAAGCAATCGTTGGTGCCGAGAAAGATCCCATTAATATCGCTTTTATCAGCGTGCCTGCCAATATCGACATCAAACCGCTGGTAAGCATTGAGTACGCGGATTTTGACGATAGAAAATTTTGTAACCAAAATGCTGAAGGATTATCGTTTAGTAATAATTCTGTTTTAAGACGAATACGATAACAGTTAGCCAGTATCAGTATCGTGGTCAGTGACATGATTAGCAGCGGCAGCAGTGGTGGAATTGCCATACTCAACGCACTCATCGAAATAAGCAAGGCACTCATGCTGAAGCTGGAAAGAATCAGTAAAAACTGATTTTGCTTTTTAATCGTTTTTGTGTAATTAACTAAGGTCTTGTAGTGTTTTAGATAATTCAGGCTTCCATTTAGACTTGCATCTGCAAAAAAGGAAACACGCTTTTCACGATCAATCGAAAATGTCATGCCCCCTTTTTGACGAATAAAGGTGAAAAAATTAGCATCATTCAGTGCATCGCCAACCGCACAGGTGGTTTTAGATTCAATTGTCTTGTTATTAATCAGTTTTTTTGTCTCTGCTTCCTTGTCTTTTGGTGAAAGTCCTGAATAAATATTTTCTTCTTCAAAATAACCACCGATGCTTCGGTTAAAAGCCTCCGCAGATTCTTTGGTGTCTCCTGTAAACATCAAAATCTGTTTATTCTGATTTTTACATTCTTCCAGAAATTTTTTGACACCTGGCCTTAATGTATGCGCGACAAAAAACACACCCGCAAATTGATTATTCTGTGCAATGTAAATTGGTGTAAGGCCATTTTCAAGTTTTCCTCTTTCCTCTTCACTGAGATTAATTGTAATATTTTCAGCATCAAAAAATGCTTCATTACCAATAAGAATTTCCTCACCATCAACGATGCCGCTAATACCTCTTCCTTCAGTAGGTGGATTTTCTAGAGCTTCTATCGTGTATTTAACATTGGTGTTATCGATATGGTTTATTACCGCTTTTGCCAGAGGATGGTCGCCTCCAAATTTTTGCTCCAGATAACGAATCTTCTTTAATAAGTTTTGGTCTTGAATGCCGCAATAATCAACCGTGCATTCCCCAGAAGTCAATGTTCCAGTTTTATCAAAGATAATCGTTTTAAAGTCTAAATCTGTATTATCATTTAAAGACTCGTTTCGAATTAACATGCCTTCCTGAAATTGGCTCCATCCCAGTACTTCGCGAGGCATTTCAAATGCCATGCCGATACTGCAAAAACAGACTGAGAACAATAAACCAGTTATGTTTTGAATGGCGAGAGAAAAGGTTAATATTCCCAATCCAAATGGAATAAGCAGTGCTAATAAGGCACTTAAACCAAATAGCAGTATGTAAAGTTTGAGAAATCTTGAATACTGTGCTTGTTCTTCAGCTAAAATTACTTCACGTTTCCCTTTTTCTTTTTCTTCATCCGTAATATTTCTTCCTGCTCGTAACATAATTTTGTTGAAGGCACTGTTGTAATAAGTGTTGGTTGCATTAACTCTAACAGCTTCCCCAAGATTGATTGCACCGGAAGTTATAGCATTTCCCTTGCTAATAGTGACATTAGACTCTCCATTAAGCAGAGAGGTGTCTAGTCGAGCTTGTTCTGAAATTAATTCACAATCAATTGGAAAAGCACTACCTTTCTCGATAATAATTATATTTTTTTCACAAATTAATGCTTTGTTAACCCATTCGAAAGTTTCTTGACCTTGCTCTACTTCCACTAATCGTTGATAGTGTTCGGCCATTTCAGGCAAGATTTTTTTGCGATTTCCTACCGAAAATTCTGCTTTTTTACTTTCAATAGTCCGTCTTACTTCACTCATACTGTTAATAACAAGCAGTAAAGCAACGGGTGTTATGTAATCCATGGTTATCATTGGGGAAGCCACCGTGCTCATGCTTGCCATATTATTTGTGTGATAAATCATGCTGCCGTTTGACAATAACATGCCGCTGGAAACTGAAGTTGACATCACGGCTGGCACTTTTTTCTGCGTTATTTTATTAAAGCAGTCTATGAGGTATTTTCTTCCAGTAATTAAGGTAGAAGTAGCACTTATTGCGCAAAGAATAATTAGTAGCGAGGGTGGGCATAGCAGATAAATTAAACCGAGAACAAACAAGCTCATTAAGCCAATGATCAAGTTAATTTTATTTTTATTATCTATTTTTTCAAGATCGATTTCAGTGTAATTTTCTTCAATTTTAAATTCTTCATGATCATTATTTTTTGTAATTACTGATTTTAAAAATTCAGATAATGCTTTTCTTTGGTCTTCATTCAGCCTGGTTGTTTCTCCGTCATTTTTTGACTCAAGATAGAAAAAGTGCCGGTTTAGCCCTGGTCCGACCAGCTCTGAATAAAGGTGAAGTTGCGTATCTTCAGGAAACTTAAGTTCTGTTGGAAAACTTGGATTTTCGAACGCAAGATTAATTAAAGATCCACAGCCGTCACAGTCCATTCCTGAAATGATAAAGCTTTCAACATGAAAAATAGTGCTTGTCTCTTCTTCTCTTTTCATGCGATATCAGCTACATTTAAGTAGTTGCTGGACTAAAGCGAATGGGTCCAGCTTTTTGGCGGTGTTCATGGAAAAACTCCATTGAGGAATGAGTCGATAAGTGGCCACTATACGTGATAGTTTAATATTTGGCAAATTAACTTTCCATTATCTGTTTGATTTGTCACAAATCCAGTCTCATTACAAACGCTTGATCGTTCTTGACGACATCTTGAAGAAACCAAAATCAATGAGTCACTTGAATTTTCTTTTAGCAGACCCTACATAAGACCCGACCTGTAAAAAGTCGATTTTGTTCAAAATTTGGGAGTCTCTTATGTCCGTTCAAACACAAACAGAAACGATGGCTTTTGAAGCCGAAGTTAAACAGCTATTACACCTTGTTACCCACTCGCTCTACGGTAACAAAGAAATTTTCTTGCGCGAACTCATTTCTAATGCTTCTGATGCGGCTGACAAGCTGCGCTATGAGGCTTTAACCGATAATGCCTTGTATGAGAGCGATTCTGAATTGAAAATCTGGATTGATTACGACAAGGAAGCCAAAACCGTTAGTATTCGGGATAATGGTATCGGTATGACGCGCGAAGAAGTCATTGAAAATCTTGGTACGATTGCTCAATCAGGAACGCGAAAATTCAAGGAGCTACTCGAAAACAGCGATAGCAAAGATTCTCAATTAATCGGTCAATTTGGTGTGGGTTTTTATTCCTCGTTTGTGGTCGCTGATCGCGTGGCGGTGCGTACTCGAAAAGCGGGCATGAAAGCTGATCAAGGCGTTTATTGGGAATCAGCGGGTGAAGGCGAGTTCACCATTAAGAATATTGACAGAGCGCAGCGTGGAACTGAAGTGGTGTTACACCTCAAAGATAGCGAAAGTGAATTTCTTGAAGCCGTTCGTTTACGCAGTATTATTACCAAGTACTCGGATCATATCGTCTTACCCATTATGATGAAAAAAATCGAGCCACCTAAAGAAGAAAAAGAAGGCGAAGAAAATAAAGAGCCTGCTGCGCCAGAATACGAAAGCGTCAATCGCGCGAATGCTTTGTGGACCTTACCAAAAAGCCAGGTCAACGATGAAGACTATCAGGAGCTTTATAAGCATATTGCCCATGATTTCGAAGATCCATTGGCGTGGGCGCATAACAAAGTGGAAGGAAAAATTGAGTATACGAGCTTGCTATATATTCCAGCGCGTGCACCGTTTGATTTGTGGAATCGTGAATTAATCAAAGGATTAAAACTGTACGTCAAGCGTGTTTTTGTGATGGATGACGTTGAGCACCTGATGCCGCTTTATTTGCGATTTATCAAAGGGGTAGTGGATTCTGGCGACTTGCCTTTGAATGTTTCACGGGAAATTCTGCAATCCAATAAAACGATTGATCAAATTAAATCAGGTTGTGTCAAGCGCGTCTTGAGTTTACTCGAAGATTTGGCGAACAACCATGCTGAAAAGTATCAAAAATTCTGGAGCCAGTTTGGACAGGTGATTAAGGAAGGCCCTGCGGAAGATTACGCTAATAAGGATCGTATTGCTAAATTATTGCGTTTTGCTTCCACACACGATACCTCAGAGTCACATACCGTTTCTTTGAGCGATTATGTAGGGCGCATGAAGGAAAAACAGGAAAAGATTTACTATGTGATTGCGGACAGTCATTTGGCAGCGAAAAACAGTCCGTTGTTGGAAGTTTTTCGTAAAAAAGATATTGAAGTCTTGTTGTTAAGCGATAAAGTCGATGAATATCTTGTGGCGCATCTGACTGAATTTGAAGGCAAAACTCTGCAATCTATTGCTAAAGGTTCACTGGAAGATTTGGGTGAGGAAAACAAAGAAGAAACTGAAAAGCAGGAAAAAGAATACAGTGACTACTTGAAGAAAATGCAAGAAGTGTTGAAAGATCAGGTGAAAGAGGTGCGTTTGAGTAGTCGTCTGGTGGATTCTCCCTCTTGTGTGGTGTTTGATGAGTCGGGTATGAGTGGTCACATGCAACGTTTGCTTCAGCAAGCGGGGCAGGCGGCACCAGAGAGCAAGCCAATTCTGGAATTGAATCCTGAGCATCCCTTGATAAACAAGGTTAAGGCTGAAACCGATGATGCACGTTTTAATCGCTGGGCAAATCTGATGTTAAGTCAGGCGCTGTTGGCTGAAGGTGAACAGCTCAAGGATCCGGCGGCTTTTGTCAAAGGGATGAATGCCTTGTTGTTGGAATCTTTCTAGGAACGGGCACTGAATAACGTTGACGTTTCACGACCAAGAGGGGTTTAAAGGGTGGAATGATAATGGAACAAAATACGCCGGAATATTGAGATATTTTAAGCGTTTTGTGAAGGAGTCATTCCAGCTATCAACCCCTATTGGGATGTTATTTGCTAGCCCTCTTTAGTGGAAGGGGGCTGGCAGCGTTGTTTCTTATCAGTACCCGAGTTCGGAGTTTATCTCTCAGTTAA
>CAZSHR010000116.1:0-5237 GCA_964606725.1 uncultured Coxiella sp.
TTAATCCCATTAACCGCCACTCCTAGTTGGCGACGATCGCAACGAATCCACATCGCTTTGTAAGAGATAAAGGTAATCGCATGCCCTTCATAATTGCAAGGGACAATCAATAGCTCACGATCCAGCAACGCATCAATCACATCGCGATGTTCTTCTAAGTGGGTCTGATATTGCTGAAAACGAATTAATTTTGCGGCACTATGCAAAGCATCAATGCATAAACTCAAAATAGGAAAACTCTGCTGTGCTTGCCGTGCAGCGTAATTGTTAACATACTCCTCCAAGGAGTAACGAACCAAATTAAGCGAGAACTCCAAAAAAAATCCCTCAAAGCTAACCTCCACAAAGCCACCATCAGGACAACTAATATCCACGCTACCACGCAAGTCATAGCGATGCCCCAAGAGTTTGACATTGATAAAATCCACCGCAAAATTAGCACTGGCATCATGTTCATATAACAATAATTTCATTTCGGTTTGACGACGCAAAATAGGTTTGACAAAAATCGGCTCACCGTTGTTATTGTAAACATTGGAGTCAGCGCCTTTTTCCAGTAATAAACGTACCATCGGTAAGTTATTATTTTCCACGGCCCAATGCAAAGCTGTGCCACCAACCATATCTTTTTCATTAACGTCAGCACCATGATCTAGCAATAGCTTAGTTAATTCAACTTCATTAACAATCGCGGTTTCTATCAATGGAGTAAAACCAAATTCATCGAGTTGATTAGCATCTCCACCTGATACTAAATACTGTTTTACCGCAGGATAATTTTTTTGAATAATGGCTTGGGCTAAAGTAGTCATCAGCGCATCACGGTGTTGCAGTCGGCGGCGTAATGGATGGTGTGGCTTGTGCTTGCAGCTTGTTTTGCAAGGTCAATTCTAATGCGGCTTGATTATCATGAGGATCAGCACGCATATCTGGCGGTACGCCATCAAACTGGGCATTTTGGAGTAAAGGATGGGCCATAAATTGCGTCCCCATATCTCCAGTAGGCGTACTGGGGTCGCGCAGGGGTAAACTGGCATAACCGTAAAGGCTTTGATCTTCGCGCTGTTGCTGGCGGCGAGAGAAGTCATCTACCGCATCATGATCCGCAAAATATTCATCGTCATCCTGGCGCCCTTCTTCAAAGATAAAAACAATATCGGTTGAGGTGTTTTGTTTCAGCGTGACTTGGGCTAAACAGCTGTAGCGATCTTCGCCATCACGGATAAAGTGAATTGCATAGCGAGCTGGCGGTAAAATCATGCTGCCTTGCGCTGCTTCAATGCGCTGCACGGTGGCAGAGCTGTCTACTTCTCCAGCTTGATCGAGCTTTTTTAATTCCCAGGAGCAGCCTTCACGCTGCACTCTTCCTTGTTTGCTGGATAAAGCGGTGAGTTTGATTTCAGCACCGAGTATACCAACATCATAGGTCACTATACCGATATTGCTTTTTTCGCTCATAATACGTCATCTACCAACAGTTTTCCTTAACACATCATGCTTGAAACAGCGGTGCACTTTCTTCGTCAACAGTATCCCCTTGTCCAGTAATGTAAGAGAAAAATGGGCTGATGTATTTTTCATCAGTTGCATAGTCTAAGCTGGCCAAACAAAACCAGGCAAAACCTACGGCAGCCATAGGTAGGGTGACATAGGACAAGCCAACTAAAAAATAAAAAACCATGCCACAAAAAGCCAGTGTTGCACCACAGAAAAGGTCATACATCGGTACAGGAAAAGCTTTGTCTTTGACGGCCAAAAAGCACTCTTGAGACAAAGTTACATGCCAAACGCCATTTTCTTGATTAGGCTGACAACTACTAACATCAGCATTGTCTATCAAACAATCAAGAAAACAGGGTAGCAGGGTTTCGAGAGCTTTGCCTTGTTCCTTTAAATAATTTTTACCTAGCTTATCAACTAACTGATTCGTTTTAGTAACTGCCTGCTGTATTTTATCTTCGTCACATTCGTCTTCTGATAGGTCTTCACAGAAAAGATCAAATAGTCCTTTACATCCTTCTCCAGCTAGCGTTTTAAATCCATTATCATCTGATGGCAACTTACGATCTTCAGGCAATGACCTTTTTTTTTCAGTAAGCACTTGTTTAAATAAACTCAGTGATTTTACATCACCCGCAGCAATTTTTTTTGCTAGATAATCATAACCCACTTTCAATTTATAACAGGTTGCAACACCTTGTCTATTCCAGATAAAAAAGTGCCTATCTCGTTCGAGTATACCATCCGAATCAAAAGTGGCTTTTTGGTCAATTTCCACTTCATGAGCATCCAGATAAAACTGCAATTCAAGAGAAAATTTCTGCTCTTGATTATCCTTATTTTTAACGACTATAGTAATTTTCTCAGGCTCCGGAAAAAGTTTTTGCTTTATAAGCTGAAAATCGTCTTCTGACAGCACGGTTTCATAAGCAATAACACCTTTTTCAAGGTCAGGAGCATTGACAGTAACAGATACACCAGAACTCAAGCTGTCCGTTAAAAATTTAGACAATTGTTCATTCACAGCAGAAGAGCTTTCGTATGTAATCGTGCTGCGACTGCCTCTCGCAAGTTCGACGGTAAGCTGACCTGCGGTGCTGGTGAATTGAAGCGAAAAGCTTGAGTCTCCTTGTGAACCACTAACCTTAAGCAAAGACTTAGTATCAACACCTTGATTTGCTGGTATATTCGCTGTTTTCAAATTTCACCCCCAAAGCACTTACACTGTTATTGCATTACACTGAGCAACCATTATAAAGTCTACACCCTGGTATGTACAAGTCCCAATGGAGTTTTCAGTGAACAATAATGTCTTTTATGCACAATCAGGAGGCCCTACGGCCGTGATCAACAGCAGTGCCTGCGGTCTTATTGAGGCAGCAAGAGCGCATAAAGACTTTTTTGGCACGGTTTATGCGGGGCACAATGGCATACTAGGCGCTCTAAATGAAGAATTAATAGACACTCACTTGGAATCAGCTACTGCAATTGCCGCACTGTATCATACACCAGGCAGTGCTTTTGGCTCTTGCCGCTACAAGTTAAAAGGCATTACGGAAGATAAAAGGCAGTATGAACGCTTGATTGAAGTCTTTAAGGCCCACAACATCGGCTATTTTTTCTACAATGGTGGTGGTGACTCCCAGGATACTGCCTACAAGGTCTCACAAATTGGCGAGAAAATGGGCTATCCTTTGACTTGCATTGGCATCCCCAAGACCATTGATAACGATTTACCCTTAACCGACAACTCACCTGGCTTTGGATCGGTGGCCAAATACGTTGCCATTTCCACCCAAGAAGCTGCGCTAGACGTACGTGGTATGGCAGCCACATCAACCAAGGTCTTTATTCTAGAAGTTATGGGCAGACATGCCGGTTGGATTGCCGCTGCCAGCGGTTTGATTCGCAATAAGCCTGAAGATGCCCCGCATGTTATTCTATTTCCTGAAATCGCTTTTGACCCTGATGCATTTCTTGCTCGCGTTAAGCACGCGGTCGATCACTATAGCTATTGTGTTATTGTCGCCTCAGAGGGCATTCGTAATAGCCAAGGGCAGTTTATTGCTGAATCAGAGGCCGTTACCGATGCCTTTGGGCACAAGCAACTCGGCGGTGTAGCACCCTTACTAGCAAGTTTAATCAAAGAAAAGCTAGGATTTAAATACCATTGGGCCTTAGCCGACTACCTGCAACGTGCTGCCAGGCATATTGCCTCAAAAACTGATGTTGAGCAGGCTTATGCCCTAGGTAAAGCCGCGATTGAATTTGCTAAGGCTGGAAAAAACAAGATAATGTTAACACTAGAGCGACAAAGCGGCACAGAATACCGCTGGAAAATTGGCACTGCACCGCTAGAGAAAGTCGCAAATATTGAAGCCAGCATGCCAAGAACATTTATCGATGCACAAGGTTTTGATATTACAGCAGATTGTAAAGCATATATGCTGCCGCTTATCCAAGGTGAGTGTTACCCTCCCTATCAGAATGGCTTACCGCAGTATGCAAGTTTAGCCAATCAAAAAGTCGCTAAAAAGTTGCCTACTTTTGTGCATGCATAAGTTACTCTTCGATCTAGTCAATAAAACATATTCCTCTTTTACATAAGAAGGGTTTTATCTTGAAAACTTTTTCAATCCCCCCGACAACTCAAGTTGTCGGCCCCCTTTTAAAAAAGGGGGCGAACTTATTCTGCTTTTGGCAACTAGCATTACTGGCTGCCTTGCGCAAGAAGCGGAATGCATTTGAACAAGTAAATTTTAAAAAATCACCCCAGCAACAAAGATACGAATACATTTCACCTCAGCAAAAGAGTACACCCCTTTAACCACCCCCTTAACAAAAAGGGCGAACTTATTATGCTTTTGGCAACTAGCATTACTGACTGCCTTGTGCAAGGAGAGGCACACCTTTCTAATCACCCTATTAAAAAAGAGGCACCTCGGCAAAAGGGACACACCCTTTTAATCACCCCCTTAACAAAGGGGGTCGCTGTGCCAACGGCACAGCGGGGGGATTAAAAAAATTATTACCTATTTTAGGCTAAAGCATTTAATAGTATCATTTACTTGTTACAAAATTAATCCTATTTTAGAAAAGGAAAAACAGTTTGAATAAAAGAAACAGCCTTAAGCATATTGCTCGAAAACTACGCACCAATCAAACAGATGCTGAAAACTTCTTGTGGTCAAAAATACGAAGAAAACAAATACATGGTATTCAATTTTATCGACAAAAAGTAATAAAAAATTATATCGTGGATTTTTATGCTCCTTCAGTAAAAATGGTCATTGAGTTAGATGGAGGACAACATTTTGAAGAAAGCTACATAAAAAAAGACAAAAAAAGAGATGATGCGTTAAAAAAACTTAATTTAAAAGTTATTCGATTTAACAACTTTGAAGTAATGACTTCTATCAATTCGGTCATTGACTCGATAGCATCGGAATGCATTTTGGACAAGTGAATTTTTAAAAAAAATACTCGAAAGGCTCGGGAAATATGAAAATATCGCCCCCTTTTTTAAAAGGGGGCCGACAACTTCAGTTGTCGGGGGGATTGAAAAAATTTTCAAGATACAAATCCCCCCGCTGTGCCGTTGGCACAGCGACCCCCTTTGTTAAGGGGGTGATTTTTTACAATTGCCTGTCTACCTCTACGGAATCTTAATGTTATTAAGAGTAACTTACTTTGAATAATATGATCTGTGCATACCGCAGTTTGTTAAGGGGGTGATT
>CAZSHR010000117.1:0-5115 GCA_964606725.1 uncultured Coxiella sp.
GACGTTATCAAGCAATCGGTTAACCAGGAAATTGTGCAAAAATTATCTTAATCTAAACTTTTGATCAAGAAGGGATTAACGAATATGTACAGCGTGCTAATTTTCACTGTCATTGACTTAAGTGTTCTGCTCTGCTTTAATCAGAGAAGTTTTTATTCAATCAGGCAATGGCCGTCATTCTCAGAGAAATTCGTCTACGTTTACCAGCAAGAATGCTAGATTTTCACGAATTTTTTTGGGAATCCGAAACATGAATCAAGAAAAATACCTTAGAAAATAGGGTGTTTTTAATCCTATCGTATTTGGATTCCCATGAAAATTTGTACTTATCAATCATTCTTTTCACCTTTGGCAGACAAATTTTCATGAGAATGACGGCCATTGATGGTTTGTTAAATGTACCATGCTAGAAAGCGAGCTATTTCTTTAAATCGGTGGCAGTGGTGCTGACATAAACCACCAATTACTTAGGGCGCCTTAACATGTTAGTCAGCCATTATCTGCTTTGTACCATGAAAGAAACGCCAGCGGATGCAGAGCTGATCAGCCATCAACTGATGTTACGTGCCGGCTTGGTGCGAAAGTTAGCCAGTGGTCTTTATACTTGGCTGCCTTTGGGCTTGCGTGTGCTGCAAAAAGTGCAAACCATTGTCCGTGAGGAGATGAATCGCATTGGTGCACTGGAGCTGATTATGCCAGCGGTTCATCCGGCTGAACTGTGGCAAGAAAGTGGTCGTTGGCAGCAATATGGCCCTGAGCTATTGCGCTTTGTTGACAGGCACGAGCGCGAATTTTGCTATGGCCCCACCCATGAAGAGGTGATTACCGATTTAGCTCGTCGTGAATTAAAAAGCTACAAGCAGTTGCCTTTGACCCTATACCAAATTCAAAGCAAATTTCGTGATGAGATTCGTCCGCGCTTTGGTGTGATGCGCTCACGTGAGTTTGTGATGAAAGATGCCTACTCTTTTGGATTAACCGAGCAGTCCATGCAGGAAATCTATGATGCCATGTATCAGGCATATCACCGTATTTTACAACGATTATCGCTAAAATTCCGTGCGGTTTTGGCTGACACCGGAAGCATTGGCGGCCACCATTCTCATGAATTTCAGGTCTTAGCTAATTCGGGTGAAGACTTAATTGTCTATAGTGATGGTAGTGACTATGCCGCTAATCTTGAAAAAGCGCAAGCACAAGCCCCGCAAACACAACGCGCTAGTGCTAGGCAAGAATTGGAGAAAATCGCAACGCCCGATGCTAAAACAATTGCTGCTTTAGCCGCTTTCGGCATTAAGGCAGTCAACAGTGTGAAAACCTTGTTTGTTAAAGGGAGTGAACAGCCTATTGTGGCTTTGGTGCTGCGAGGTGATCATGAGTTGAATGAGACTAAAGCGCAGCAACTCCCTGAGATTGCCTCACCCTTACAATGGGTGGATGAAGCATCGGTAATCGCTGCTGTAGGCTGTGGTTTTGGTTCTTTAGGGCCGCTGAATTTACCTTTACCTTATCTGGTGGATCGTGATGCTGCACAACTGAGTGACTTTTGCTGTGGTGCTAATGAGGCAGGCTATCATTTTGTCGGTGTCAATTGGGAGCGTGATTTGTCGCTTGGAAAAGTCGCTGATTTACGCAATGTTGTGGTAGGTGATAAAAGTCCGGATGGCCAGGGGCATTTACAATTCACCCGAGGTATTGAAGTAGGCCATATTTTTCAGTTAGGCACAAAATACAGCGAAGCGATGAATTGCCAGGTGCTCAATGAGCAAGGAAAGTCGGTACCGCTGCGAATGGGTTGTTATGGTTTGGGTATTTCACGTATTGTCGCCGCCGCAATTGAACAAAATCATGATGAGCGCGGCATTATCTGGCCGCTACCTTTAGCACCTTTTCAATGTGTGATTATTCCTCTGAATGCGTATAAATCTGAGCAAGTTCGTCAAGTTGCTCATAGCTTATATCAGCAGTTAAGCGATGCTGGAATCGAGGTATTGTTCGATGATCGCCGCGAAAGAGCCGGTGTGATGTTTGCGGATATGGATTTAATCGGTATTCCGCAGCGCTTGGTGGTGGGTGAAAAGGGCTTGGCTAACGGTGAGGTAGAGTATAAAAGACGCACTGATGCTGAAACCGTGATGCTGCCGTTGCAAAAAGTAGTAGAGCACCTCTGCAATCACGGTGTTTACGCTTAAGCCTTAAGCGGTTATGATCTCGTTTATGAACGTGAACCATTCCTATACGTCTTATCGATTGCCATTTACTATTGCAATTACTGGACATTTACTGCTAATTGTTTTGTTATTTTTTTCATTTCCACAGGCTAGAGTACATTGGCGTGATGTGCGGCAGACCAAGAAAAAACCTGTCAATGCCACAGTGATTGATCCGAAATTACTAGAGCAGCAAGTTGCGGCCATTCATGCAGAAGAGCAGAAAAAACAGCAAGCGCAGCGAAAGCACTTAGCGGCAATCGAACAGCAAACTTTACGAGCGACTAGGAAAAGACATCAAGAAGAGCAGCGCCTGCGTGCCATTAAAAAAGCGCGACAGCGACTAAAGCAGCAACAATTAGCGGAGCAGCGTGCCGCAAAGCAGAAAGCCTTGGCAGCAAAAAAGCAACTGCAAGCCAAGCAGCAGGCGCTAGAGGATCAACGACTAGCGCAACAATTGGCACAGGAGCGTAAGCGTTTATCAACACAACAGAAATCACTGCAAACTGCGCAAACACAAGGTCAGATTGACCGTTATCGAGCGCAAATTTTGCAAGTGATTGAAAACAATTGGCACCCACCACAGCAAAATGCCAAACTTTCCTGTGTGATGATTGCCCATATCGCGCCAGGTGGTGTAGTGACTTCCGTGGATATTGCACGCAGCAGCCATGATGCGGCACTGGATCGCTCCGCGCAGGCGGCGATTTACAAGTCATCACCGCTTCCAGTGCCCAAAGACCCGATGTTATTTGATGCATTTCGCCATTTACGCATTAAAATGTCTCCTCAAGATGTTAAACAGTAAGGCCAGAGATTGATGAAAACGATACTGAAAAAAATCACCCTTTTGTTAGGGGTTGTCCTTGCACAGCAAAGTTGTGCACTATTAGACCTTGAGCTAACCCAGGGAGTTGCAGCCGCGTTACCTGTAGCCGTGCTTCCTTTTACGGGTGAGTCAGTGACGGTGAAAGGCGCCGTATTATTAACCGATGTGGTAGACAATGATTTGCAACACAGTGGTGAATTTAGAGTCATTAACCAGGATGACAACACCCCTGTGACAGATGATTTGAATTACTGGCGTGCTAAGGGTGCGGATTATGTGGTGACAGGCGCTGTTGTTAATTCAGGTAAGCAATATGAGGTGCATGTACAGTTGCGCAGTATTTTTGATCATAAACAGGGCAGTAACCAAAATTCATTGTTGCTTGATGAAAGTTTTAAAGCAACACTGCCAGCTATGCGTGCCGTTGCGCACCGCATTAGCGATGATATTTATCATAAGCTCACCGGTATCCCAGGTATTTTTTCCACTAAAATTGCTTACGTACTGGTAAAGAATCATCAGCAGGGTCAGCGTTATCAGCTTGAGGTAGCCGATGCTGATGGCTTTGATGCACAGACTTTACTACGTTCTGATCAGCCGATTATGTCGCCGGCTTGGTCTCCAGATGCCAAGCGTCTTTCCTATGTGTCTTTTGAGGGGCATCGTGCTGCTATTTACTCGCAGGACTTGAGTACCGGTAAGCGTCGTGTACTTAGTGATTTGCCTGGTATTAATGGCGCACCGGTGTTTTCGCCCAATGGCAAGCAGATGGCACTTGTATTATCGACCAATGGGAACCCTAATATTTACCTAATGGATTTAGCAACCAAAAAATTACAGCCAGTCACGTCTGGTTGGGCTATTGATACGGAGCCAGCTTTTTCTGCTGATGGCAGTTCTTTGTTGTTTACCTCTAGTCGTCATGGGTCTCCACAAATTTATCAATATTCCTTGCCCACCGGTGCTATTTCGCGCTTAAGCTATGATGGGGATTATAATGCACGGGCTTCTTACACGCCGGATGGTCAGTTTGTGGTGATGATGCATCGTAGTCAGCATAATTTCGGTATCGCGCGTTTAGACTTAAGTAATGGTAGCACCTTGGTATTAACACATAGCGGTAGTGATGAGTCTCCCAGCATTTCCCCTAATGGTAAAATGGTAATTTATGCGACTCAGTATGGGGGACGTGGTGTGTTAGCGCAGGTGTCTATTGATGGAAAAATCAAATTGCGTTTGCCAGCACGTGAGGGTACAGTACGAGAACCGGTATGGTCTCCATTGATTAACAGCTAGGGGGTGAAAATGGTAAAAATAATTAAATTTATTGGTTTAGGTGCAACTTTGCTATTGCTTTGTGCCTGTGCGAGTAAAACTGCTACACAAAGCGCCAACTTCAGTAAAAAGCCAGTAGCCGATTCAGAAGCTACAGCGCAAAGCTATGCGCTGCAACAAAACCCTGGTTTTAGTGGTGAAGTTCAGCATAATGAAAATGGTGAAATTATCAATCTGCTTTCTGCTCCTGCCAATCAAACCTATTATTTTGCGTTTGACAGTAATGCTGTGAAATCCGATGATTACCAGGCTATTATGATTCAAGCAAAATACTTAGTGGCTCATCCTGGAATAAAGATTCGTTTAGAAGGAAATACCGATGATCGTGGCAGTCGTGAATATAATATCGCATTAGGTTGGCGCCGTGATCAGGCTGTAGCAAAAGTTCTTGAGCAATATGGAGTAGGGAAAGATCAAATTGATATGTTAAGTTATGGTAAGGAAAAGCCAGCTGTGATGGGTGATGGTGAATCGGCATGGCAGTTAAATCGTCGTGTTAACTTAGTGTACGAGCAGAACTGATGGTATTTAGAGTCCGTTTGAAATTTTTGAGTGTGAACCAGAAAAATTCGATTTTTAAGTATCGTGGCGCAGCTTATATGCGAATAAACGAGCGACAAAGCACAGAAAATCGGAAGTTTATGACCAAAATTGGATTTAAACAGGCTCTTAGAAATAGCCGGGTGTTGTCTTTGCTGTTAGTAGCAAACTTAGCTGTGGCTTCTGCTTGGAATGAAGTTC
>CAZSHR010000118.1:0-5091 GCA_964606725.1 uncultured Coxiella sp.
TTCCACAACGCATAAGCCCGTGCTATCCCTTGTCCGTTAGCAATTAATACACCGCGATTACGCACCTGTATGGATTCTCCTTTAGCAGCACCATAGTGATCAAACACATGGTGCATCACCCCAGAACCGGAGGTTAAGGTCAAAAACTTGGCGTGAAAACCAATCAAACCGCGTGTTGGAATAGAATAATCCAAGCGAACACGGCCCTTACCATCAGGCACCATATCCAACAACTGGCCTTTGCGATCTGCCAAGTGTTGCATGATACTGCCTTGATTGACTTCTTCAACATCGATCACTAAGCGCTCAAAAGGCTCAGACATTAGGCCATCTATTTCACGCATAATGACTTCAGGCCGCGATACTGCCAACTCATAGCCTTCACGACGCATGTTTTCAATCAAAATCGATAAATGCAGCTCCCCTCTTCCTGACACTATAAATTTATCAGCATTTTCTCCCTGGGTAACTCGCAATGCGACATTAGCAATCAGCTCACGCTCTAAACGCTCAGCAATTTGACGACTAGTAAGATACTTACCTTCTTTACCCGCAAAAGGGGAATTATTCACTTGAAAAGTCATGCTTACCGTCGGTTCATCCACCGATAAAGCCGGTAGTGCCTCGACATTCGCAGGATCACACAAGGTATCTGAAATACGAATATTCTCAATACCGGTTACCGCAATAATGTCACCAGCACTGGCTTGCTCCACTTCAACACGCTGTAACCCCATAAATCCTAGCACTTGCAAAACACGAGCAGAGCGCTTCTCTCCCTCACGATTAATAACTGTCACTGGCATATTGGTATTAACTAAACCGCGCTTGACTCTGCCAATGCCAATAGCACCGACATAACTGGAATAATCCAGAGAAGAAATTTGCATTTGAAAGCCGCCCTCTGTTTCTACTTGAGGGGCGTTAACCGCGTTTACTATCATCTCCATCAAGGGCGACATATCCTGCTGAGCATCATTAAGGTCTAATACCGCATAACCTTGCAAAGCAGAGGCATATACAACCGGAAAATCTAACTGTTGATCAGAAGCATTTAAGCTAACAAATAAATCAAATACCTGATCCACCACCCAATCAGGCCGCGCCCCTGGTCTATCGATTTTATTGACCACAACAATGGGTTTTAAGCCCCAAGCAAAGGCTTTTTGCGTCACAAATCGCGTTTGTGGCATAGGACCATCCACGGCATCTACCAACAACAATACCGAATCTACCATCGATAGAATACGCTCTACCTCACCACCAAAATCGGCATGGCCTGGCGTATCAACAATATTAATGCGGTAATCCTGCCACTTAATCGCGGTGTTTTTGGCAAGAATGGTAATGCCACGCTCTTTCTCCAACTCGTTGGAATCCATCACACGAGTGACTTTGTCTGAACGTTCAGAGAGGGTTCCTGACTGCCTGAGTAGCTGATCAACTAAGGTGGTCTTTCCATGATCAACGTGGGCTATGATAGCGATATTGCGAATGTTTTGGGTCATAATAAGCTCTTAGGATAAATACAGAGGTGAGTATACTCGAATTAATGATAGCACACAAAGCAGCCAGATTTAGCACATCCGCTTAAGCCATTGCTTAGCCCAGGAATAAACTGTGAACTCGGGTTATCATTGGAACTGCTGATACTCTGTTGATCCTCCCAAACAGCAGGAAGCATCTTGACTCCATACACCCACCTTTACCCCAGCCTTAGGAGGTACACTACCGTTAGGATGAAACAATTGACAACCATGCTGCTGACTATCAACCACTCGCTCAATAATCTTATCCTGGGATTCATTGGTCATTGCTTCTAACAAGTTTTTAGCTTTTTCTAAATTACTGTCAGTCAATGATTGAGTCTGAGGAAAAGCTGTAGATAAATATTGTTTCGCTAAATTCTGGTAATCTTTTATAGCTTTATAACAATCACTTCTCCCTACTAAGAAGCCAACAATCTTACAAAAAAAGCAACAAAGCGTTAAGCCACACACTAATGAGACAACTTCACCTGAGAAAAAAGCCAAAGAAGGTAAGACAGCAAACTGAAACATCAACAACATCGCTACAAAGCCTAAACCAGAAATTGCTAATACTTTTAAATGGTCGCGATACAAATCATGATATTCCTTAAATGCCAATGCCGATTGACATAAATAAGTGCTTAGTTGAATAATGTTATCATACACTTTCTCAGAACTTTGGCCAAAATCACAATCATAGTTATCTATCTGAAAAGCTTGACCCAACACATGCTGAGATAACAAGACATTCTTTTGATCATCTATTTCTTGTAAATGATCTAACAATTTATTCAAAAAAGATTTAGCCTCATTCTTAGAAGCTGCTGACTGGCAACAGGCAGCAAACAGATTGGCATGGCTAATAGCAATAATGGCATTTATATCATCAGCCGTCAAAGGACAAGAGGAAACACCGCAAGGATTACCATTAGGCATGGCAATTTTACGCGGCCTAGTAACACTCGTTGCATGCATCAAACGATCACGAGTGACACTAAACACCCCAGCTTGCGACTCATTATGTCGGCGATGACTGATCCTACACAATCTATCTTTTTTATCACCATTCCCAGCATTCAAATAATAAAGCGTCCCATTTTCAAGACCATAATGCGACTGTTTAACCCATATAAAGTCACCATCACCTAATTGATCAAGAATTTTATTATCTTCCAAGGCCTCTATAACAGTGGGGTTTTTTGGATCTAAAGTAGAATCAAAAAAATATAATGTTGCAGATTTTAGAACAGTATAATCAATATACTGCAAGTCAACAAAAGAAATCCCATGTCGCTGAGGATGATAACAATGCTCAGATGAAATATATAACAGCTTATTTCCAGAAGATTGCTGAAAGAAATCAGTTAATCGAGTCACAGTAGCTAGCAATAAACTAACTAGTTTGCATTAGCTACAGAGTCAGCGTCAGGAGCAGGAGTTTGCCGAGCAACTTGGAGAAAACTCTTAATAGGTTTATTAGTCTTTGTTTTGGCTCGATCAGTACTAGGCTTCATACTATACACTCCTGGGTAATTAACAGTAACATATAAATCATTAACGATAGTCATGCTAGCAAAAAACAGCTTTTTTAGCAAAAGTTTTGCCCTTGAGTTAATCATTTGGGAGTATTTCATAGAATTGCACCATTAAGGAAAGCTTAAAAAAATGATTTAGCGGGCAACTTGCTTTAGAAGTAATGACGGTGTCAACGTTGGGGAAATATAAAATTGTAGGGTAACGATAAAATTAGGAGTTAAATAACGTCAGTTCGATGAAAGCCTAACTTTAATACCGGAAAATAGTTATTTTCATGCGCAAATCTGCCTATTGTCGCTTATTTTTAAAGCAACCGTTAGCCGCAGGATGCGGCGCTCGAGCCTACAGGGACGTATTAACGGCGTGTTGCGTAAAAATAAGCGACAATAGGCAGATAACCGATTGAAATAAAAAGAGATAACCGTCGAACTGACGTTAAATAAATCACCCTCCTACTTTATGTTAGGATCGATTGCTGCCCCTGGGACTGAAGGCTGCTTTAACAACAAGCAATAAATAGACTATACATTTTCTAGACAAATTTTCTGGGAATCCGTATCTGTGGCGAAAAGCCGCTTGACGCTTGACCAAAAACTGCTGGTGTTGTTGTCATGCGGTATTTTCAGTATCTCAGGCGACAGTAAATCAACCGCTTGTTGTGATGAATCCACTACAAGCGCAATCAGTTCTGTCGTGGTTTTTGCATTAGGATTGCCATCGCAAGGCAAAGACATCATTTGCAGTAACTCCCTGTAATTTTGCATTTCGTCTGGAGAACGCTGATGGCTAGTAAGCCAAGCAGCTATTCCCCCTCTAAGCAATTCAATATGCTGTTGCGCCAAAGCTTTATTGCTACAGGCATCATAGAACTCACCCAAAATGCAGAGCATAGCAAAGCCATTAACGGCAGCAAACCAACCCAATGCAAAGCTAGCAGAAAACGGCAAGGAGATAAACTGAAGTGACAACACTAGGGTTGCAAAAGCCAGCAGGCCAGGGAGTAATAATCGATTGCGAATATACACCGCGCGAGTTTGCTGATCATGATAATAGCAAGCATACTGACGCATACGCAAAGCAACTTCAATAAAATAAATACCAACATATTTTTCTTCCTGAAATTTACGACTTAAAGGAAAATCAAGATTCCCTTGCCAAACAATATGCTGAGATAGCAGTATTTTCAACCTATCCTCGTTAGTATTATAACGTTCAACAATACTTTGCAACACGTTTATCACGCCTGCTAAATCAAAATGACCTTTTGACTCATCGACAATCAATTGCTTACAATAATCAGCAAACAAATGCGCACGAGCTACCCGAAACAATGTCTTAACTTGATTTAAAGATAAATCGTAATGACGATAAGGTATTTTTGTACCTAAATATGCAAAATTTGAATTATAACTGATATGCTCAAAGTCCAATAATTCAGCCATTTTGCTATGCTGGCTAATTATCAATAAGCGCTCACTCACTGGCTTTGTAGGAGCTGTTGTATCAGCAACAAGATAATACAACTTGCCGTCTACATATAAAAAATCTTGGTCATTTAACTCATGTTGAATAAAATCACTTAAAACACCTGTCCGAAAAATATCTGTCGCCCAACAAGAATGATTCAGAATATGTAAACGAGGAGACTGACTTGGAATATGCAAAGGAGACTGACTTGTAAGTTGAACTAATACTGTTTTAAAAGCACCTTGCTTTTTAGAATACGGCACGCCGACTAGAGGAAAAGCATTAGTTGCATTGTTATCTCCTGGTTTAAGGAAACTAGGAACAAGCGCAGCAATGCCTTGATTTTCTTGACCACCAAGACTCATACCAACTCTCCAAATACACTCTGGACAGTATAGCAAGAAGCCATTCTTTTTACAAAATGATCTATTTTTAATCAAATAATGTCGGCAAGAAAGTTCTCAATGTAATGGTCGTTTAATTGGCTCAGGGGCTAAATTCTTTAAATCCCCCCGCTGTGCCGTTGGCACAGCGACCCCCTTTGTTAAGGGGGTGATTT
>CAZSHR010000119.1:0-5081 GCA_964606725.1 uncultured Coxiella sp.
AAAACGCCCATTGACATAAAAAAATTGCTTATCCGCAGACGAACGGTTAAATGTTGGTAGCGCTATCCAGCCTGATAAGTGCATACCTGCTGATGAAAATTCCATCGCTAATGCGTTCTCTAAAAACTCCTCACCTAATATAATTGCTAGACGTTTTTCTTTCTCCACAGTAGCATTAGCTATATCACAATTTAATACTGTTTTATCATTATGCTGTAAGTTAAAGGCGGTATCAAAACGACTTAAGGCTAGCCGTTCAACCACGTTTTGAATATGCGAGAATTCCGTACTAGCTTTTTTCAAGAATTTACGTCTAGCAGGTACATTATAAAATAAATCACTGATACTCACCGTTGTTCCTTGAGGATGAGCTGTTGGAGTAGGGGTTGAAACCTCCCCTCCTTCCGCCGAAATCAATTGCGCAACTGCTTCCTGCTGATAGCATGATTGCAGCTTAAGTCGCGAAATAGCTGCAATACTAGCTAGCGCCTCACCTCGAAAACCCAAGCTAGCTACTTGCTCTAAGTCAGCTAAGTTCTTGATTTTGCTGGTGGCTTGTGAGGCTAAAGCCAATTTTAAGTCTTCTGGATGAATGCCTACGCCATTATCGCGTAGGCGAATTAACTCTGCTCCGCCTTGCTTAATCTCGATCTCAAGGTGAGTCGCTTGCGCATCAAAGCTGTTTTCCATTAGCTCTTTGACAACTGCTGCAGGACGCTCAACCACCTCCCCTGCGGCGATTTGGTTCGCTAAATGGTTATCTAGATACTGAATACGCATAAACTCCTCTCATTTACTCTGTGATATTCTAAAAACCCGAGTTCGGAGTTTATCCCTTTATAAATCAGAAGGTTAATTGACCGATGCATGATGATTCTTGAAGCAAGACGCTGTCAATACATCCCTGTAAGCTCGGATGCCGCTCCTGCGGCATACGCTTGCTTCAAGAATCATCATGCATCGGTCTTTCATAGTCCATTCATCAAGCAATATGTCAGGCATTCTTGTCAAAAAACTCCGAACTTGGGTTTTAAAGAGTCTCGCAGTGCTCAGATTGCGCAATCGTAAGGCTCTCTCGTCTTAACTGCGCCCCAGCCTGATCGCTGCGAACCTCTTGTTTTATCTTAACAAGCTTAACACTCGACTACAATCTGTCCAAGCGACGATTTTATGCTTGCAATTGTTATATAGTCGCTATAGACTAAAGGTGAAAAAATCGACAATTAAAGAGTATTATACTGGTGACAAAATCAGTAGATGAGGGAGAAGCGGACAATCAACGGAAAAAGCTATTTGAACTCCTAGAGCATCACATAGCTGATGAACGAATTTTAGCCTTAATCCACTCCTGGATTGACGGCCTTTATATTCCCTATAGTGTTATACAGTATTTAGTTGACTGCTTTGCCAATGAGCCAGCATCTACTGCGCCTGATATGGTCTATGATGCGGCAAATCCTGAACTTTTTATTCCAGCCACAGTCGTAACAATTTTTTTGCTAGTTTACTCTGTGGCAGCAGAGATTGGAAAATTTCGTAAAAAAGACCTGCAGAACCAGGAAAATCAAGATAAAAGTGACTATGATGGCGTCCTTAATTTCTTTAAACTCACTTACCCTTATCTTCGCGATATGTTAAGTGCATTAAAAAACGGACGCCATGCGATATTAAACTCTTATTTATTATTCACCACTCAGTCTTATCAGCTAATACACCCTATTGCCATTGCCTGCGGTGTGCTACTGTTTCCTATCTTATTTTATATTCGTCGTATGAACGAGATTCGTAAACATCGACATCAAGGAAATCTGACATTATTAGAAACTATAAAAAATAACCCTCAAATCGTCATTGATAATTTTGATAATACACAGTACCAGGATTGGCAACGAGGGGTTAATTACCTCTGTGTTGCTATTAATGGCTTAACTGATGGTTCTTATCTCTATGGTAATGCCATACTGATTGCACTACTGGTCGGCGCCACCATCCCAACATCAGGTATTGCTTGGATTATTTGCTTAGTTACGGTATTTAGCATTGCTATACTCTCATGTGCTGCCAAAGTAATTGAAGAATATGAGCGCCAACGCGAATTTGATATTGTCGCATTACAATTGAAAATTCACCATCTTGATCAAAAAGCAAGCAAAAATTCAGATCAAATAGATAAGTTGAAGGAACAACTAAAATCACTGATTATTGCAGAACGCGATTGCTTTCTTGAAATTGTTGATGGAACACAAAGACGTTGTATTTCTACTTATGCTGTTAAAGGAAGTGAAAATGAACCCGTTTACATACTCTGCCATGAAAATAATCAATGGTTATTAAAATGTAATAAAGGTGGTGCAGATGAAGATGTCGATCAACTTGAAAAAATTACTCAGATAACTCAAGAAAAAGGAATTAATGATCTTTACCCAGAAGATATAAGGGCCATTGAAAAAGCCATTGCTGTTAATACAAAAAAAGCGCGTTATTTTGAAACCTATTGCTATTATACTGCTCACTATGTTGCTCGAGCAGGGTTGTCCGGTGTTAAAAACTGCTACTCAGCCATCAAAAGTATTGAATATTTTATCCAAAGCGCCGTTTCTTTCTCAATTGGACTAGTTGTGAGTCTCGTTAGTGGGGTCGTTATTGGTTTTTATGCTCTTTACCTAGTACTCAGAGAAGCCATTAAAGGCAGAGCAAAAGAAAGTCCTTACGCAAACCATCGTGTCCGCGGCTTAGAGGTGTCTGCGACCGTTAATACTATTGCCACCCCTGCTATGCAAACCACTTAGCTCTCGTTATTCTTGTAAATATCGCCTGTGGATTTGCATAAAATTTTTAAGTCTAACAGCAAATCTTTGTAACAATGGTAGATCAAGCGGGTTAAGACAACTTTTTACTAGATCACAGTATTACATCTCAAAATTTATTATAGTGCTACTAAGATCACTGCTTTCTGCTCGAATAGCATTAATTTCTTTCATTTTAGTGGCAACTATTTCTAAAGACTCTTTTAATGCAAAAGTGAAATTTATGCATTGTTTGAAGAAAGTCCCATTACCATCATAAATTGCCCAAATGCCTTTTTCATCTTGTGACATTGCTTGATCAAAAACATCTGCTGAAGCAAATATATTCCGCACCCATCGCGGCCATTCAGATTGGATTTGTTTGAAATTACCACATTCTTTATTAAAAAGTTCCTCAATTTTTCCATCATATATCGTAACACTATCTTTTTCTTTACTGTTTAAACATTCATTCCACAAATTTTCCTTTTCATTTTCAAATCGATTATAAGCATCATAAGTTTTTGCAAGGCTAAAGCAAGGAGGAAATTTTTCCATAGATCCTTTATCAAGCTGACTATCGATATATCTTTCCATACCATAACTAATAAATAGATTATAAATGCTCACATCGCCTAGCCACCATGCCGCCTGTAAAGGACTAATTTCTTGAAGAGTCAAGTGTTGATTAACTGCTATATTACCCTTCATACTAAGCAAAATTTCAGGATGCTTTACTGATGATAGAAGCGACTTAACATCTTCCTCGTTTGCACTAAAAACAGCTTGCAACAGTGATTCAACTTCACCTATTGGCTTCCAAAATCTGATGGAAGATTGGGCTAAATTATGTGCTTCAGGTAAAGGGTCTTTACTATCAATTTTTTTAATCAGACCTGACATTAAAAAATTTATATGCTCCGATAATTTCATTAGAAAATTAAAATCAATATTCAAATCTTCATAAAGAGTCGGCAAAAATTCAACTAACAAAAAACAACGATAAGGAATTTTTCCCTTACCACGCATCCAAACATAACCACCTTTCTGCGTATCTTCACCCAATTTCTTATCTAAATTCCAATCTTCAAAGCTAATGCCAGAAACGCGAGTCGCATTAGAAAAATTCTTCCCTCCCCAACAAGCCCTATCTGCACGATCAAGCATTAAGCATCTAAGAATCATTGGCCAGCTTTTTTGAGCCAAACCAATTTGTTGTAACATTTTATTACTCGCATGAGCTGCAGCAGAGAGTTGATTTTTATCTAAAAAATCGTGTGAATTTTTTTCTTTTGCTTCTAAAAATTTTTTGGGGTTTTCATCAAATTTCTTCTTATCATTTTCTGTTAGTATAATTTTATTCCGAATCGCTTTACTAAACTGTAAGAAATTTTCATAGGCTGTTAAAGTTGGCCCAATATCAAATTCGAAAAAATAAGTATCTGTGCTTCCAGGTTTTTGATAGCGCCATTGAAATATTTGTTCTTTGCGCTCCTTTGTAAGTTCGTATTTCTCAAAATAATCAGAAATACTGCTGAACATATCAAAATCCCATAGGCAGATTGTCAATTGTAAGGCGGTAATTTTTTTAGATGGAAAAGTTGGCATTTCAATTGGCATGTTTCCCCTCTTTAGCAGAAGATTTTTTCCACTTGGTTTGTCGAGAATCAACCTAACATCAACAAACTCCCGATTAGCTATTTTTTCAAACAATTCCTCGGTGCTATTTTCCCCTGCTGGCAATTGCGGCAATGCAGATATTGCTGCTAGACTAGGTGTCCCGTCCTGTAATAATTTTTCTGATAAGTTTTCTATAGTTGGGCGATGAGCAGGGTTTTTTTTCAAGCATGATGTTATTAAATTCAAAAAAAGATCACCACAATTAAGAGGTTTAGGAAGCTTTTCAATATTATTTTTTTGCTCTATAAAATCTCTTAAGGGAAGATATTCATCAGTATAAAGCCTTTCGCCTGTCACCATTTCTCGTACAATCATACCAAAGCAGAAAATATCATTAGGTTTTTTGGCCTCTTTAGAACCATGAGAAAAAACTTCAGGAGCCGCATAAAGAGGTGTACCAACAAAGTTTCTAGCACTTGTTTCCCAACTATTCTGATCCTTCGAAAAGCCAAAATCCGCTATTTTAGCACGAAGGTTTGTATCTAACAGTATGTTTTCAGGCTTTAAATCACGATGGACAATATTTTCTGAGTGTAAAAATTTTATTCCTTGACAAATATCAAACACAATTTGTGAAAACATAAAGTTTTCATAATTTGAACCATGGAATTTATG
>CAZSHR010000120.1:0-5021 GCA_964606725.1 uncultured Coxiella sp.
ACAACAGGAGGTTGTTTTGAGCCGACCTGAGACAGGATGTCGAATGGAGGCGACCATTACAACGCAAGCAGGCGCAAGGTGAGCACAGCGGGCGAAATCGTCTTAACCGCGCCCCAGCCTGATTCGTTTGAAACTCCTGTAAAGGTAATAAAACGTCAGTTCGACAGTTATTTCTTTTAATTTCAACCAGCTATCTGCCTATTATCGCTTATTTTTATGCAACACGCCGTTAATACGTCCCTGTAGGCTCGAGCGCCGCATCCTGCGGCTAACGGTTGCTTTAAAAATAAGCGACAATAGGCAGATTTGTGCGTGAAAATAACTCGTTCCTCCTATCAACGTTAATTTTTCATCGAACTGACGTTAATTTAGCGATGTAGCAGTGAAGTACCATTATTGCCTTGCCCCAGTAATTGTTTATCAGTTATAGTTGCCTTCGATATGAATTAGTGACCACATTACAGGTGCTTGTTGACTATGATGCCCGTGCTATTCTTATGCATACTGTTTTTTACTAGTGTAGCGCCTATTTTTTTCCCTAGGAAAGACAGTTTCCTAATCGCCTTTATACAACTCTTGATGGTAGGCCTTATTGTTGCTACGGTTGGCTATGCTTTTTATCAACCGCAAGCCATTCATTCTACCCTAACAGTTCTGGATTTTGATGGCATTAGGCTAAGTTTGTCGCTACAGTTTGATTTGCTTGCCAAAATCGTTAGCGCATTTATTCTAGTCATTGGGTTTATTATCTATCGCTATGCGCAGAACTACCTTGAAAGTGACAGTACAAGAATGCGATTTTTATCGCAGTTTAATCTGGTTTTGTCCAGTGTGTTGTTACTTGTGCTATCAGCTAATTTGTTAACCGCATTTGTTGCCTGGCAGTTTATCGGCATTAATCTTTATCTGCTGCTTAATCATTACCATCATGATGCTGCTGCTAATCGAGCTGCTAAAAAGAAATTTATCATTAATCGTGTTGGTGATTGTAGTTTCCTGTTAGCGATTGTCCTGACTTTTCATAGTGGCGCTGCTTCCTCTTTTGAAGCAATACAATTGAGCACTTATGCTGGATGGATTTGTGCTTTATTGTTTATCAGTGTCATGACTAAATGTGCTCAGTTTCCTTTCCATAGTTGGTTAATCGATACGTTAGAGACGCCGACACCTGTTTCTGCATTGATGCATGCAGGTGTTATTAATGCTGGGGGTATTCTGTTGGCAAGAGTGAGTGGTGCATTGACACAGTTTCATTATCTTGTTTACCTTATCTTGCTTGTTGGCTTAGTCAGCGCATTGTTGAGTGTTCATTGGATGAATCAACAACCCGATATCAAAAAGAAGCTTGCTTATTCGACCATGGGACAGATGGGTTATATGTTAACCCAATGTGGTTTGGGAGCATTTCCTGCTGCTATTTTTCACTTGATGTCACATGGATTTTATAAAGCGAGTTTATTCTTGAATGCAGGGCAAACCTTATGTGGTAGCCAGGAAAAATCGTACCAGACAGTCTGTTATAAGTCACTGCTTAAGGCCTTTTCAATTGCTTTACTGATATTTTCTTTAGGGTTGTTTTTGTTTAGAGAAGTAGGCATGAGCATTCCGTTGCTGATATATGGTTTTATGTTTATCACTATTATGACCATGGTGCTCAAGATGGTTTTGCTAGAGAATACTGGTAAACTTCTTGTTATGTCGTGCTATCTAGCTATTGGGTTACTGTTTTTTTTCTATCTTTGTTTTTTTTATGGCTTTTCTCGCTTACTGTATCACTATGATTATACCGGTATAATCTCTACACGTTTTCAGTTACTGTTGTTGCTAGCTTTGTTTATCTTTCAGTGCTATTCATGGTTGAGTAAAGGTCCCAATATTGCAACAAAATTTAAAGATGGTACAGAAAGATTTTTACGGCGATTCTTTCTTAATCCGTTAAGAGTGTTGGGGAATATTATTAACATTCAACCTTATCGTAAAGCGGTATTTGTATTTTATGCTGTAGCAATGCTTATTACTACTACAGCTTTTGTTTATGGTTTGATGTTCAATGCTTCTTTGGTAGCAACAACTGTTGTGGCGCATAAATCAATAATCTCTATTTTTTTGCTAATCGGAATATTTGCTTTAACAGTTGCCAATCGCTGTTTTTCAATTAAGTTACTAATGGTATACTTGGTTTTGTTCGAGCTTGCTTTTACCAATATTGCTTTTTTCGATGGAGATATTAACGTATTCAAAATTGGAATTTTTCATATTATGAATATCAGCACAGTGCTGTTGATGTTGGCGTTATTAGCCAGGAGAAATCCGGCTGCTCAAACGGCGCTGAGGAGCAACAATCGATTTCCAAGGCGTGTGTTTTATCTTGTATTAGGCTTATTATTGCTGATTGGTATACCAGGAACGGCGAGTTTTATTTCTGAGTTTTACTTGTTAAGTGCTCTTTTGGGTGAGAATTTAATACTGGCATTGATGTATCTTAGTTTAATCATGTTGTTGTCGATTGTGATTATGCATAGTTTGCAGCTTTATGCATTTAATAAAAACTATTCGATATTATTCTCAGAGCCTATTGCTAAATTGCATCATTTAGTTTTTCTAGCTGTTATTATTTTTAATGTTATGTGTGGCTTGTTTCCAGGCATAATTTTGAATCATCTCTAATAATAAGTGGTAACTAATATCATGGTAGTCAATGACGCTATTAAAGAATCAAAAAAAGTATTAATGGAATCTTGGCCATTGACTTCTTTTATTGCAACCAATCCGCTATGGAGTTTGCGCAATCAATCTTTTGCTGATGTGGTGAGTCAGTATGGGATTAATGGCTTAATGGACATAAGTTATTATCATTCGCAGTACCAGATGCAACAAATATCGCGTCATGATTTATATAAGGCTATTGAAATGCTTGATAATAAGCAACTTAATGAAGCTGAAATAGATCATTGGGTGGAGCAGTCAATTCATCAAAATTCTTTTAGTTTGGATATTTTATTTTCTGAGCAGTGTGATGAATATCAATTTCAGAACCCTACTATATGGATTAAAGAGCAGATTTTTACCTTGTTAAGAGATTATTTTGGTTTAAATCACTATCGTGATAGTGATTTAATCTCTTTTTGGCATCAAAGAAATCAACTCAAGAATCTTGGTTTGGAGAGTTTGCGCTCTATGCCCTTGGAGGAGGCAATTGCATTTATTCTAGAGAAGCTCGATATTCCCGAAGCAATAGCCTTTGATTACCTGCAGGCAATTTATTTGCAAGTTTATGGTTGGTCTAGCTTTATGAATTGGCGCAATCGTCATCCAGATAACCCTTGGGTTGCTGGTCAAGATGCATGTGAAATTATTTTATTGATGTGGCTTTCTTATGAATACACTATGGTGATTGAAAAGAAAATATCTTATAAAAAATCTTCTGCTGCGTTACTAATTAATAATCAAAAAGAATACATTAGAAAATGTTATATTTGGCAGACAGCTTTTGAGTTACACTATTTCGATCAACTTGATTTGAAATTTAATAAGTCTTTTGTTAAAAAAGATAAGCGCTATGATGCACAATTTATTTTTTGTATTGATACTCGTTCAGAAGGTTTAAGAAGGCATATTGAGGCACAAGGAAACTATCAAACTTTTGGCTTTGCAGGATTTTTCGGGGTAATTTTTAAGCTAAATGATGCAGGTAGTGTTTCTTATCAATTCCCAGCATTAGTGGATGCAACGCCGACACTTGATATTCAAAGAAAGACGAGCAAGTTAAAAGCTTTTTTTGAGAGAGTCAGAAAAATGGCTCATTTTTCTAAAAAACAATCTGTCTCACCTTTTGCCCTTTTCGAGATGCTAGGATTTTGGTTTGCATTTTTTATGATTTATAAGACAATACAGCCAAAATTAACGCTAAAAAAGAAAACTGGCTCTTTGAGTGTTAGTAATAATTTGTCGCAAGAGCAACAATTTCAAGCAGCTTGTAATCTGTTGAACTCTATTGGTTTGGTTGATAATTTCTCTGCGTGGGTTGTCATTTGTGCTCATCAATCTGATAATATTAATAATCCTTTCAAATCGTCATTGGATTGTGGCGCTTGTGGTGGTAATTCAGGCATACCTAATGCAATGGTGATGTGCCAGATTCTTAATAATGAGAAAATACGCTTAAAGCTTAAAGAAGTAGGTATTGTTATTCCTGACCAAACCCAATTTGTCCCTGCTTGTCATCATACCAGTTATGATCGCTTGGAATGGTTTGCAGAAGGTTTGCCAACAGCTATTGAGCAGGCAGTTGATTGTGCGGCGAAAAATTTACGAACTGAAAAATTCTACAGCTTGCCTGGTATTAACAAGCTGGCGCATAGAGAGCAGAATTGGTCAGAGCTTATTCCAGAATTAGGCTTGATTAACTGTGCCGCGATTATTATTGCTCCCAGAGAATTAACCTGCCATCAAGATTTAGGGCGCCGAACTTTTCTTCATTCTTATGAGCCTTCTCTTGATAAAAGCGGTGATATTTTAACAAGCATACTGTCTGCTCCTGCTATTGTTGCACATTGGATTAGTAGCCAATATTATTTTTCATCCGTTAACCCTGAATTATTTGGTGCAGGTAATAAGGCGATACATAATGTCTTGCCTGGTATTGGTGTGTTAGAAGGAAATTTAAGTGATCTGAAAATTGGCTTGCCATTGCAAAGTACGCATTTTCAATCACGATTAATGCATGAGCCTAGACGCATTATGGTTGTTGTTTACGCGCATAAAGAGATATTGGATGTTGCATTGCAGAATTCACCGGATTTTAAAACCTTGTTAGATAACCAATGGGTTTACTTAAAGCATATTGAAGCGCGGTAGTGGTCAGGAGTTTCGCACGTTTAAAGCCTTTTGCCTTGTGTTAGGTTTGCAAGGTGAGACGCGGTAAATAACGTCAGTTCGACAGTTATTTCTTTTAATTTCAAGTAGCTATCTGCCTATTGTCGCTTATTTTTACGCAACACGCCGTTAATACGTCCGTGTAG
>CAZSHR010000121.1:0-4851 GCA_964606725.1 uncultured Coxiella sp.
GATTTTTCTTTACCTGTTTGAAATGGATTAACAATATAAGATTTCTTTGTCATTTCAGGTAAATTCAAATATCTACGTGCAATACCAACACCACCAATATATATTTCACCAACAACTCCCGGAGGCAAAGGAATTAAATTATTATCTAATATGTAAATAAATTTATTGAAGAGTGGTTTTCCAATATTCATGTTAGAATCATTTTTTTTATAATGATTAAAAGTTGAGCATACCGTGGCTTCTGTAGGTCCATACGCATTAATTAGATGTGTATGATTAACATAGGTATTCAATACATTATTAGCAGTTTTTTCACCAGCGACAATAAGCGTTTCCAAATTTAATACAGGCTCTGGCAACAATAATGACGGTGGTATTGTTGCAACCTGAATATTATTATTTCGAATATACGAATCTAGTAAATACAGATCATTTCTGATAGAAGCTTCTGGAATATACAGAGTATGCCCATTGAAAATTGCAGTAAATGTCTCAGAAACACTGGAATCAAAACTATAATCAGCATATAGTAAATAATTGCGAAATTGACAGATTTTTTTATTATTCCATTCAAATACTTTAGATTGCCTTATTGCCAAATTAACGACACCATTATGCTCAATCAATACACCTTTAGGATTACCAGTTGTACCACTTGTGTAAATCACGTAAGCTAAATTTGATTCTCTAACCTTCGATTCAATATTACCTAAAAAATTATCACTTTCAAAACAATCAACATCTATTACTTCTATTCTTTCCTTAACACTTTTAGATAAAAAATGATTTATTTTTTTCCTGCATTTTTTATTAATTAACAAAAAAATAGCATCGGTATCTTGAAGTACATAATTAACTCTTTTATCAGGCCATGTAGTTTCTATCGGAACATAGGCGGCGCCTGCTTTTAACACAGCAAGAATTGCAATAATAGTATATTCTGATCTTTCCAAATACAAACCAATCAGGTTATCCGGCTCAATCTGATAGCGACCCACTAGATAATGCGCAAGTTGATTCGCTCTCTGATTCAATTCCGAATACGTCAACTTTCTGTTTTCATAAACTATAGCAACATTATCCGGCGTTCTTTCTACCTGCTCTTCAAATAGCTGATGAACTGTCTTTTCTTCCAAATCCCCGGAATAATCACCACTCCAACGATCAAGTTGCTCACGATATAATGCAATATCTGCATATAAAATATCCTGCAATGGTTTTTCTTGCTGACGCCATTCATCGAATTTTTCGATAAAATAGTAGATATACCGATCACATTCATCAAAAAAATAAAGCCCCTTCTCATAACTGATAATCAAACGCTTACGAGATGAAGAATAATCAATGCTTAACAGATACTTTGACTCATTAATCGAAACAGGCCCATCAACTGTTAATGCTATTTCTGATGGTTGATCTTGAGATAAATAAAAACTAAAAAACTGGTTTTCTGAAAGATTATAAACTGTATTTGATAAGTTTTCTAAAACAATTTTATAACTCATTAATGGATTAATAGTAACAAATTTTTTAATGTGCTGGCCACGACAGGAAAAATCATAATTAAATACTGCCTCACGCCTCGCATTTAATAAGGATAACAAAGCTATCAAAATCAATTCTACCTGAATCGAACCTAAATCTAGGTTCTTCAGTAATTTTGTACGTCTCGATTTATTCAATAATGTGTTGCTTAATGTGCGAATCGAGAATTGTGCATAAATATCTGATGCCACTTCTTTATAATGACAATTAAGCTGACTAACTTGATTCTCTAATTTTATCAGAGTGGATAAGGAAAAACAGTTACATTGCTTCACAACAGGGAAATGAATCACGCGATCTTTGTTTCTTGCCAACTCCACAATCGCATCAATGAAAGTCTCAGTAATCAATTCGTAGAGTTGCTCAACAGAACTATCCGAAAAAATCATAATTCTGCAAGCAATATCGATAATGTTGTCCTGAATATGTAGTTTAATACTGCATTTTACACGATTTCCGCTTGTCCACTCTGTATTGATATGTAATGACGACAAGTTTGCCAGACTAGTTTCACCCAAATCCAGAAAAAAATCATAACTATTTTTATCCAGCTTACTTTTTTCTACCACAGTCAGGTTATAATCATATTTTGAAAGCCAACGGAAACTATCAGACGACTTAATCAAGTCAACTTCGTGGCCAATCTCTACCAAATAAGCAACTAGGTTCTCGGTGATTTTATGATGAGGGTAGGCGACTAAAAATTTTAGCTTTTTCATCTACACTTAAATATACAAGTTATGCTCAGCAAATCGATCTTTTACAAACCCGCAATCCATGATTTTAGTACGCTTGAGCACTGTCAATATGTTTTTTACTATTGGGATATCAGCGACAATGGTAAAATTCTCATAAAGCTTGGATAATAGTTCCTCAATCTTATGACTGTCTTTTAAAAACTTTTCTAAAATGAGCTGATTATATTGCTTTTCTGATTCGACATTTAAGTACCGCTTGATAAAAAACACTAACTCTTTACCAATAGCAACTTTATAATCATCTGGCAAATTTTTCCAAGTGTAAGCCAATAGCTCTAAAAAAAACCCACGGTGTTTAGACTCATCGTTCATGTGATCATTTATGTAGAAGCGAATGGAAGGATGCACGGCTTTATCGTTAAAAAATTCTATCAGATCACCAATTAATGTAGTTTCAAATAAACAAACCGCAATAATAGAAAACATATCCCGGTGCTCAGGTAACAATCGCTCTTGAACTTCTTGTACAGCGTTGTAGGAATCAGAAGCCGGAAAAAGCAATTTTTTAAAGCCGGTAAAGTGACTATCCAACTGATTCATCATATCACGCGCCACATAAACATGATAGTATTCATCAATCATTACGGTATAAGCTGCAATTTTTATGGATTCAGGGTAAGTAACAGCGAGACCACCGTAAATAATGTTATGACATACCGTACTGATTAAATGGATTTCGAGATGAATAATATCATTAAGGTATTTGTAAAAAGAATGAAGCAGGATTTCCCGCTTTACTGATTCACCCAAAACCGCTATTTCAGGCAACAGCAATACTAGCTGTTTATCAGGCGGAAAGAAAAACCCAGAACGGGTAAAATCAATAGTTTTTCTTGGGCTGGTTCTTACAGAGCTGCGACTCTCCCACCGTCTCTGATAAACACCATCAACAACGGGAGAGTTATCACACTGAAACAGATTACTTTTTTCGGTTCCCTCCTCAACTGTGTTATTGTCCACAGCTATATCAAGTTGAAGCATTGCCACGACTCCGAGGTACTGGTAACAATGCAATTCTTATTGATTCGGGTTAACAAGTCAATAGCAGCTCAAGCCAAAAAAATAAAATCCGAAAATTCTCAACAAATAATGTCAACTGTCATTCGCTGAAAAATAATTCTGTCACAGTTTACAATAAAGAGTTGCCTTTGAAACTGGCCTGATCAATCAGACTGTAAAAAAGTTTTTGATCTTTAATTTCTGTTACCGGCGCCATTACCTCAAGCCAAGACGCCCCTGTTAATTCAGTAGACACTTCATGCAAAAACACCATGGGATACTGCTTGCGATTCTCCAATGCTTGCAATACCTCATTTGGCGCATCACTTTCATCAGCTATGGTACGCATCACCTCAAAATCACTATCTGCATGTACCAGCAAGATTTTGCCCTGACCTTCTCGACCAATCAGCAAAAAGCTTCCGGTGGCATCCAGCAGATAAAATTCAACACTCCCTTCTGCCTCTCTTACTCGATTAAAAGTTTCATAAAAAATTGGATCCGATAAATGCGCAAAAGAACTAGACAGTCCTTTATTGATAATTAGCTGACTCATTTCTTCAAATTGCTGGCGGGCAAGCTTGTTAAGAAACTCATTAACTTGTTTAATTGTTGATTCTTTATTGCGCTTTTCAATGTAGGCATCAATTTTACCTTCGTTAAATGCACTAACGGCTTCACCCATGGTGGTAACGCCGGTTAGAAGAATCAATTTCACACAAAGATTTTCAGTTTCCTTAACCATACGACAAAACTCCAAACCATCCATGCTCTCCATGTCGCGATCAACTAAACACACAACCGTTTTTTGGTAGCGATCCGCAACAAAAACATGGGGTTTTAACTGATTAAGGTTAATTTCGTAAGTTTCTGCTTGCTGATTATTTGGTGTAGCATCAAAATTTTGCTCCATCAGTTGACCTGACAGTTGATTCGTATCGTAGCTATGGCGCTTCAAATATGCCAAAGCTTTATGCGGGTCAGTTTCTACCGCAGTAAAAAACGCTGGATCAATAGACCCTTTCAACAAGTTCAGAAACCTGGAGTCATCATCCAACGCTAATACTGTTGTGGGATGATACCAAAACGGAATCGTATGTTTATTCATATAAATATCCTCCAAATCTACCAAGAAAAGCAGGCGAATTTGCCGCTTCACCTTGAAAGACAATCATGACATATTTTTTTCTGTCTGTCTACTCCCAAGCGTATAATTTTAAAAATGAAATAGTTATTGCTGTTTTACTTAGGTATTTATTTTTTCTGCTGCGCGAGCCAGGTACCACGAGGAGGCTTTCTGGTGAAATAGTGGGAAATACCTTGCGTAATCGCGTTAGCTAATTTCTTCTGGTAGGCTGATGATGTTAGATTTAATTCCTCACGGTCATTGGAAATAAAACCGGTCTCTATCAGCAAAGACGGAATATCCGGCGACTTCAATACGACAAACGCCGCCTGCTCCACCTTGGGATAATGCAAGTGCGCCACCTGCCCCAAAGCATGTAAAACCTGATTACCAATATCCAGACTGGCACGCAAAGTGGCGGTC
>CAZSHR010000122.1:0-4724 GCA_964606725.1 uncultured Coxiella sp.
CAATCGTGCCATAGCGTAATCCTTGCGTATTGTTACCTGCCATTACAAACTGCACTGTTGTAAAAAATGATTGGATAAAGTCCTTGGTCTGATTTCTTAAATTTTGAGTAATACCTTGATTTAAATCAACTTTTGATCGTTTTAACTCAAGCACCGCAATTGCAATACCGTTGATGTAGAGGATAATATCAGGACGGGCATTGCGATTTTTGGTAATTGACACTTCTTGGGAAATAAAAAACTGATTACGATGAGGATTTTTCCAGTCAATTAACCAAACCGTTTGATTTTTACTGGCGACATTTTCCTTGACTTTAACACCATAACGTAACAACTCATAAACCTGTTTGTTCGACTCATAAAACGTAAGCTCACTACAATCTACATTTTTACTCAATTTTTTTATTGCTTGATCGATAAGCACATCAGTGTAACCTTGTTTGTGCTTAAGAAAGTCACGCAACTTATTAGTTTCAATATTGCTGTTTTTGCCGTCTCTTGGTTTATCAAAGTAATCATAAGCTAAGGTCTCTGTAAAAAGAGAGACGATACGCTTCTGAGTCTCAGACTCTTTTTCATCAAGTTTACTAGTCATCAAGCCGTCCACTCCACTAGTTATTAAATTGTTTGGTTTTTATGTTGGTTTAAGCAATCGTGTTTTGCCTGTTAATAATTCTTGCATCATACCTGCTTTAATCGCTTTCGTTTTTTGTAATTGTGCTTCTAAAGCTTCGATTTCTTTATCCATGTCTGAAAGAATTTCAGCGATAGCTTTTTGCTCCGATATTTCTTCAGGGAAGTCGAATTCTAAGTTTTCAATTTGTTCAGAACTAACATTTGGCTGAGCACCTTGTTCTAACAAAGAAACTAATTTTAAAATAAAAAACTCGGAATTAACGAGTTGAAAAAGATAGTCTTTTGAGCAGCGAAGCGAATTCTTGACGATAAATCTTCCAACTCGCTGATTTTGAAACAAACACTTTTCGCCTCTGTATAATCCAACTTTCCCAGTTGTGGCACCAGACATTGCTATTAAAATATCCCCATTTTTAACAATAAACTGTGATTGAATCTCAACAGAAGATGGATAAAAAACAGAATCGTCAAGACAAACGCGACCATTATTTATATTAGAAATCCTCACAATTTGGACACCATCTTTAACAAAACATGAACTTTTAAACGCGTATCCATTTTGCAAAGAAATGTATTCACCAAGGCGAATTTTTTTCCATTTCCCACTAGAAAACGATAATCTTTCTTTACCAGCTAACAATTTCTGCATCATTGCTATTTTTATGCTGCGTTTTTTGTTAATCAGCTTCTCAAGACTTTCAATCAAGTCATCGATATCCGATAGGGTAGCAGAAATCGCTTTTTGCTCGATCAGCTTTGGCAGAAAGATTTTAGTAATGTTAATAATTTGCGTATTCAAGTTCATTTGCGAACCAGTTTGGCCAAATTTAAACCAATCACTTTCTATATTAGACAATACATAGTATATGTAGTTTTTATCAGCTTTTAAATTATTAAAAACTACAAAACCATCATGAATACACAGATTCTTTTTGGTGATAATTGGCTTTCCTACAGTCGCACAAATACTCATAACAAGACTATTAATTTTCACAAATCTACTACTAGAAATTCCTGCCTCTGAAAGATTTTGCACTGTTTCTATAAGATATTTTCTTGACTTACTTACATCAGAAATTCTCAACCACCCAACATCTGATTTTTGGTCAAACCAAACGGGGCTGTTAATGGGTCGAGGCGATGCGCCTCTTTGAAGGTTTGTAATTTCTCGTATAAATTTTACTTCCCAATCTTCAGGAATCACCCCAATCTCAGTTTGCTTATAACCTTTTTCTATTTTTTCCATTACGAATCTAGCCCCATTTCCTTTAAATGCCTATCAACACGAAGTGAATATTCAGCAACTTGCTCACTTAATTCTGACATGGGATAAGCGTATCGCTCTTCAAGTTCTTTAATTCGTTTAACCAGCGTTCGAATAATCGATTCCGCCTCACCTAAAATACGATTTTCCAAAGTAGTAAGCCATTTATCATTCACAACCAGCTCTTTGATTTTATCAACTTTCAGTTTATCGTACTCAGCAAGTAGCTCCTCATTTAACACTGATTGTAACAATTTGAGTTCAGAAGAAAGACTCAACTCCTGATCGAATAATTTTTGCAAATGCTTAACTAAAGCTCGCTCATCACCAAGCTCATCATCACCTTTGGTTGCCTTAAGATAATCTTTCAAGCTCTTGCTGCTTAGCTTCCCTTTGTCATTTTTAGCATCTTCCAGCAAACCACCCTCGCTACCATGCTCTGACATAAACTCTTCAATTTCTTGACTAAGCGCGTCTTTTTTTGCTTCAACACGATCAATTTCCTGTTTTTTCTCATAACAAAAACGCTCAACCACTAAAGCCGCAGGAACTAACTCAGACTTGAATTTTTTCAGTTGCCTGCCGGAACCGATGACAACATCGGGGATTTGCTTGATTTTTCCATCTTTATTACGATTATCGACTAATCCATAAAGCGCAGCAGCCTTCCCCCAACCCACATCAGACAACAAATAAGCATCATCCTGCATCGTATCATCCCAATAATCCATAAGATGCTGGTAAACCGCATATTTATCCAGCAAGGGAACATCCGCAAAAGAAAGTAACAAAGCTTCCGATAGTTTATTAATTATTACTTTTGGCTTACAACCTCGGCCGAGACTTTTCAAATAAGGCTCAAATTCAGCCTTCCAATCAGATAATACAGCTGAAACTTTATTAAGATATTTTTGATACTCGGCTGAGTCCAAAATGGTTGTCTTTATTTCATCAACCTTCTTTTGAGCGACAAAATAATCAGGATTTTCACCTTGTCTGAACAAGGTTTTTTTCACATTTTTAAACACTTTCCAGTAATCGGAGAGCGCTTCAATATCCCGCTTCGGAATCCCTCCCTTAAGATGCGCGGTCAAATCCTGAATATCGACTTTATCATTGGCCTCAATATACCGCGGTAAATTCAGATTGTAATCATTTTTTTCGTCAGCAATTTCAGACAAGGGTACTATTCTTGAGTAACCCGTAATTTCCAAACGCTTGTTAAAAACATCAACAATTTTGTGAATATCCCGAGAGCGTAGTCGATTTTTATTGCCATCTTTCATGAAGTCTTTGCTGGCATCGATCATAAAAATCTCCTGACGAGAAGAAGCGCTCTCCTTATCCAACACGATAATGCAAGCAGGAATACCCGTTCCGTAAAACAAATTAGCAGGCAATCCAATAATTCCTTTGATATAACCGTGAGCACCGATAGCTCTCCGAATGGTTGCTTCAACGTTACCTCGAAATAGTACACCATGAGGCAAAATAACTGCCCCTTTTCCAGTATCTTTCAGAGACGCAATAATGTGCAGCAAAAAAGCATAATCGCCATTTTTCTTTGGCGGAACACCAAAATCAAATCGCGAATAAGGGTCATGCAGGGTTTTATTATGTTCATCGACAATAAAACCATTTTGCCAAGATTTAGTCGAAAAAGGCGGATTAGCAACAATAAAATCAAAGGTTTTTAATCCAGTGCCTTCCTCATTAAAAAAACAAGTATTTGATAAAGTACTGATTCCACCGGGTGGAATCTCTGGGGCTGGACTTCCATGCAATATCATATTCATTATTGCCAATGCTGCGGTCGCTACATCTTTTTCCTGTCCATAAATCGTCATATCATCGAGCGCCTCATTGGCTACTTTTAGCAGTAAAGAACCCGAACCGCAGGCAGGATCATAAACGGTATTTTCTCGAATAGTTTGATCGTTAACGCCAATAATCTTGGCTATAATACGCGACACCTCAGACGGCGTGTAAAACTGACCCTTGCTTTTACCACTTTCTGTCGCAAAGTGACGCATCAAGTATTCGTAAGCATCACCCAGTAAATCATCGTCATCACTGCGGTTATGATGAAAACTCAGATCAGCAAAAATCGCGATCAGTCTCGAAAGACGATCCTGCATCTCTTTGCCCTTACCCAGCTTCTCTTCATCGTTAAAATCCGCGGCGTTGATGGCGCCGGCAAGTTTACAGTTATTTTTCGCCAATTCACCAAGCGCGATGTTGATGGCATTACCAATATCTTCTCTTCCCCTGAATTTGATTAAGTTGTCAAATGAAGATTCCTCGGAAACCACGATAACTGGGTCTTTTTTTCCAAAATACTTGTCGGATACGTATTTCAAGAAAAGCAGGGTCAACACATAATCTTTATACTGTGAAGCATCCATTCCACCACGCAGTTCATCGCAGCTTTTCCAAAGGGAGTTGTAAAGTTCTGATTTTTTGATAGCCATGTTATTCCAACTATAAATTTACGAAGGTTTTTAACAGAATGAAAGGTGCTTGATCATAATAGCTATCATGAGAATCTGCAACCACTGTAAATAAAGGCGCTTATAAAAATATTCTCTAGTATTTTATATAATTTGTCGTTTAGGTCGGGCACTCAATAACTTTGACATTTCACGCACAAGAGAAGTTTAGAGGGTGGAATGATGATTGAACAAGATACGCTGGAATAGTGAGATATTTCAAGCGTTTTGTGATTGAGTGCCCATTCCTTGTTTTTAGCGAACCCCAGTTCGGAGTTTGTAATCAACTTAACGGTCGATAGGATAACCTTTTTGGCTGCAACACGCGGTAAATA
>CAZSHR010000123.1:0-4713 GCA_964606725.1 uncultured Coxiella sp.
GAGAATTTATCTTCAATCAAATCAAGTAACTTAATAGCAGATAAAGAATGCCCACCTAATGCAAAAAAGTTGTCTTCTTCGGAAAAAGATTGCAAGTTAAAAATTTTTCTCCATATATCATAGAGTGGTTTTTGATATTAGCTGAGTTCAGGCTGGATAGTGTTGTTTGTTGCCTCACCTAATAGAGTAAAATTGTTGATCTTAAAAGTTTTCATCGCATTTTTTAATTGAGAATCAATCAGAAAATGATGGTGATTTTCTTCTAATAAAGATAATAACTCGTTTAATTCAGGTTTGCACGGAATGTTTGAAAAGTCATTATCAGTGCTTGCTTCTATCAGCGGAAGAAAGAAATTTTCTTTATAAAAATAGAAATCAAAATTTTCCGGTTTTTTAGCGGGTGTGATTTTAAAAAATAAATGATTTTTTTTCGCTAAACATTCAAGGTCATATGGATTTATACCATTTTGATGCTGTTTTTCTTTTTCAGGAAAAATGGAGAATTTGGACGATTTTTCTTCGGATAGTGATTTAATTGCTTTATAGGTGGTAGTTACTCTGGCATTTAAAAGATTAGGTATTCGGATAAATTTCGTTTTGTTGTCTAGTAAAATATTTCTTATTTCTTCGGAATCACTATGAGTTCTTGGTTCTATGGTTGAGAAATTTACAGAATTTTTTATATTTTTTTGAATATAGAGCACAACATCGTATCTAAATTGTGTCATTTCATTAATATTTTCTCCTGATTTTAACAGGACTTCTACGTGTGTTATTTTTTTGTTTTCTTTTGCAAAGTTATAAAAAAAGTCTTTGCTGATTGACAGTTCATTATCATTGTGGATGGCATGAAAAATTTGATTAATTCGTTGATCTTCAGCGATTTTTTTATCGGAATGATTAATAATTTTTTCAACGTGAAAGGCGATTAGATGTTGATAATCCCGAACATCTCCAATAAAAATACTGCCAGAATCATTGATGAGGTTAACGGCGTTGTTCAGAACGGCTTTCAGGTAAAAAATATTTGGAAAATATTGAATAATTGAGTTTAAGATTACGGTGTCATAATCTTTTTCTTTAAAGTTTGAAAAATCGATGGCATCACAGTGAAATAGCTTGACTTTGCTACGTTTTTTGTCAAGGTTTTTGGTGATATCGGTTATCGCTTCGTTGGAAAAGTCAGATCCAGTATAACGCTCACACACTGGCAGTAGCTGAGATAAAAGAAGACCATTGCCTGCACCAATTTCAACGATTTTTTGAGGATTCAGCGCTTTTATTTGTTCTACTGTGTTACTTAACCATTGATTCATTTCTGCTTCTGAATAAGACTGATTAGTATAACTGTTATGCCATCCTTTGTAATTATTTTCACCCATTTCTTTTTTGTATAAATTGTTGTAAACCTCTGACCAGCGTTTTAGTAATTGTTTTTCGCAGGAAAAAAAAGTCAGATTTTTTTCTTTTTTAGTCATACTTTCTGGTTTAACAAATTTTTTATCGTCTTTATAGTTAATTTGTGAGATTTTGCTTGCATATACGATATAGATATTACTGTAAAGCCTTGATTTTTTTATGTAGAATTGATTGTTTTCTAGAATGGTGAAAATTTCTTGTAATTTGTTATCAAAATCTTCTAGTTCAATCACAATATTTTCAATGATATGCCAGTCTTTTTGACTAATGCCTTTTAAAATAGAAAGCTCTGATCGCTCAACATCCAATTTTAAAAGCTTTATTTTTTTTATTTTTTTTAATTTTATAATTTCACTGAGTGTGATTGAGTTGCATCTGACTGTTTCTTTTGCAAATTTTTTCGATAATAAAGCGTTTTCATCCGCTTCTGTATGCTCACTAGTTGCTAGATAAAGTGCTTTGTCACGCTTTTCATCGGAATATTGTGAACTCATGATTGTGTTATTGGGATAAAAAGTAAAATTAACTTGTTCTTTTTTATCAGAGAGTGCAAGATCAAATAATTCAAAATTCTTTAGATAAGCACGGCAATTAGCACTCAATACGTCAAATATTTTTGGGATAGGTTCGAAGCAAAATAAGCGGGTATCAGGAAATTTCTGATGAATGTAGAGGGCAAACATGCCAATATTTGCGCCAACATCCATAATAATATCGTCTTTTTTAATCATTAACGCGTTAACTTGATAAATATCTTTGATAAAAATTTCATCGTATAAAAATCTTGATTCATTAGTATTAATCGAGGCAATTGGAAAATTGTTCTTAGAAAAGAAAAGGGTGTGACGCTGTAAGATTTCTTCATATTTTTTGTTGATCGTATAATAAGTTTTATCTTTTTTTTCTATTTCAGGAATGAAAAGTGATGCTTTTGGTTGAATGTTAGTTAAATATGTGGATTTGAAAGATAACATAGCATTGGTTGTGTCGACAAAATAGTTGATAATTTTTTTTATCGATTCCCTGCTGAATCGGTTAGCGTGGTAGCCGATAGTCAATCGTATGTTTTCCTCCGGAATGACGTAAAGAACTAACGGGTATTCGGTTGAGTCGTAAATGTCAACATGATCAATTTCTATCTTTTCTGAGAATTTGCTTAAATTTGATACTGGATAATTTTCAAACGCAAACGCGTAGTCAAAGATAGGCGCCGGAATTGAAAGTTGTTGTGATAACTTTGAGAGCGATAGCAAAGGAAACTTGCAGGAATCAACAGACTGTTGCTTGACTGACCTTAGTAACTGTGTGCTTGTATGAGTTGAGTGAAAATTGAATCTGACAGGAATAATCTGTACAAAGACGCCGACTCTTTTTTCAATAAATGGTAGGTCAATATGTCTTCCTGATGTGATAACGCCAAACACTAAATCATCGGTATTACCGAAATTCTTTAACGTTAACCCCCAGACTACCTGCATAAAAACATTGACGGTAATCCCGTTTTTTTTAGAAAATACTCTGATATTCTCTGAAACTTCTCTCCCTAGTTGGTTACTGTATGACAGATTTTCTTGAGCTTTTAATGGAAATTCTGAGCAATGATCAAAAGTTAGTTTGAAACCCGATTTATAGCCGGATAAAACCTGTTTGAAATGGTTGATCGAACTGTGAAAATTGTATTTTTTTATCCAGCTAAGGTATTCATAAAAAGGTGGTGAAGCTGTTTGAGGATTATGGTTATAGTTATCCATTATATCTTTAAAAAAATTTGCTAAAGACCAGCCATCAATGATAGAGTGATGAAAGGTAAAAACAAAATGATAACGATCTTTTTCATAATGTATCAAGGTTACTCTGAAATAAGGGGGATTTTTGAACTCAAATTTCTGTGCTCTTTCTGAAATTAAATAATTTTTTAACGAAGATTCTTTGCTAAAATTATCAGTATAATCCAGAAAAGTCCAAGGCAATAACACGTCCTCCCAAACAAACTGTTGAATTGAATCCAGATTTGATAAATCAAATCCGGTTCTTAAGGTGTCCATATTGTGGATTGATTGTGTTAATGCTGACTTGAATGTTGAAATATTCAGATTACCTTTTATAACAAGGTTAACTTGACTGTTGTACACGGCTTCTTTTTTGGTGTATTCCTGAAAAAGAATACCTTGTTGTGTTTCTGTCAACGGGTAATAGTCAATAATTCGCTTGCCGAAATAATTTTTTTCTTTCTCGTTTTCAAGAAAGTTCACAATTTTTTCAATAAAATAACTCAATTTGTTAAAAAGTGCCTCTGCTTTTTCTTTGGAAAAGTATCGTTGACAATAAGAGAAGAAAAATTTTTCTGACTGGCTTCCGATAATCACTTCGTGATCATATTGTTTTCCAATAAGCGAAGAATCATTCTGATCAAAAAAGTTTATAACCTGTTCCAGTGTATTTTCTGCTTCTGAAAGGCTGTTAATGTTACCCACAAAATCGAACAGGATAGTTGCTTTATTGGATTTTTTTAATCGTTTTAGTTTCTCTCTATACGGTAATTCTAACAATGATTCGTCCGTTAATAAGTACTGGATTATTCCATAGTTTTCTCTATGAGCAGTGGTACTTTCCAGATAATTATAAACACTATTAAAAAGTTTGGCGTGTGTTTTATCTTTGATATGCCCCATTAATTGTTGATCTGGTATTCTGATAGGATAAATTTGTGTCATCCATCCAATCAGGTTAGATAAATCCAAATTTTCAATGTTTCTACCATGATCTTCGATGTCACAGAAGAAATCACTTTCATTGAAAGTCTCATGATAAGCTAATGAGAAAGCACTGATAAACAGCGCAAGCCGTTTATCTGGTTTGATCTGATTTACGATTTCAAACAATTTTTGTGAGATTTGAGGTTTGAATTCATGGTAATGTAAATGACCGAAGTCATCATGTTTTTTCTTTTCTGATTTGCGCTTGTTGTTCTGACCACAGCTAATGGATTTTCTCCAGAAATCAATACTATTCTGAATCAAGGCTTTTTCTTTTTCTGTAGTTTTTAAATGATATAGGTATTTTTTGAATGAATTTTGAGAATTTGAAGGGCTTTGATTTTTTTTCAAAAGAAATTGTTTTAAGTTACTTAATAAAATTTTCCAAGAAACAATGTCAATGACAAGGTGATGAATGTTCAGATGTAAAAAAATAGCGTTGTCTTTTTCAATAAGTCCTACATTAAACAACATATTCAAATCTACATTAACTGTGAAGCAATCACTGTTCTTTCTTATCCATGAAGCAATATCATGG
>CAZSHR010000124.1:0-4709 GCA_964606725.1 uncultured Coxiella sp.
GCCATGAGATGGCTATTTCACGCTTAATGAAAGAGCGCGCCCCACAGGTGCAACCAGGACGTTGTTTTATCGGTGCAGGTGCTTATGAGCATTATATTCCAGCCGCAATTTGGCAAATTACGACACGAGGTGAGTTTTATACTGCTTATACGCCTTACCAAGCAGAAGTAGGTCAAGGTAGTTTACAAATTATTTACGAATACCAAACCATGATGGCCGAATTAACCGGCATGGATATTTCTAATGCCTCACTCTATGATGGTGCAAGCGCCTTAGCGGAAGCTTGCGCAATGGCCATACGGTTACAAAAAAATCAGGCAAAAAAACGCATCCTCGTACCAGAATCGCTGCACCCTCGTTATCGAGATGTTCTAAAAACCCTATTAACACCACAGCAAATTGAGTTAGTTACCGTGGCTATTGATGCTAAGAGTGGCACAATTACAGCAGATACACTGGCTAGCATCAATGTAGATGCTGATGCGCTTATTATTCCACAACCCAATTTTTTAGGGTGTTTAGAAGCAGTAGATACATTAACCGATTGGGCGCATCAGCAACAGATAAAAGCCATTGCTGTAGTTAACCCATTAGCCATGAGCTTGTTAAAACCGCCAGGACATTGGGGAAATCAAGGAGCGGATATTGTTTGCGGTGAGGGGCAACCGTTAGGCATTCCACTGAGTTACGGTGGTCCTTATTTTGGTTTTCTGTGCTGTCGCAAAGCAGATGTGAGACAAATGCCTGGGCGTTTAGTTGGAAGAACCCATGACGCACAAGGGCGAGAAGGCTACACCCTCACCTTACAAGCGCGTGAGCAGCATATTCGTCGCTCCAAAGCCACCTCAAACATTTGCACCAATCAAGGCTTAATGGTGGTAGCAGCAACTATTTATTTATCGTTACTGGGTGAAAAAGGATTATATGAAGCGGCAGTAGCATGCCACCAAAACGCGCAATACATGCAAAAGCGTTTATTAGCGATTCCAGGCGTTACCATGCGCTTTAGTAGCCCTTATTGGCATGAATTTGCTATTACCTTACCGAAAGCCGTTGCTGAAGTGATGGCGGTAATGGAAAAGCATCATATTGCTGCTGGCTATGCACTAGGCCAAGATGACTCTCGCTATGAGAACAGTTTATTGCTATGTGTCACTGAGACAAAGACAAGAGCTGATATAGACAACTATATAGAAAAACTGACACAAGCCCTAGGAGAAACGCCATGATTTATCAAGAAGGTCAACAAGATCGCCGCGCTGGTGCTTTTCAACTAGACATTGCTAAAGACCCTTTGCAAATTCCCCCAAATTATTTGCGCACACAAGCATTTTCTTTGCCTGGTTTATCAGAACTGGAAACAGTGCGTCATTTTACGCGCTTATCGCAAAAAAACTATTCTATTGATACCCATTTTTATCCTCTGGGTTCTTGTACCATGAAATACAATCCCAGAGTTGCCAACGAATTGGCACTGTTACCAGGCTATCAATCTGAGCATCCCTATCGTTTGGCACAACACCATCAAGGATTATTGCAATCTCTTTATGAATTGCAGGAAATTCTATTAGCGGTGACCGGAATGGAAAAGATTTCGTTGGCACCTATGGCGGGTGCTCAAGGAGAGTTTGCAGGCGTGTGCATGATGCAAGCCTATCACAGAGAACGTGGTGACTCTGCTCGTTGTGAAATTATTGTTCCTGATGCTGCACATGGAACTAATCCTGCTTCCGCTGCTAAATGTGGTTATCGAGTCCGCGAGATACCCACCTGCCCTCAAGGGGATATCGATTTGGCAGCACTAGAGAAAATGATTGGGCCACAAACTGCTGGTATTATGCTAACCAACCCTTCTACTCTAGGGGTATTTGAGCGCCAAATTCAGCAAGTTGCTGCAATGATTCATCGGGTTGGAGGCTTGTTGTATTACGATGGTGCCAACTTAAATGCGATTCTAGGCCAGTATCGTCCAGGCGATATGGGTTTCGATGTGATTCATTTAAATCTTCACAAAACCTTTACCACACCACACGGTGGCGGTGGCCCAGGCAGCGGCCCTGTTGCAGCCGGCCCCCGTTTAGCCAAATACTTACCTACACCCATTGTGGCAAAAGAAGGCCAACAATACCGTTGGTTACAAGAAGCAGATTTACCACATAGCATTGGTCGTTTATCCACTTTTCACGGCAACTGTGCTGTTTTATTGCGTGCCTTTGTGTATGCTAGAATGCTGGGTCGCAATGGCCTAAAACGTGTTGGTGAGTTCTCCACACTCAATGCAAATTACCTAATGAAACGACTACAAGCAATTGGTTATACCCTTGCTTTTCCAGAGCGCCGTGCGACCCATGAATTTATTATTACTGCACAACCTTTGAAAAAAGCCTATGGCGTCACTGCCTTAGACATTGCCAAACGCTTATTGGATTATGGTTATCATTCTCCAACCATTTACTTTCCTTTACTGATACCAGAGTGCCTTTTGATTGAGCCAACAGAAACTGAAAGCAAACAAACCTTAGATCAATTTATTGAAGCTATGGCAAAAATTTATCAGGAAGCGAAAACCGATCCTGAAAAATTACGTCAAGCACCACATAGCTGCACCATTGGGCGTCTGGATGAAGTAAAGGCTGCAAGAGAATTAGATTTGCGTTACACAAAAGAGTAACGTCAGTTCGATGAAAACCTAACTTGAATGCCCGAAAATAGTTATTTTCATGCATAAATCTCCCTATTGTCGCTTATTTTTAAAGCAACCGTTAGCCGCTGGATGCGGCGCACGATCCTACAGGGACGTATTAACGGCGTGTTGCGTAAAAATAAAAGCGACAATCGGAATATAACCATCGAACTGACGTAAGCATAAAGCTATAACGGTATAAGTCAATGGCAAAGGAACTTGCTAAAGGTAATTAGCAGGTAATTGAAAAACATCTGGACTTAACCAACAGGGTTTTTCGGCTTGATTAATCAATAAACCAAAAGGCAAATCATGCGCTTTAACAAAGTTTTCTAAATGACTCAATTGTTTTCTCGGAACATTCACGCCATATTTAACTTCAATGGGCAACACTCCAAAAGGCCCCTCTAAGATCAAGTCAATTTCAGCACCAGCGCGAGTTCGATAATAATAGGCTTTCCAATGAGTTAACAGCGTAGCTTGTATTCCTTTAATAATTTCTTCAATAATAAAACCTTCAAAAGAAGCACCAACAATGGGATGCTTAAATAAAGCCTCTTTACTGGTAATACCGAGCAAAGTATGTAACAAACCCGTATCACGAATATAGCCTTTAGGCATTTTAATAGTGCTTTTTGTTTTAGATTTTTGATAACTAAGCAGATTTCGCCACAGGAATGTTCCATCAGCAATCGTAATAAACTCACGAATTGACCCTTCGCTGACTTCTAACGCTCGGCCAATGTCCGATTTATTTGAAATACTTCCTGACAAACGACATAGCATGCTTAAAAATCGCTGATAAGCTACCTTATTGAGCTTTGGATATAAGCTGGCAATATCACGATGAATATAAGTGTTTTCATAATTTTCCATCCATTGCAGATAAAATGTTTGAGATTGTTTTAATACTGGCTCAGGATAACCACCTAAATACCAAGCACGTTGTATGGTTTCTAGCGATAATCGAGGAGAGGCTAACTCATGTAATTTTTCTTTTGCTAATGGCTCTTGCAATAATTGATAAAAACCACTAAGAGGAGCTTCAATTAATTCATTGCTTTTAAAAGTGCCTAATTCAACTGTTGCAATACGACCGGCTAAACTTTCTGAAATTTGCGTTAGCAACTCTGGGCTACTTGAACCTGTTATAATAAAGCGCCCACTCTGTTGGCGATGTTGGTCAATCGTGCCACGCAGCAATTTAAACAGCTCTGGTAATCGTTGTGCTTCATCAAAAATTACTTTTTCAGGATGTTGCCTCAGGAAAAATTCCGCATCTGTATCAATGCGATTAAAATCGGAAGATTTTTCTAAATCAACATATAGCCATTCTGGTCTTAGTGCCTTAGAAAGCGTTGTTTTCCCACATTGCCGTGGTCCTAGTATGGCAACAGCAGGGAAAAACTCTAGCAACTGATTGATTTTATGATATAAATTTCTCTTCACTGCACTACCTGTAAATTTCGTAGGTATCCTACGAAATTTACATAGCAAAAACCAATTTGTCAAGTAGTTTAATTTATGATCATATAGAGAGCACTATGGCCAACTCGAGAATTATCTTTTTTTACTGGGATAACAGCAGCTTCCCATTTTCTAGGTGTAATGTCTTCTGCATTTTTGTTGCCAATTGGCGATTGTGGGTCACGATAATAAAACTGGTTGCTAGACGTTGATTCAATGACAGTAATAAATCGGTAATATGACCGGCGGTGACTTCATCAAGATTACCTGTTGGTTCATCTGCTAACACACAGCAAGGCTCTGTCACTAAAGCGCGTGCAATGGCAATACGTTGACGTTCACCACCGGATAACTCACCTACCCGATGTGACAAGCGATTGCTTAAGCCAACTTGCTCAATGTAATAATACGCTCGTTCTTTAACCGACGATAGGGATTTTTTTTGCATCAATAGAGGTAAACAAACGTTTTCTAAGGCATTAAATTCCGGTAATAAATGATGAAATTGATACACAAAACCTAAACTTTGATTGCGCAACAGACCTTTTTTTTTCTCATT
>CAZSHR010000125.1:0-4699 GCA_964606725.1 uncultured Coxiella sp.
TAAAAATAAGCGACAATAGGCAGATAAGCTACTTGAAATTAAAAGAAATAAATGTCGAACTGAAGTAGAATATTGTTTATAACATGCTGACCCTTTGTTAAGAGGGTGATTTTTTTACAATTGCCTGCCTATCTCTACATGCTGATATGTTAAAAATTCAATAAAAAAGCGTTTTTAAAAGCATAAGATTTGGATTTCCATAAAAATCTGTAACAGCGTATCATGCTTTTCAGTTCAAGCGGACAGATTTTTACGAAAATGACGGCAGACTGAGCTTTTACACTGGGCCAAAGGCGCAGTGGGGGGATTTGTATCTTGAAAATTTTTTCAATCCCCCCGACAACTGAAGTTGTCGGCCCCCTTTTAAAAAAGGGGGCGAAACAATCAAAATTAATTTATTATGCTATACCCGGCTGCTGCAATGGAACATAAGTAGGGCCACCAGCATCACTATTATCTTGAGCAGCCTGTTGAGGTTCTGCAAAGAAACTTGGCATCGCTTTATTTGGCAGGACACGCACAACATTATAAGCCACAGTGCCTTCAGTATTTTTATTGCGGTGAAAATACATAGCGGTCATCGCCAATGCGGTAACGCCCAATACCACCAAGGCAGAAATCGGAGCTGACACAGACCCCACCGCGAAAGCACTCATGGTTAACCAAGAGACGTACTGGGTTCCCAAATGAAGCGCAGCTCCTAGCGCATGAGCAGAGGTCAAATTCGCTAAAGCCGTTAAACCAGCCGACAGCAAAAGACCAGAAGCTAATGGCACCCCATAGGCCTTAAGCGGTCTACCAAAGGGGTAAACAATAGTAGGATTACTAGAGATATGAGACCCAGATTGAGGTTCAGCAGGTGTTGGGGTCAATAAGTAACCCCTAGCATCCAAAAGCTGGTTGTTCTGAAAATCAAGCTGGAATATAACATCACTGGAATCGCTACCCTCATCATTGCCTGGGTTCTCACTAGCTTTGCGAGCTTTTATTATTCGCTTTTGAAATTCAGTGTCTTGCTGCTGAAACCATTCATACATTCGAACAACACCTGATTCATCAAGATACGGTGTTTTTTCTTGAGGCTCAGTAACTTGAGGTACTGGAATAGCAATAACACCCCAATTAACCGTAGATTTTTGGGTTCTATTATCCGTCGAACTAGCAACCCACGCTATCCTTCTATTCTCTTGATCATAGAGATAGTAAACCGAATGAAAAGTGTATGTGTATTTGGCATCTCCTACCTGACTATCAGGAGTAGGAGTAGGAGTAGGAGTAGGAGGAGGAGGAGGAGGAGGAGGATTATGATCATCATCCTCTTGAATTTCGACAACGGCCGCACCTTGCTCAAGTTTCATAGTGTATTTATCATGACTATACTGTTCAGCAAGCAACTGCGCCTGGATGATTTGTTGTACTTTTTCAGCATTAATTGTTTGATCATCATTGCTTTCTATGGCTGTAGCTTCAAAATTTTCAGGAGCACCTTGCTCTTGGTTTTTGAAAATACCTTTTGTATATTCACCTTCAATCGCAATGGTATAATTCTCTTCTTGTTCCGCCTTGTTAACTTTGACCGTTGCCGTTATCGTCTGCGCTTGCGCCTGCAAAGAACTATCAGTAGGGGTAAGGGTAAGGGTAAATTGCTGCTTTTTCATGTTGAATACGCTCCTCTCTTTTTGCATATCGTGTCTCATTCTAACGCGCAAACAATGACCAGAACAAGTCAATAGTGCAGAGAGTGAAGCAAATGCCACACATTTCCTAAACCAGCATTAGCTAAACCTTAAAAAGACGTCAGCAACAGCCATTACTGATTCTAATATGAACATATGAGGTTTTAACTAGCCTTGCTCTACTGAGGCGGCAAGACGCCCACCCGATGGGTTCAAGCGCTTGTGAATAAACATCACTAAAAATTGCCCTAGTATCGAATAAATCAATAAGGTAACAGAGTTAGAAACAATGTTAGTGCGAATCAGCTCAAATAAATGCAAGGGGTAGACATCCCTAAAAGCAAAATAGTCGGTCACATAGGTGTACAGTGAAACGGTGACTATCGAAGAGCAAAACGATGCTATGAAAAATATCCACCGCCGACGCCTGTAGAGATAATAAAAAATAAATAAATCAACCAGAGACGAGATAGAAATTCCCAATAAATTAGCAAAATACAACACAACCACTGGACTAAAAACCTGCTTGTAGGCCTGCGCATAATGAAAATACGAGGGATAAGGCATGCTGGCTACACCATTAGCATACCCAACAAATAGCAGATTAAATAGAGCCTCTAAACAGATAATAATCACCACTAAGCGCCTAGGGTTGTAACTGGCAAAGACATCGGTTAATACAAACACTATCATGTAAATTAGCGTCGCAGAAATCAAAGGATAACCAGCAATCAACACTAAACGACTCGCCATTGCGTGCGAACAGGCAGATACAGCAAGAAAAATCGTTAATAACACATAATTAATTTTTGCCACACGCTTGAAATAATTGATCTCAAAATAAGTACTCATTTTTGACTTCTTCCCGAAGATAATTCATGAAAGAGTCCTTGCTACAATGGCTTTCCTTAAACAAAGCAAGATGTACATTCTGCAAAGAAGACATCTTGGTCAGCCTATGCTGGTCATAGACAGAAACGCGCTCAAAATATTCTTGCTCAAATTGATGTATCTCCATTTTATTTAATAATTTTCGCCCCCCTAAACGGTACACGACAATCATGTTACCGCTCTCTTGCTGACACTCAAAACACTCTATCCTAGCACTCACTCTGGGCATTTTAACGCTATCAAACCAATAATGTAAGTAATCAGATAGCTTTTTAAAAATCAACATGTCTTATTCTCCACTCAAAAATGGCAAATGACTGCTGCTGCTTGTCACAGGTAATACAAATGGTATCGTTTGCAATGGTTAAGTACTCCCTTGATGCTATTGAACCATCACCGCAACAAATTGCCAACTTTTTTGGCGTTAACAGGTAGGCAAAAGAAGAGTCGCCTAAATACTTATCAGTTACTATATACTCCATCTGCTCTTCATCCACCGATTGCTTAAGAAATTTATTTAACAAATACAAGCTATGGATCAATGGCAGCTCATATATCTTGGTTTCTTGAAACTTACCCGTACCATAAATTAACCACTCAGGGTTGATATTCAGTACTGAGGCAATTTTAGGCGCCAATTTTGATGACTTAAGATTATTGTTAATAATATAATTAATAGACTGTTGCGAAATATGCGCCTGCCTTGCGGCCTCTGCCTGAGAAATCCCTTTTCGCTCTAAAGCCAAACGTAAACGCTGCGCAAAGGTAGTCATTATCAAAAAACCAAATATTCTGTTGACAACAAAAATTTTTGTTGTCTATAATAGAGCAAGATGGGTTGCTTTGCAATTACTGCAATTGCAGCGGCTGTTTTGTCTTCTACTAAGCTTTGTTAAGTGCTTGATCGATGAAAATATTAAGCAAAAAAGAAACCAGGAAAGTAATGCAGCTAATGGCGAAAGAATTTTTAGAGTACCGATTAGGGATTGATGCGACTGAAAAGAATGTTTCTCTTTTGGCCGAATACATTGTCAAGTTTGAAAAAGAAGTCTCGCAAGAAAACTTAAAAATAAAATCAGTTTAGTAGCCAAGAAAAACGTAATAAATCACCACACCACTTTATGTGATTGGACAGTAAATTTGCGAAAAGACGCGGAATGTATACAAATACATGAGCACTTTGAGAAAATTTTATGTTCAAGAGGGCTAAAATGTGGAAATTACCCCAAAAGGGGGCGAGCTGTTGCAGAAAAACGCCTAAAAAGTGACGTGCGTGCGACTCACTGACACAAGTCCGTAATACTTTCATAAAACCCCTGCAACTTCTTGTAGGGAATATGCCCCAAAGCTTCATCAACCTGCTGTAAACTGGTAAACGTCAAGTACCCCCCCAACAATGGGGCCAGCAAGCGCGTTATTTTACCCATAGCCCCCATCCCTAACACAATCATCGCTTGATCTGCTGGCTTGGCCAACAACAGAGACAATAAACGCCTGGCATCTTGCTGCGACTGGCATTGTGTAGCAATTTTTAGTACATCAGCACCGCGCTGCTGCATTACCTCAATAACGCTCAATAGCTGATCATTTGCAGGTGTTTTGGCAAAATCGTGGTGAGAGATAATCAACCGACAGCGTTGATTTTCGATATGAACCTGCGCAGCAATACCCACATCCACATCAACGTAAGCACAACCGGCATCATTGGCTAACTGCAATAAACTATTCTGCTCGGCAACAGAACCCGCAAACTCACCCCCATGCGCCTTAGCACGACAAGTCACAATAGCTGGCACAGTCAAGCTATCCAGTATTTGCTGCAATAAAGCTAGATCAATTCCCACAATCGTATCAATACGCAACTCCAGCAAATGCCTGGTCGCCTGCGCTGATTGCAAGCAAGAAAGAAACTCAGCCACAGTAGAGGCGGCGACAACTAAACAAATCCGCTCTTGTAAAGACTGCATGGCAACCTCAGCTCATCTACCCTAATACAACCCAAGCAGACTGTCACTGATTGCAAGCAAAGAGCAGCTGCCTGACTCAAAGTCGAAGATTTTAAACAGGCTCTAAAAACTGGCGCGCCCGGAGAGATTCGAACTCCCGACCTTCCGGTTCGTAGCCGGATGCTC
>CAZSHR010000126.1:0-4626 GCA_964606725.1 uncultured Coxiella sp.
GCGCCGTTTACGGATAAGCGAAAACTTGCTAATATTGTAAGCGAAATTGACAAAAAAGAGGGGTTAACTATGTTAAGTCTTGCCGAACATCTCCAAAAAGAAAGCTTTGCTCAAGGAGTACAGCAAGGAGTACAGCAAGGAATACGACAAGGGATTCAGCGAGGAGAGCGGAGAATGTTATTAAGTATGTTGAAAAAGGGCAAAACTGTTGAAGAAATTTCAGATTTAACGGATCAACCATTAGGTATCATTCAAGAGTTAATAGAGTTGGTGGATCAATAAAAGGTAGTGAGAATGCTAGTGAATTTATCATGAGAAAATAAGCTGTTAAGGAAGGTGGTTAATTGACTGATCTGTTGGTGGGTCTTGTGGTAGCGTAGCGCTTGAAAACAATGTAAACACTTTTGCTGCTTTTTGTTGTTGTCCTTTCTCATCCCATTCGAAGTGGGATTCATTGATAGCCTCTTGCATATCGTTTATGCTCATGTGCCTTATTGTATCGAATAATCGTTTTACAGAGTATCCTTCTTGTGTGAGGGGCGTTGTGGATAATGAACCTGAGTATTCATGATTTCCTCTTTGCATTAATGATTTTTCTAGCTGTATGTCTGAGTAAATATCTCTGAATAAGCAAAAAGTAGCAGAAGGGAATGAAAATAGTAGGCAAACACTGATAAAAATCGCTGTGCTAACCCAGGCGGGAAAGTTAATGGGACAGAACATAATTATCATCAACGAAATAACTAACAGATTTCCTAATTGAAGGAAAGCAAGTACTTTGACAGGGTTGTTAAAGTTTTTCTTAAGATTTTTGTTGATGTTTAAGTAACGTAAGAGGTTATATAGTTGATAGCAATAATAGTCATGGGCATTATTGACTGACGGATATTCTTCGTATAAGTCACATTCTTTTCGATTAGGTTGGAACTGAAAATAGTTAAGTAGCATTAAAAGCAAACTCAGTTTATTTTTAATATGGTCTTTTTCCCAGGTAAGTAGTGAGATCAGTGCTATGGCTTCTTTATAATGTTTATAGGATTGTTCGCAGTATCGAAGGAGTAATTTGCCTTCGGCTGCATCATTATCCCAAATAGTGAAAAAATTTTTAGGGAAACTTTTTAAAAGTTCCTGATAATAGTAACTTTCTCTTTGTTCTCTTGGTTTTTTTAGCTCGTCTAAAATATGCATCAGAGGTATTTTTTCTAACAGCAATTTTTTTAGGAGCATTTTCTTAGCGATTTTTCTATTAAGAGAGCAAGTTCTTGCAACTTTGCCTAAGCTGGATTTGTCTAAGTAAGAGAAAATATGATCCAGAATTTCGCGGGGCAGTGTCGTTAATGTGACTGCTTTATTTGCATCGTCCTCAGGTAATGGTTGTTCTTCTTTCATCGCCTAGAGTAAGCAGTACACTTTATCGATGTTACCATGGTAACACAACGTGAGCTCGATGAAAAACTAACTTGAATACCCGAAAATAGTTACTTTCATGCGCAAATCTGCCTATTGTCGCTTATTTTTAAAGCAACCGTTAGCCGCAGGATGCGGCGCTCGAGCCTACAGGGACGTATTAACGGCGTGTTGCGTAAAAATAAGCGACAATAGGCAGAAAACCGATTGAAATAAAAAGAGATAACCGTCGAACTGACGTTGAATACCAGTTGTTGCTTATTTTTAAAGCACCCATTAGCCGCAAGAGTAGTAATCGATCCTACAGAGACGTGTCAACGGCGTGTTGCGTAAAAATAAGCGACAATAGGCAGATAACCAATTGAAATTAAAAGATGTAACTACCGAACTCATGCTAACAATAGATACCTCAGTGCCCAACCAACTCGGACAAAATGCGAAACTGCAAGGTATTTTCATAAACTAACGAGTTATGGTAGGCTTAGCCGCACAACAGGGCTAATCTTGTTAATCGCCATTGAGAATTGTTGATGTTCCCAATTTATCCATTTTTGTTTTATTTTTTTGCAGCAATGCTGGTTGCTGTTGCGTTAATGGTGGTTATTTCCCGTCATCCAGTGCGTGCTGTACTGTTTCTGGTCGCTGCCTTTTTTGCCAGTGCGGTATTGTGGATGTTGCTGCGTGCAGAATTTTTATCCTTGGTGCTAATTTTTGTCTATGTCGGTGCGGTGATGACGCTGTTCCTTTTTGTTATCATGATGCTCAATAGCGACTTGTCTTATCTTAAAGCAAAATTTGTTCGTTTTCTGCCTTTGGGCTTGTTGGTACTGATGACTTTGGTGGCATTGATGGCTTGGGCAGTGGCGGCTTCTGATTTGGGTTATAGCGCAAAAGGTTTGCCACCGGTGCCAGAGACTTATCATAACACTGAGGCTATGGGAGTTTTGTTGTATACCCACTATATCTTTCCCTTTGAGGTAGCTGGACTAATTTTACTGGTGGCTATTATTGCAGCGATTAGTTTGGCGTTTCATGGCCGCAAGGCAAATACACGCTCACAGACTATTCGTGAGCAACATCGTGCTAGCAAGCAGGATCGCCTGCGCATCGTTAAAGTTGAGGGAGAAAAAAAATCATGATCCCGTTAAGCGCTTATCTAATTGTCGCAGCGATTGTGTTTGCGCTGGGTTTTGCCGGTGTCATTATTAATCGCAAAAATATGATTGTGCTCCTAATGAGTATCGAGTTGATGCTGTTGGCGGTGAATACCAATTTTGTCGCTTTTGCCCAGTACTTAAGTGCCGGTGTTGGTGAGATCGTTGTCTTTTTTATACTGACAGTGGCAGCAGCAGAAGCCGCCATTGGTTTGGCGATTTTAGTCTTGTTTTATCGTCGTTGTGCTAGCATTAATGTCGATAAACTGAATCAGCTTAAGGGATAAACCGTGTCCATGCTCTATCTGTTAACATTGCTGGTTGTCTTTTCACCACTGCTGGGGAGCCTAATCGCCGGTCTGGGAGGGCGTTATCTAGGCCGTGTTGCAGCGCATTGGGTGACTATTGTGCTGATGTTGTTGTCCTTAACGGCAGCAGCCATGCTTTTCAAATACGTAACCCTGGATCATCAACAGCTTTATATTAATCTCTACAACTGGGGGATTAGTGGCAGTTTTCAGTTTAATTTAGGTTTTATGCTGGATGGCTTGAGTGCTGTGATGATGCTACTGGTGACTTTTGTTGCAACCTTGGTGCATATTTACAGCATTGGTTATATGGCAGAAGAAGAGGCCTTAGCTGATCAACGCTTTTTCTCTTACGTTTCTTTGTTTACTTTTATGATGCTGATGTTGGTAACAGCCAATAATTTCCTGCAATTATTTTTTGGTTGGGAAGGTGTTGGCCTAGTGTCTTATTTACTAATTGGTTTTTATTACCAAAAAGAATCGGCAGCCCTGGGCAGCCTAAAAGCTTTTCTTGTCAATCGCGTTGGTGATTTTGGTTTTATTCTAGGGATTGCACTGATACTAGATTATTTAGGTAGCCTGGATTATCACACTGTTTTCTCTCAGGCTGATCATTTGGCCACGCAAACGATGACAATTTTCCCCAATACGCATTGGTCGGTGAACACGGTGGCTTGTATTTTATTATTTATTGGCGCGATGGGAAAATCGGCACAAATGCCTTTGCATGTGTGGTTGCCAGAATCAATGGAAGGACCCACACCAATCTCTGCCTTAATTCATGCGGCCACTATGGTAACCGCAGGTATTTTTATGGTAGCCCGATTATCGCCGCTATTTGAGTTATCACCAGTGGCGTTGAGTTTAGTGCTAGTTATTGGCGCCACCGGCGCCTTGTTTACTGGTTTATTGGCTTTTGTGGAGTTTGATATTAAAAGAGTCATTGCGTTTTCTACGATGTCGCAATTGGGTTATATGATGGCAGCCGATGGTGTTTCAGCGTTTCCAGCAGGGATTTTTCATTTATTAACGCATGGCTGTTTTAAAGCCTTATTATTTTTAGCCGCAGGGTCGGTGATTATTGCCATGCATCACGAACAAGACTTGCGAAAAATGGGTAACCTTAAAAAGTATATGCCCTTAACCTGTGTGACTTTTTTAATTGGTGCCTTGGCTTTGTCTGCTATACCGCCTTTTTCCGGTTATTATTCCAAAGATTCAATTATTGAGGCTGTGCATCACTCTAGCTTACCTGGGGCGGTTTATGCCTATTGGTGTTTGCTGATTGGCGCCTTTGTCACCGGTTATTATATTTTTCGTGCCTATTTTATGGCGTTTCATGGCCAAGAGCGTATGCTTGAATCCCTTCGCTGCCAATTGGGTGAAACACATTGGTCTATGCGAACGGCCTTGGTTGCCCTAGCGATTCCAGCAACCGTGTTGGGGCTTTTATTGACGCGCTGGATACTGTATGCCAATCCTAGTTTACTGGGTGATTCTGTATTTATTATGTCTGAATATAATGTATTGGCAGCGATGAAAGCCGATTTTCATGGCGTGTGGGTCATGTTTGCCCATGCATTTTTTACCCTGCCATTTTGGTTTGCTGTCAGTGGTATTGTGTGCGCGTGGTTTACTGTGATAGGTCTGCCTAGTTTGCCGCAATGGTTAAAACAGCGTTTTGCACTGATTCATGGTGTGTTAGTGCAGCAATATGGTTTTGATGCTTTCAATCATCGCGTTTTTGTGAAAGGGGT
>CAZSHR010000127.1:0-4602 GCA_964606725.1 uncultured Coxiella sp.
CCCGAAGAGCGCAATATTCTAAAGCGAGGTCTTGATGCTGTCAAGCCATATTATGGCTTGTCTTGGGTTTGCGGTCTTTTCTGATAAAAAACGTTAAAACGGTGCTCATTAATAGCGGTAAGATGAGTAGGAATAGGGGCAGCAGTAATTCATTGTCGAGTGTGATGTTCTTAGCAGTGAGTTTTTCTAGCTCAGCAAATAGGGCTGGAAATAAAAACCCGGCTAAGCCAATAATCATGTTCACAAAAGCAAAAATGGTTCCATGAATATGGTTGGGGTAACAGCACTTGGCAAGTGCAAAAACTAGCATCATTGAGGAGACAAAAAATCCTAGTAAAAAATATAACACGATCAGCGTGGTGGTATTAAAAGACCACAGCAATGATAGCGGCATTAACGTAAAAATGCATAAGGTCATTAACGCGCAAATAATTACCCAAGTCCGTTGGCTAGAGAAGTAGTTAGCAATAATTCCGTGCAAGGGCGCTCCAATCCCTACGCCGATAAAAATAAAAATAGTAATATGAGTAGCTTGTTGGCTGCTGATGGGGAAAGATTGTTGCAACAGCACTACATCATAAAGCTCTGCAAAAGTACCCATAACAACACCTACCATGATGGCAGCATAAATGGCGAGAAACCAGATATTTTTATCTTTGATAATGTGTGAAAATCGGATGCTCTGTATTTGATTTTGCTGGGATTGTTGTGGTGACGCTGTGTTTTTCTTGTTTTTAAGCAAGGCGAGGATAATAATGCTCCAAATCATTCCAAATATCACCACACTTAAACTGGCTTTTTGCCAGCCTAGTAAGGTGATTAAGTAGTTAATAAAGATTTGTCCAATTAAGCCACCAATGACACCTAGGGTTTGTGTCAGCCCTACTAGAAAAGGGAAATACTTGGCTGGCAACCATAGAGAAATCGTTTTTAACGTACCGATAAAGGCAAAGGCTGAACCCATCGCAATCAGTATACGACCAAGCAATATCGCTGTTACCGAAGGCACTAGCATCAGTAGTAACCCTAGGCTGACAGTGAAACAAGCAGCAGATAAACTGAATTTGAGTCCGTATCTATCGATTAAGTAGCCGGCAGGGATTTGTGAAATAGCATAAACAGGAAAATAAACACTCATAATGGTGGCAATATCGACGTAGTTTCCGTGGATGCTATCAGCAACGGGTTTAATCAGTACGCTGGGAATAGTATGCTGCAAGTAATCCAAGGCGTAAAATACAGCGGCGATTAGCCACATGAAAAGGCCAATGGCAATAGCTTTGCGTTGTTGGTGAGTAGATTGCATATCGATACTTACGTTTAAAATGAATAGGTTAACTGAATATTGACTAAATCTCTATAGTCATTGATAAATCAATAGCATGCAGGTGTTTGGTTAATGCTCCGACTGAGATAAAATCAACCCCTAATGCGGCATATTGGTGCAGGTTACTTAAGTTGATGTCTCCTGACACTTCTAATGTGCTGCGTTTTTGATTGATGCAAACAGCTTGTTTGACTTGCTCCAAATCGAAATTATCTAGCATGATTCTGTCACAACCGACCTGTAAAGCCTCGTGAAATTCATCGAGATTTTCTACTTCTACTTCAATTAATTTATTGACATGATTTTTTTTTGCCAGTGCAACAGCTTTGCTGATTGATCCGCAACTGGCAATATGGTTTTCTTTGATAAGAAACGCATCAAAAAGTCCCATGCGGTGATTGTGAGCACCGCCACAACGCACGGCGTATTTTTGTGCGTAGCGCAGGCCAGGCAGGGTCTTACGAGTATCCAGTAATTGCGTGTTAAAACCGCTTAATTGCTTGACGTACTGAGCAACGGTAGTGGCGGTTCCTGACAAGGTTTGCAAAAAATTTAGTGCACAGCGCTCACCGCTTAACAAAGCGCGTGCGTTTCCGCTAAGCAGGCAAATAGTTTGTTTAGCCGATAGTGTTGCCCCTTCATCGATCAGTGATTTAATTGTGATGTTAGGATCAAGCTGTTGAAATACGGCATTAAACCAAGGTTGGCCAGCTATCACAGCAGATTCGCGTGTGATTACGGTGGCTTTGGCTTGACAATGTGCATCGATTAATTCTGCGCTAATATCGCCTGTGCCGATGTCTTCTTGCAACGCTAAAGCTACTTCGCGTTGAATGTCACTGTGATTGAGTGTCATGATGAATTTTTCTTACGACGCCAAGGGCGCTTGGTTAGCATTTGCATGACAAACATTATCGGACCAGAGAGTACATAGCTTAGCACAATCAACAGTAGTGTTTCTGGTGGGTTAAGAGAAACCAGTACTAGTAATAAAATAAAAAGCAAGATAATGGTTAGTGACACTTTTTTAGTGCGCAAGTCTAGGTCTTTAAAACTACGGTAGCGAATATTGCTCACTTTAAGTAGACCAAGCAACAGCATAAGTATTGCCATAGGAATTGCTAGTGACATGCCGTCTACATCATAATGGGTAAACGTCCAAATCGTACTGACTGCTAGGGCAGCAGCGCAAGGAGTGTTTAGCCCTGAGAAATAGCGTTTCTCGTCGCCTTGTCCTTGGCTGTTAAATCGTGCTAATCGTAATCCGGTGCAAACCATATAAATAAAAGCTGCTAGCCAGCCTGGTTTCCCTAGAATTACTAGAGACCAGCTATACATTAGCATGGCTGGAGCAATGCCAAAGCTGACCATGTCGGCTAGGCTATCGAGTTCGGCGCCCATCTCACTTTGCGAGTTTGTCCAGCGTGCAATGCGTCCATCCAGACCATCGGCGATTAAAGCGATTAGAATCGCCATGACTGCATTTTCGAAATATCCTTGCAGGCCAGCGATAATGGCATAGAAGCCAGCAAACATACCTGCTATTGTGAATAAATTAGGCAATAGATAGATGCCCCGTACTTTCCGTTGTGTGCTGTGTTCTTGTATTTTATTTGTCATAATCCCCTCTGGCGCGGTTAATAATTTACCATTATGAGTCGTTAAAATCCTGGGCAGATTTATCAGAAAATATGCTATAATAGTCAATGACTAATCTATTATTATATTACTTAAGCAGACGAATGAAAGAAAAAGAGCCGAAAATTATCATTGAAGGAGTTACCAGAAAAGGGGAAGAGTTTCGTCCTCGTGATTGGGCAGAACGTATGAGTGGGCAGTTGTCTACTTTTCATCAACATCATATTCGATATTCTCCTTTGTTGCAGCCATCGATGAAAAATGGCCATAAGTGTGTCATACTTGATCCCAAACTAAAGGACTTAAATCTCAAGTTGTATCAATCGATACTGGATTTTGCCGAGCGCAACCAACTGAAAATAGGTAATGATGACGACGAAGCTCAAGAATGACACCACTATGCAGGATACCCTTGTATCGCAGAATGTGTCACATCTTGAGCAAATTTTTGTGTCGGGTAGTCATCATTTTGAGGCCTTATTGAGTGATATTGCTAAAGCCAAGCACAGTATTGATCTGGAAACCTATTTATTTCACTATGATCATTTAGGAATCCGTGTTGCCACGGCGTTGAGTGAAGCAGCTAAGCGTGGCGTTAAAGTGAGAGTGATGGTGGATGGGGCAGGTAGCCCTTACTGGACAACGAATTTTGCTCGTTTGTTGGAGTCATCCGGTGTGTCGACCAAGGTGTTTCATCCTTTTCCTTGGCAGTTATGGAATTGGAGCCGCTCTGTCGTAAAATTGCCACTGATGTTAAAGTGGATTTATTTCTTGTTGAAAGCTAATTTTCGTAATCATCGCAAGGTGTGCATTATTGATGATAATATTGCTTACATTGGTAGTTTGAATATTAGCAAGTGTCATCTTGCTCAGTCAGAGGGAGGTGATGGGTGGCGTGATACCTCGGCGCGTTTAGAGGCTATGGATTTAACAGAATTTAATAAGGCTTTTGATGCGGCATGGAATCATCGCACTATCAAAGAGCGTTTGCGTGATGCTTTTGCGCATATTCGCAGTGATCCTCCTATTCGATTAAATTATACGCGACATCGACGGCGTATTTTATATAAAAATTTATTGCGTAAGTTATCAAATTGTAAAAGACGTATTTGGATTACTAATGCTTATTTTGTTCCTAGTAATGTGTTGTTGCGCCGCTTGAAAGAAGCGGCAAGCAATGGGGTGGATGTAAGAATATTATTACCGCAAAAATCCGATATTCTCGTGATGCCTTGGGCTTCGTCGACTTTTTATTACAGTTTGCTTGCAGCGGGGGTCAAGATTTTTGAGTATTTGCCCAGTATGTTGCATGCTAAGACATTAATATTGGATGATTGGGTATTGGTGGGTTCGAGTAATCTTAATCATCGCAGTTTGTTGCATGATTTGGAAGCCGATATTAAAATCCATAACCAGCATTCCAAGCATTATTTAATCCAGCGCTTTCAGGAAGATTTGCAACAATCACGAGAAGTTTCGTTGGATAGTTGGCATATTCAGCGACCTATTCGCCAGCGCTTGTTAGGGCGTTTGGTGTTGTATTTAAAATACTGGATATAAGATTTTATTATTACCACTGATTTTAAATAACGTCAGTTCGACAGTTATTTCTTTTAATTTCAACCAGCTATCTGCCT
>CAZSHR010000128.1:0-4505 GCA_964606725.1 uncultured Coxiella sp.
TGATGATGGAATCGGAATAATCTTCGGGCTGGAATTGCATTGCTGCATTAACTAACTCTTGTAAATTTTCGATACGTGAAATGGCTTTTTCGCTGTTTTCCTTTTGAAAGTGAGCAGTTAGTTGTGTCTTTTCTATCACCTGTTCAATCAGCTTGCCAGGATTAAGCATATTAAGCTCCTCGGCTAACCCGCTGATTAATTGAATAAAGCCTGATATGGCGCTGGCAGCACGTCCACTTAATTTGCCTTGTGCTAGTAAGTTTTGACTGGTCTGCCATAAAGAAAGCTCAAGTTCTCGTGCCATGTTGCGTACTAGGTTGAGTGTGGTGCTGCCAATGCCGCGGGTTGGTGTATTGATGATGCGTTCAAATGCGGTATCATCGTCTGGGTTAACCAGTAAACGTAAATAGGCAGTGACGTCTTTAATTTCGGCGCGTTCATAAAAGCGCAAGCCACCATAAATGCGGTAAGGAATTTGTTTGTCAATCAATTGTTCTTCAATCACACGCGACTGTGCATTGGAGCGGTAAAGTATAGCAACTGCTTTGGCTTTTCTTCCTGTATTAAGCCACTGTTCTATAATGCCAGCAATATAATGTGCTTCATCGCGCTCGTTAAATGCAGGATATAAACTAATGCGCTGACCTTCATTTCCTTGGGTCCAAAGATTTTTCTTAGTGCGTCCTTGATTATAAGTAATAATCGCATTGGCTGCATCAAGAATGACTTTGGTTGAACGGTAGTTTTGTTCTAGTAACAGAGGTTTGACATCAAAGCTTTCTTGAAAGCGAGACATATTGTTACAAGCACCACGCCAACCATAAATTGACTGGTCATCATCACCTACGGCAATAAAATAATTACTGCCGGAGCTGAATTGTTTTAACCAACGGTATTGCAAGTGATTGGTATCTTGAAACTCGTCTACTAAAATATGGCTGAATCGTTGTTGATAGTGTTGCGCAATGTCGTTATTTTTCTGCAACATTTCCAGTGATAATAGTAATAGCTCAGAAAAATCCACTAATTCATTGCTGCGACACGCTTGTTCATAGTTAGCATAAACGGTTTGCAAAGTTCGAGAAAAGTAATCATCATTATTGTTGCCAGTATCATAAGCGCGTCTGCCAGCTTCTTTTTCTTTGTTGATAAACCACTGGGTTTGTTTGGGTGGCCAGCGTGATTCGTCTAAATTCATTTCTCGCTGAATGCGGCGTACTAATCGGTATTGATCATCAGCATCTAAAATCTGAAAATTCTCGTTTAAACCGGCTTCTCGCCAATGTATCCGCAGTAGGCGGTGGGCTAAGCCGTGAAAGGTCCCTATCCATAAATGATTAACTGAGGTTTCTAACAAGGATTCAATACGATTGCGCATCTCATTGGCTGCTTTATTCGTGAAAGTAACCGCCAACATGCTGTTAGGTGAAAAATGGTGTTGGTGGATCAACCAGGCGATACGATGTACAAGAACGCGGGTTTTGCCACTGCCAGCACCGGCTAGTACCAGTTGATGTCCAGGCGCGGCGGCGACAGCTAAGCGCTGTTGTTCATTTAACGAGGAGAGCAAACGTTCTTGAGTGTTCATAGTGATTATCCTATCGACGAAATCGTGAGTAAATGTCGTAAATCGTTAAAAATATCCATGTAATCGACATCCAGGGTATAAGCTAACATAATATTACCATGAGGATCAGCAATAAAAATACCGCCATTTTCACTCATAAAGCTTAATTCTTCTCGACCTGCTAGCCAATTTTTTAGGGCAGCTTTATCGATATAGGCGATTTGCATTCCTGGGTGGGGCGGTAAATTATGCTGTTGTTGATAACTTAGCAAAAGACGTGTGATACGATGTTGATTCTTGCCGCTGGCTTGTTGGATTTGACGTAAAAAGTGCAGCCCCTTCTGGCAACCCTGCTGACAGCTTGCTGTGGCAACCATGAGTAGTGTCCACTTGCCGGTGCTCATGGAGACCAAGTCTTTGCTTTTTGTCGCTTCGATATGCAGCACAGGTGAAATAAGTATGCCATGATGACGGCTTTTGTTGCCCATAAGTCCAGGATTATTATACAAAACAATGGCGATGAGCATGGGCGCAATAAAAAGGCTGGCGAAAATGGTTATAGTAAGTTTGTTCTTCGCTTTGATCATAAATCGTTACTTTTGATAATAACAGCTAGATTTTTCCAGCTCACATCGTCGTTGGAAAAATCTTTCCACTTTTATTGGGAAAAATGCTAGACTACCACAGAAGAAAAACGCTGTAAAAATTAACGTGTTTAAATTTCCGTGAAAAGGCTAGGCTCAATGGAATAACACGGTAGATTTACTAGGGTATGTGCTATGAAGTTCTTTATTATTTTATTCTTGGCCGTTATTTTATACTGCTTGGCAAGTGGTGTATATTATCTTGTAACAAGCAAAGCGGATTCATCAACCAAGCTTGCTCGGGCCTTGACTTGGCGGATTAGCCTGTCTTTACTGTTGTTTGTATTGCTATTTGTTGCCTATTTTTTAGGTTGGCTTCATCCGCATGGTTTTTATAGCTATTAAGTTATTCAATCCTCTTGATTGGCTTTCAGACAATGGTAATGATTTTTAGACTAGAGCCAGTAGACAAAAATAAATAACAACAGCCACACCACATCAACAAAATGCCAGTACCATGCTGCGGCTTCAAAAGCAAAGTGGTTGTGTGTGTTAAAATCGCGCCGAAACATGCGGTAGCAGATGACGATTAAAATCAGTGTTCCGATGCTAACATGTAGGGCATGAAAACCAGTTAACATGAAAAAAGTGGTGCCGTAAATGCCGGAAGAGAGTTTAAGTCCTTTTTCAAAATACGCTAGGCCATACTCATGCATTTGCATGCTTAAGAAGCACAGACCCAATAGGATAGTGGCTATTTGCGCCCACAGCATTAACGCCCGTTTGTTTTTTAGCAATGCCCAATGAGCAACGGTAATGGTTGCACCACTGGAGAGTAGAATAAAGGTATTAATTGCAGGAATACCCCAGGTTTCCATAATCGCTTTGGGGCCTTGGAATACTTGTGGATTGGGGGGTGTGTAGACTGGCCAGCTACCATGAAAGCTAGGCCAGAGCAGCAAGTGGGTCATTTCGCCACTGCCAGCACCACCTAGCCATTGTACAGCAATAACACGAGTGTAAAATAAAGCACCAAAGAATGCGCCGAAAAACATCACTTCGGAGAAGATAAACCAGGCCATACCCCAGCGAAAAGAGCGATCCACTTGCGCAGTTTGCAGCAAGCCGCTGCGGTTTTCTTTGATAACGGTACCGAACCACCCGATGATTAAATATAAGAGCCCAATGGCACCCAGGCCGAAGAGATAAGGGCCGTAACTCTGGCCATGTAACCAGTTAGCTGCGCCGACAAGCAAGCAGAATAAAGCAATTGAACCGACAATTGGCCAACGGCTGGGTTCAGGCAAGTAATAAGCGCCTGGTTTATGTGTCATAATCATGCTCCATGTAAATCTAGGATAGCCACCCTCGGGAATTTCCATAAATTCTCACCACGTAAAGTTAGGCAGGTGAGCCGTTACAAGTTAGGGGAGGCTATTTCATTATTTATTTGGTCTGCGAGTATAGCAAGTTTTCTTGTCGGTTCAAATGAACCCGTAGCAATGAAATCGCTGCGGGGGTTACTCCTGGAATACGGGATGCTTGCCCTAGCGTATTGGGCCTGACTTCACTGAGTTTTTGCAACACTTCATTCGACAAGCCGCTGACTTTCTGATAGTCCAAAGTGGCAGGGATGTGGGTATCCTCATCACGCTCACTGCGCGCAATTTCTTGTGCTTGTCTTTGCAAGTATCCTGCATACTTGGCCTGTATTTCAATTTGCTCAGTGACTGTGCTGTCAAGTGGTGTGCTTGACTGCTCGCAGCAATCCATCAGTCTACTGTAATTGACTTCGGGGCGTTTTAGTAGTTCTAGTGCACAGTATTCGCGTTCAATGGCTTGTGAAAATTCTTTTTCAAATGTGTTAGCTGCATTGCTTTTGGGTTGTACCCATAGATGTTGTAGGCGAGTTTGCTCTTGTTCGATAGCTTGCTTTTTAACGCAGAAAGCTTGCCAACGTTTTTCATCAACGCAACCCAGTGCATAACCTTTTTCGGTTAAACGTAAATCGGCATTATCTTGGCGCAGCAACAAGCGATATTCGGCACGGCTGGTAAACATGCGGTAGGGTTCTTGCGTACCTTGGGTAATTAAATCATCGATGAGTACACCAATATAAGATTCACTGCGTTTAGGTGTCCAAGCCTCACGCTCTTTTATTTTTAAAGCGGCATTGATTCCGGCAATTAACCCCTGTGCAGCAGCTTCTTCGTATCCGGTTGTGCCATTGATTTGCCCAGCAAAAAAAAGCCCTTTTATCCACTTTGTTTCTAGAGAAAATGTTAAATCTCTAGGGTCAAAAAAATCGTATTCAATGGCATAGCCAGATCTTAAAATATGACAGCGTTCTAATC
>CAZSHR010000129.1:0-4402 GCA_964606725.1 uncultured Coxiella sp.
AAAACGAATATAAACAATCTGGTAGTCATAGTTAATGGCCACAATCAACCGACAAAGTAACCAGAAGTAATTGGATAACGCCAGTCCTTGCCAAAAGCGCTTTGTGTTAGACGAATGCCGACCGGCGCTTGGCGGCGTTTATATTCGTTGCGATGGATCATGGCAATCACTTTTTTTACCAGTGTGATGTCAATACCTGCTTTGGCAATACAGAGCGCATCTTGCTTTAGGTCAATAAAGCGTTGCAATATTTCATCGAGTATTGCGTAGGGAGGTAAGCTGTCTTGATCGACTTGATTGGGGGCTAATTCGGCGCTGGGTGGTCGCTGCAATACGCGTTCTGGAATAACCTTTGATATGCGATTGCGATAACGACACAGTTCATAAACGCGGGTTTTATAAACGTCTTTGAGCACGGCAAATCCACCGGCCATATCGCCATATAAAGTCGCATAACCCACAGCCATTTCGCTTTTATTGCCGGTGGTTAATACCAGAGCGCCTTTTTTATTCGATAAGGCCATTAATAAACTGCCACGACAGCGCGCTTGTAAGTTCTCTTCAGTAGTATCGGTTTTATTTTCTTTAAATTCATCAGTCAATGCATCTTGAAACGCGCTAAAAATCGCCTCAATGCTAATCACTGAGTAATGACACTTGAGCGTGAGTGCTTGCGCCTTGGCATCTTCTTTGCTCATGGTTGCGGTGTGTTGTGATGGCATCATAACGGCATGAACTGCATCACTGCCCAGAGCATCGCAGGCAATAGCCAGGGTTAATGCCGAATCTACACCACCAGAGAGGCCGATAATCACGCTGGTAAAGCGATTTTTTTTAACGTAATCGCGCACGCCTAACACCAACGCTTGGTAGAGTTGTGCATCTTCTGTTAATTCTTCTATTGTGTGGGTATTACCAATAAGGCTGGCTTGATGATTTTTTAGTTCCCATTGTGTTTTTAGCAAGGTCTCTTGATAAAAATAGGCTTGTTGCATGAGTTTGCCATGTGCGTCATAGACCATAGAGCCGCCATCAAAAATTAATTCATCTTGGCCGCCAACACTATTTAAATAAATGATGGGTAGACCCAGGCTTTTACTGCGTTGTTGCAGCATTTCGCGTCTAGCCTGGTATTTATTTAACGTAAAAGGCGAGGCATTGAGGGACACAATTAATTGGGCGCCAGCTTTTTTGGATTGCTCAGCGGGGGCATCATCCCAGGTATCCGCACAAATGATAATGCCAATAGCAATGTCTTTAACAGAGAACACCGCCGCCTCAGTACCAGGGGAGAAATACCGTTTTTCATCAAAGACCAGATAATTGGGTAAGCTGTGTTTGGCATAGTGTTTAATTAGCTTGCCGTTTTGGATCACAACCGCACTATTATAGCAGTGTTCGCCGATTTGTTGAGGATAGCCGACAACAACGGTAAGCGATGGTAGTTCCTCAGCCAGAGTTTCTAGAGCGCGGCCAACCCGTTGATACAGTGTTGGGCGTAGCAGTAAATCTTCGGGAGGATAGCCAGTAATTGAGAGTTCAGGGAATAATACCACATCGGCGCTGCATTCCTGCTGTGCCTTTTTTGCAACAGCAATAATGCGGTCAGTATTCCCTTCAATATCGCCTACCAGTAGGTTAACTTGTGCAGCAACAACAGTTAGTTTAGTCATTCAATTCTCGTAAAAGCTCAATTCCATTACTAGTGCTCAAGTTAGCAGCACAAGTGATCTGTTACATACTCGCGTCCAATTTTTTGCTACTTTAAAAGTAATGCCGCCACCACGCAACGATCTTCTGCGGCTAGGGCGGAAAAAGTCATGCATGCAGCGCGTGTGTGCATGCATTCTATCCCTATGCCTCGTTGATAAAATGTTTCTAGTAGTGATGGCTTGGGTAAGCTGAAATGCTCACCGGTTCCCAACAATACAATTGCGGGTTTTAAAGCCAGTACAGGCTGCCAATGTTCTTCGTTAAGCTCAGCCAGTGTTTGCGGTGGCCAGTCAGGATAAATGGATGACTGGCTAATAATTATGCTACTGTGGTAGTCACGACCGGCAACCGTGATTTTATCGGGTTGATAAGCGCTAATGTGGTGCTTACCGCCAGGATTTTCTTCACTCAATATCAAGGTAATTCTCAAATTTGTTTTGTATAAGCACAAAAGCAGTATACGTTTTATTTTGTTTTTACACAAACTTTTGCTACCATAGCCGTCCACTAACTCCTTGCTTCACGCTATTAACGCGGAAGCTTTGTTAATCCATAAGGGGAAATACACTATGAGACACTATGAAGTCGTGTTCTTGGTGCATCCTGATCAAAGTAGTCAGGTGCCTGCCATGATAGAAAGATACCAAAATTTGATCACTAAAAAAGGCGGCAAAATTCATCGCAATGAAGACTGGGGCCGTCGTCAATTAGCTTATCCTATTGATAAACTGCATAAGGCGCATTACTTAATGATGAATATTGAGTGTGATAGCCAAGTGCGTTTAGAACTGGAAGAGGCATTTCGTTACAATGATGCCGTGTTACGTAATTTAATACTAAATCGAGACTCGGCGGTGACAGATGTGTCACCCATGATGAAAGCTGCTGAGAAAAAAGCGGCCCGTAAAGAAAATGAGGCGCGACAGCACCCAGAGAAAGCAGCAGAGTCTGAGCTTGAAGCTCCTGCTCCGCAAGCAGAGGAAGTTGATTCGGTGGAACCAGCACCTGTCCAAGAGAATAACCCAGAGGAGGATAAGTGATGAGATCGTATTTCCGCCGCAGAAAATACTGTGTTTTCAAAGCGCAAAAAGTCAAAGAAATTGACTATAAAGACTTGGATACCTTGAAAGAATACGTTATGGAATCCGGTCGCATTGTGCCTAGTCGTATTACCGGAACCAGTGCTAAGTACCAACGCCAGTTGGCTAAAGCCATTAAGTTGGCACGGTTTTTAGCGTTGCTGCCTTACTGCGATACGCATAAGTAAGTGAGGTTGCGTGGTGAGTAAGTTAGGCCATTATCTGCTAGCCAAGCCATTGCGAGCTAATTTATTGGCCTTGCTGTTTGTGCTGATGCCGCTGCCTGTGCCAGGCGCTGCGATTGCGGCGATTATGCTAGGCTTGATAACCTTGCAGCGTGGTCCGTCTCAAGGCTTGGTTGTATTAGCATGGATTGCGATTCCAGCGTTGGCTGCTGTACTAAAGTGGCAGTTGATTGCCGCACACTATGAATTGTCTTTTGCGATTTGTGCGATGACCTGGTTTTTAGCCGTCGCTTTTCGTTATTGGCGCAGCTCTTGGGCAAAAACAGCGGAGATGGCAGCTGTGTTGGGTTTGTTTTATTTGCTATTGCTCTACTCCCTGCCTGGGTCGACCTTGTATTATTTGCAATCCCATCTTGAACAAGCCACCATCGAGTCATTACGTCAGGTGTTGAGTTTGGATTTGGCATCAATAACACAAATGGTACACGATAAAGCGTTCTTCCTGTTGGGGGCTTTTTATTTTGCGCTATGTTTGATTGCAATTGGCTACTTAGCGATGGCGCGAATTTGGCAACTGAGTGTGGTAGAGCGCCGCCAGCAGCGTATTGAGTTTTTGGGCATACAGGCGTGTCGTATCAGTGGTATTGTGGGCGCTTTAGTTATTGTGGCGGCCATGATTTGGCACTGGGATGTCTTAGAAGCAGCAGCTTTTATTGTGGCCATTCCTTTTTTGCTGTCTGGTTTGAGCGTGTTACTTTACGGCTGTTTTAAAGTCAATCGCCTTAAATCCTTGCGCGTTATTTTATTAATGCTGTTAATGATGGTATTGATTATTCTGCCTGCTATTGCCTTTGCTGTAATGACCTTAGTGGGTTTTTGCGATATTTGGCTGAATTGTCGCCGCTTACAATGGTTGCCTTCTGGTTCCAGGTTGTCTTCTGGGCACCTGCTGAAATAAATTCAATAATGAAAGAGGATTGATGCATGAATATGAAAGTTATTTTACAGCGTAGAGTGGTTAATCTCGGCAATGTGGGTGACATTGTTGCAGTTAAGCCTGGTTATAGCCGCAATTATTTGTTGCCACAAGGCTTTGCAGTGCGTGCAACACCGGCTAATATTGAAGCGTTTGAGCAACGTCGCGCGGAACTTGAAAAGCAAGAAGCAGAAAAAATGCAGCAAGCGCAGCAACGTGCAGAACAGTTAAAAGAATCCTGTGTGACTTTGACCGCCAAAGCATCGGAGGAAGGCAAATTATTTGGTTCAATTAGTGCCAGAGACATTGCCGCAGCCGCAGAAGCGATTAATCTTCCGCTAACTAAAAGTGAAATCCATTTACCGGAAGGGCCTATTCGTTTGTTGGGTGAATATGAGGTTGCGCTGTTGTTAGATGGTGAAGTGCCCTCCAGTGTTAAGGTCGTGATT
>CAZSHR010000130.1:0-4386 GCA_964606725.1 uncultured Coxiella sp.
AGGACGATTTCTTCTTCTTCTTGTGTTCTGTTTTGTTGTGTTTGCCAGGTTGAGTAAACAAACTTTTCCAGAAAAAAATTTATTGACTATTCATCTCTTGAATTAATCTGCGAGAAAAATTTTTCCAGTGATGTTAATGAAAAAGTTTTTATATGATTAATGGTTTGAGCGAGTACTGAATTGTTGCTAAGTTCTGGATTTTTTTCTGTTAGTTTTTCTAGAATTTGATATACTTTATTGATAACTGTACAGTTTAGGTTGGCTTAATCAAGTGTAGCATACTCATGCCACAATAATTGCGTCACAGCTTCTGGAACATTAAGAATGGGAATAAATATATTGTCTCTTAACGATAAAATCCTCTTCGGCATAAGGCTCACTCCAAACGCTAATTCTATCTGACTGCATAATCAATACCTCATCATTTACTAGTAGCAAGAGGTCAAAATTTAATTTATTTTTTATAAATCGTCAAGGCAAAAACAATGGTTGGTATTTTGTGTTCATAAGTTTTGCAGGAAATCTTGGCTTTTATCAGCTACATTTACTGATGAGAGACGAGAGTCGGCTCTGTTTATTAGGTAAAGTCTTATTAATCATTAGGTTACGGTGTTTTGAGTGCTTGAATTGCGGTTTCGTGTCTCTCTTGGTTGACATTTTTTTGGGAGTTTCGATTATGTTTAGTCATACCTTAGAAGAGACATTGAATCATGCTTTCTTGCAGGCGCGTGATAAGCGCCATGAATTTATTACTGTGGAACATTTGTTGCTGGAGTTGTTGAACAACCCTGAGGTAGAAAAAGTACTTTCTGCTTGCGGCGCAAATTTGGAACGCTTAAGAGCAGGGTTGGGAATTTTCATTGATGAGACAACCCCGCAAATTCCGATGAGTATTGATAGAGATATTCAACCGACTTTGAGTTTTCAGCGCGTGTTGCAACGAGCAATTTACCAGGTTCAAAGCAGTGATTTATCTGAAGTGAGTGCAATTAATGTATTAACTGCTATATTCAGTGAGCCAGAAAGTCAGGCAGTTTATTTCTTGAATCAAGAAAATGTCACTTCTATGGATGTGATGAACTATGTTTCTCATGGTATTGAGAAAAAAACCCGCCATTATGAAAATCCTGCACCAGAGTCTTCTTTGTTGGATACAAGTACACAAGAAGTAGCATCAGAAGCTAATCTTATTGATCTTTATACACAAAATTTAAATCAAAAAGCAAGAATTGGGAAAATTGATCCTTTAATTGGTCGAGAAGAAGAGTTGCAGCGTGTTATCCAAGTACTCTGTCGTAGAAGAAAAAATAATCCATTGTTGATTGGTGAATCGGGGGTTGGAAAAACAGCGATTGCTGAAGGATTGGCTAAGCTAATTATCGAGCAAAAAGTTCCAGAGTTATTAGCTAATAGTGTTATTTATTCGATTGATTTAGGTGTATTATTGGCAGGAACTAAATATCGTGGTGATTTTGAAAAACGTTTTAAAGCGGTATTAAAGAAACTAGCTCAAGATAAAAATGCTATTGTTTTTATTGATGAAATTCATAATTTAGTGGGTGCAGGTTCTGCCACTGGTGGTACTATGGATGCTTCCAACCTCATTAAACCACTGTTAAGTTCTGGTGAGTTGCGTTGTATGGGGGCAACCACGTATGATGAATTTCGGCTTTATATTGCCAAAGATCATGCGCTATTGCGACGGTTTCAAAATATTGATATTAGAGAACCCAATCATGATGAGACTTTAAAAATATTACAGGGTTTGAAAGGACGTTTTGAGCGCTTCCATAAAATTCGTTATACCAGCAATGCATTGAAAAAAGCTGTAGAGTTATCGGCTCGCTATTTATTTGATCGCAGGTTGCCAGATAAGGCAATTGATATGATTGATGAGTCCGGTGCCTTTGCACGTTTGACCCATGATGATGGAGAGGCGCATTCGATTACCAGTCATGATATTGAAAATGTAGTCGCAAAAATTGCTCAAATCCCTGTGAAAAAAATGACTTGTAATGAGAAGCGTTTATTAAAAGACTTGCCCAATAAGATTAAAAGCGTGGTCTTTGGACAAGATAAAGCGATTGAGGCACTGATTAATTCAGTAAAATTAGCTAGAGCTGGTTTAGGAGACCTCAATAAGCCGGTCGGTTCTTTTTTACTGGCAGGGCCAACCGGAGTGGGTAAAACAGAGGTAACGCGACAATTAGCTGAGGAAATGGGGGTGCCATTAATTCGCTTTGATATGTCTGAATACATGGAAAAGCATGCGGTTTCTCGCTTAATTGGCTCACCACCAGGATATGTGGGTTATGAGCAGGGAGGGCTATTAACAGAAGCCATTGCCAAGCAACCTTATGCTATTCTTTTACTGGATGAGATTGAGAAAGCACATATTGATATTTATAATATTTTATTACAAGTAATGGATTATGGCAGGTTGACTGATAATACGGGCCGACAAATTGATTGCCGTCATATTATGATTATTTTAACTACCAATGCAGGAGCTGCCAGCCTTGAACGCAGTCCTATTGGGTTTAGTGATAACACGACTGATGGTGAGTGTAGTCATGAGATTAATCGTATTTTTAGTCCAGAGTTTAGGAATCGCTTGGATGCAGTGATTCAGTTTAATTTTTTGAATCAAGAAGTGGTTGCCAAGGTGGTTGATAAGTTAATTAAAGAGCTATCTGAGCAATTAAAACAAAAGCATGTCAAGCTAGCAATTGATAATGAAGCAAAAACTTGGTTAGCAGCACAAGGATATAATCGAAAAATGGGTGCTAGACCGTTGGCGCGTTTGATTCAAGATAAATTAAAATTGCCTCTGGCAACGGAGCTGCTTTATGGAAAGCTCTCAGATGGTAAGCACCAAGTGCATGTAACAGTGGATCATGGTGAACTGTTGGTGCAATTGTGAAAGTAATTGCTTAGCTTACCACAGTTTTACCATGAAATTTTGACCATCATTCCACAATTGTGAATTTTCATTCAATTTTACAGCTATGCTAAAAAAATCTCGTTTGATGTTGAAATTAGGGTTGTATTTTTATAGAATATAAGTACCGCTTGCTAAATATAAAAGCTGGTCGCGTTTAAGTCTATTTTTTTGAACAAGGATGTTCTGCAATGATAAGCTATAAAGCTGTTTCCAAAATAAAGCTAAAAACAATTTGCTTTTTTAGGCATTTGTTAGTCTTATTGTATTTTGTTTTTCCAAGTTTTGCTTTTTCCGCAACCTGGGATGGTTCTTTAAATACAGATTGGACAAATAATTCCAACTGGAGCAGTACCGCACCTATAAACTCTGGTGATGTTGCAAGCTTTAGTGGTTCGGGCATCACAAATCAGCCCACTAATAGTGACCCTTCTGTTGAAATTGAGCTTATTGATTTTAGTGCAGCAGGCCAATCTTTCACCATTACTAATGATGGTTCAATCACTCTTGAACGTTTGTCGAGTACTTCATTATCTGTTCTTGATGCTATTGAAAATGGCTCGGGGTTTAATCAAAATATTATTAACAATCCTGGTGCGACTTTAACCATAGAAGATGGTAACATTGCCTCCGGAGTTTTCATACAAAATGATGGCACAATAGTTTTTGCGAACAATGACGGAATTGATATTGTAGTTAACGAGATCATTACAGGCTCCGGTACAATTAGTGTTTCTGCACCTAATATTTCTCCTAGCCAGCGCGTTACTTTATTGGGAGATAATACATCTTTTACTGGTACGGTCGATATTTTCAATGGTGCTTTGCGATTTGGTGACGGTCTAACTGATGGTAATATTGATGTTGATATTAATGATCAGTCTGTATTAATCTTTAATATTCCTGGGACTGTCACTTATGGAAGACAAGTTCAAGGCTCAGGTATTCTTAGAAAAAGAGGGGTTGGAACATTAATCTTAACCAATAATAATACATACACTGGAGATACCGCTTTATTAAGAGGTGAAATACAAATTGCTAGCAGTTCAGGTGCTATTGCTTCTGATGTCTATCTTGATTTTGATGCAGTATTAAACTTTAATCGCTCTAATAATTATACTTATAACGGTGCCATATATAATGGCCCCCTTGGTGGTGGCGTAATACAAAAATCTGGCACGAACAGGTTAACATTGACTGGTAAAAGTAATGTTGAGAGCAGTTTTGGCAGTAATGATCAATTTACAGGGACAACGCAAGTACTTGATGGTGAATTGCGTCTTGGTGATGGTGTGCTTACTGGGGAATTATCCGGTAATATTGAGTTGGTTCAGGCGACTAGTGAGCTAATTTTCAATGGTGTGGATGACATTGTTTACAGTGATGACATTAGTGGATTAGGTTTTGTTGATAAAAATGGAAATAATACGGTTACCTTAACTGGT
>CAZSHR010000131.1:0-4315 GCA_964606725.1 uncultured Coxiella sp.
TTCACCAGCTTATTAAGTCCCCTAATAGCAGCGTATCGAAAATCGCTATTTTCACCACCACAGATTCGTAGATAGGCATTGACGAGTTTCGCTTGTTGTTCCGGCGCTACATTTTTTGCCAGTTTTCCCAGTTCACCAATGGCAATGTATCGAACATGATCATTTCCATTGCTACAGGCTTTCAAATAGGTATCTAGGATTGTCGCTTGCTGTTCAGGCACTATCTTTCTAGTGAGTTTACCTAGTCCATTAATCGCAATACGTTCAATGTCTTTTTCATTTTCATCGTAACAGGCTTGCAGACAGATATTCACGAGTTTCGCTTGTCGTTCAGGTGTTACGTTTTTCGCCAACTTGCTTAATAAATCAGTTATAGCATGTTCACCTTTCCATGAATCATTGCGATAGGCTTGCAGGCAGCCAGTGAGGATTTTTTCTTGCTGTTCAGGTGCTATGTTTTCCGCCAGATTTCTCAGTATATTAATTACATTGTGCTGAGAATTGCAATATCTGTAGTAATACTGATCTCCACAGGCTTTCAAGCAGAAATCGAGGATTTTTGTTGGCTCTTCAGGCACTACCTTTTCAGTGATTTTATCCAGTGCATCAGTAGCAGTTTTTGCAACCCTTGGATTGGTATTGTCATAGGCTGTCAGGCAGACGTCGATGAGCTTTGTTAGCTGCTTAGGAGATGCTTTTTCAGAGATTGTACTGATGTTTTCAATAGCAGTTTGTCGAACATTAGAATTTTTATCTTCACAAGCTTTCAGGTAGGCGTCGATGAGCTTTGTTAGCTGCTCAGGAGATGCTTTTTCAGAGAGTGTACTGATGTTTTCAATAGCAGTTTGTCGAACATTAGAATTTTTATCTTCACAAGCTTTCAGGTAGGCGTCGATGAGCTTTGTTAGCTGCTCAGGAGCTGCTTTTTCAGAGAGTGCACTGATGTTTTTAATAGCAGTTTCTCGAACACTAGAATTTTTATCTTCACAAGCTGTTAGGCAAGCGTTGATGAGTGTTGTTAGCTGTTCAGGTGAAGCTCTTGACGCTTTTTCGATGAGTATCAGTCTATTTATTTCTAAGATGGCAAAATTTAGATCACAGGCATTGAGGATTTCTATTTTTTGTTCCAGCCCCGCATTTTTTGCCAACACAACTAAGACCCTGCATAATTGTCTTTGAATACCCGGATATTTATTGTCATAGACTCCTATGCAAGCAGAAACGACTCTTGTTAGCTGTTCAGGTGGTATTTTTTCCGCTAGTTTATACAGGGCATCAAAGGCGTTATATTCAATATAACCCTTATCATCGTAACGGGCTTGTACGAAAGCAGTTATGCAAGTAACAAAGATCGTTGCTTGTTGCTCAGGTGTTATTTTTTCAGTGAGCTTACTCAGCTTATTCACCGGAGGTGTTGTAGAATAGCCACCAAGCATGCCGTTACGGTAGCTTTTTAAGTAAGCAGCAACGATAGCCGCTAGCTGTTTAGATGTTAGTTCTTCAGCATGCTTGTTCAGCTTTTCAAGTAGTTTATCCAGTTCTTTAACGAGTCTATCTAGCTCTTCAATCGCATTGTTAGTCAAGGCGCAGACTCGCAAGTAGCCATCAATAATTGTTACTCGTTGTTTAGGCGTCACGTTTTCCACTAACTTAATTAGTTCATCAAGGGCAGCATATCGAACAAAACTGTACTTATGCTCACAGGCTTTTAGCAAAGTAGTAAGTATTACTGCTAGCTGTTCAGGCGTTGCCTTTCTCGTTAGTTTGCCCAGTGCACCAATAGCAGCGCATTGAATATCGCAAGTTTCGTTATTAAGGACTTGCATACACGACGCATCGATGATCTTGACTAGCCGTTCAGGAGCTGCTTTTTGGGCCAGCTTGGGTACTGCATCAATTGCAGCACGTTGAACGCACTCACTTTGATCACCACAAGCTAGCAGCAAATTAGGTAATATCACATTTTCTAAAATCTGGGCAGGTAATGGTGAATTAAACAAGAGTGAATAAACTTTATTTCTGATTTTTTGATTATCATCGCCAGAAAGTAATATTTTCTTACTCCACTGCGAAATCTCCACCGCAAGGTGCTGATAGTTAGGTATTTGCTTATTGCATTTTGCCTCAGTTAGGCAGCGAAGAATCAGTTTCAAATGAATACCGTTGAGTGGAACCAGTTCATAAGGAGGCGACAGAATGCTATGCCAAAAAGCCGACAATCCTTGTTCATATCCTGTCTGTGCGGTAATACCAGCAATAAATCCAATAACAACTGCTGCATGTGAATCATATTTGTGTTGTCCAACCCAGGTTAATGCTTTTTCATAAGCCGCTTCTCCTCTATAGCCTTGTAGACTATCTGCGAGATATTGTGCTGCAAAATACTCCTGAAACGTCAAATGGATAAAATAGCGCGGTTGATTTCGACCTGTATGGTCATTGGGGTTCTCACTGCGCATTAGTCCTAAATCTAATGCATGACTAAAGTAGCTTTCAAAATCGTTCACGTGGGTATAGCGTTGTTGTGACTCCAAATCATGGAGGACTTTTTCCTGTGTGGCGGGTGAAATCACCACCTGTCCTTGTTGGAGGCCTTCCCAGGCAAGGGTGCTTAACACATCCCATTCCACAATAAACTTCTTTTTCAACGTGCTCAGGTAATAGACTTTAGGTAGTTTTTTACCTTCTTTTTTTGCTTGTCTGGCCAAAAAATTTACTAGCACATCTTGATATAGTTGGGTCAACGATAGCTCATGTAAATTTTGGGTGTTTGTTGTTTCGTGAAATATACTGTTGCCATAGGTTTGGCATAGCAAGGCTAGATTCAACGGGATGTGTGATAATGCCCATAATTGTGTGTTGGCAAGCAGTGTTTTGAATAAAGGGGATTGCGATGATGATAGGTTTTCACTGTTTTGTAGCGAGGGTATTTGCTGAGTAGTGGGTGTTCTCGCGAGCCAGTTATCGTATTGCTGGACATATCGTTCGATCTGGGCATCAGTGAACCCAATATTCACCAGTGTCTGATCAAAGCCAATACTCATAGGGGGTAGTTGGTAATCGCGGGTAGTCAGCAGCAGGTTTTTAAATTTTAGTGCTTGCCTGAGTAGCTGGTTATACACCGTGGGTTGGTTAGCTTCACCGAACTCATCCAGATGGTGAGCGACTTCATCGTAACCGTCTAAGATGAGTAAGGTGCGTTCGCTGTAGGTGTCCAAAATATTTTCTAGTTCGTCTAGATGCTTAGTGGTGGTTTGATTCGGTAGGGTAGACAGGTAATGCTCAAATAAAAAAGCCGCCAAGTCTTCCTTAAATGTGGTGTTTTCAGTGTTTGGTTCACTAAGCCACTGGCGCAGCGGCACCCAAAGTACATAATCATATTTTTCTGCAAATAGCCCTTGGCTTGCCCATTGCCAAGCGATAAATTGTACCAGGGTGGTTTTACCGACCCCAGCACGGCCTTCGATCAAGACACGATGAATCTCTTTTTGCTTCTGCTGGCTATGATTACTTTCTTCAGCTTTGTTTTCATAAATAACCGGCTTAAACATATCGGTAACGGCAACTGGCTTTTCGATCTTGTGCCAATCTGCTTCACGCTCTAGCTGATGTTGTCCAAACTCTTTGCGGTGAGAGTTTTGCTTGTCTTGTAAGTTTCTGTCATCGGAGGTGCTACTACTGTCTGTTGGTTCGGTATCTTTGTTCTTCGTTAATTCACGATCCTGTTCTTGTTGTTTTTCTTTGATGTTGATAGTGAGGCTAACTGCCTGAATGGGGAAGGAGCCGCCAACTAATGGCATGGGTAGTGTGTCTTTTTCACGATACGCAACTTTCAGAGCATTTTGTAGGTAGGGGTAACGCATCGAATGCGCGGCCGAATAATCTGTTGAGGTTTGATTGCTAGCATCAGGTGTGTGGTTAGCATTATTGTGTGGTTTTTGCATTATGTTAGTACTCCTTCGCAAAACTAGTTATGGGTTAATACAGTTATTATGCTTCTAAGTGTAAATAGTTTTATATCATATAATTAACTCTAGTATGTGATCGGCTTTTTAAACATAATCCTATCACATAGGCTTGGGCAGGGCTGCTGGTGGATTTTTTACAACAACCAGGTTTTTATGAAAGAACTATTAAATCCAAATAATTTTTTCATGAATTAATTTATATTCTCAATTAATTAAAAACAATAAATTTTTATTTTCTTGATAATAGATGATTTTTTGTTGAATGCTTAAGCTGTATATTCCTCGCGTTGTTAGTCATCACTGTTTCAAGTGACTGTAAGTATCGACATTAATTTTATTATCTATCA
>CAZSHR010000132.1:0-4315 GCA_964606725.1 uncultured Coxiella sp.
TTTCTTCACCATCGAATAGTTTTTTTATTTCATGTGCTATTTTTGTGATTGAGATCATTGTGCTTAAGGTGCTATAGGGTTTGATACCAAACTTGGGATCTTCAATTTCTTGATGAAAACGCCTCATGTATTCGTCAAGAAATAATTGAAGTTTTTTTGTTTCATTGTTTTCTATGATACCTGTAAAATTTCTCTCAAGTTCATCAATGTAGTAATTGATTTCTTCTAGAATGACTTTTTTAGCTTGATCCGACTCAAGTCCATTTATTTTAGTGAATAGCGCATTAATTTTTTCTTCGCTGTTACTATTTTTGCAGCTTTCTAGATCATTTAGTGTCTGAAAAATTTTTGATGTTAATTTTTTGACTTCTTCATGATTTTGATTATTAACACTTGCCCCTATGAATTTAAAGTAGCTATTTTGCTTGATCTCATCGAATGTTAAGTTTTTGGCAGTTGCACCTTCCAATTCATCAAGTGCTTTATCAAGTGCTTTAAAGCAGCTCTTCCTATATTCACTAATAGTTGAGATTGCTTTTTTTCTCAGAATAGGGTTATCACTGATGGTGTTTGCCCTGTTAATCAGTTCTGAGTGGATTTCAGTGTTATCCTTTAAGGCGCGAATTATACTAACAAATTTTTTGTAGTTTTGATCGATTTCTTCAATATAGGATAGATCATTATCTATTACAAATTCTCCAAGGAAAGACGATATTTTTTTAGATATGCTTTCGTGGTCTTGATCACCTGACGTGTCAAGATCTTGGTCCATTTTTTTGAGCCAAATTTGTTTTAGTCGTCTGTCGACTTCATTTTTAAACTCATCTAAATAGTTTTTAGTTTGGTTTGCCTTTTTGTCAAAGTTGTATAGCTTTTCAGGAGATGTTAATTTTTTGATTTGTATCTTGAGACTGTCAAGATGCTTTAAGCTTTGATCAAAATGTATCCATTTTTTGCATGGCTCTACGGTATTTGCTGAAAATGATATTAGATAACCTTGTGAAAAATTCAATGCTTCCTGCTCAAATCTAAGATAGCGATAGTTCTTATGCAAATTTCCATAAAATTTTTCTAATTTATCTGCGTTATCTATATTTTTGAATTCTGAGATAAGGTTAATTTCTTCTTTTTCTCTCTTCTTTTTGATTAAGTCGAGTGTTTTTTTCTTAATTTCTGTATTGCCGATATTATGAACTGCTTCGAGTATTTGTTTTGATTGTGTATAATCGAGTTCATTTTTAGTCTTTGAGCCAAAAAAAGTTAGCAAGTGCTTAAGCGTTATTTTAAGAGTGGTGTCCTCTTGTTCTTCGTTGATATATTTGCTGAACGCATCGATGCAGGCTCGTTTATACTGTTCGAGTAAAGAATCAGATTTTTCTTTGATTTTAGCTTCTTGAATGGAGTTAGCTAATTGTTGAAGCGTTTCATAGCTTTCGATTTTATCGTTGTCTGCTAAGGAATCAGTAATCTGCTTGAAATTTTTATAATCTTGATTTCTTTCTTTAAGATAATCATATGCTGAGGAATTAATAAGCAGGATTTTTTGAAATTCTTTAATTTTACTTCTTAGACTATCGAAATTTGAGTCTTCTTCCAATGAGAGGTTCTCGATTTTTTTAAAGAATAAGTTTTGAAGTGATTCCGGTATATTTTTGCTTAACTTAATAATATCTTCTGACTCATCAATTGAATTCAGGGTATCTTCAATAACCTCTTTGTTATCAAGACTTGATAAAACCTCTAGTAAATCGTTCCATTTTGTATGTTCTGTAGGTAATTTTTGTAGATTAAATTTGAGGTAGGGGTAATTGTTTGTTATGTTTTTTATAAAATTATCAAAATTTTGCTCATCTTTTTTGGTTTTGATGCTTTCGAGAAAGCTTTTTAATTCTTCGCTCCTTTTTGCTATGACTAAATCTAGAAGCTCTTTTTTGATTGTTGTATTACTGATACTGTTGATAGATTTGATGAGATACTCTGAATTTTTAACTTCTGGCTCTTGTTTAGTTCCTGATCCTAAAAAGGTCATTATCTTATGAAGTGATAATGTCGTAGCTGATAAGGTTTCATCTTTAAGGTATTTTTTGAGTTCGTTAATGCAGGCTTTTTTATATTTCTCAAGTAAAGAGTTTGCTTTTTCTTTCAATTCTGAGGCTAAAATGTTGTTGATTGATGTTTGGATAACTTGATAGCTTTTTTCAAGACTCTCATCTGTAAGTCCATGAGTAATGTTATCAAAATTGTTATAGTCGCTGTCTTTTTGTTTGATATAACTGTATGCGTCAGAACTGCTAAAAATTTCCTTTTTGAATTCTGAAAGTTTATTGATAAGTTCTCCTAAGCTCATTTCTTCACTTGGTAAGTGACTTTCAATTTTTTTCCAGAAAAAATCCTTAAGATTTGCACTAAGGCTTTTACTGAGCTTTGCTGTTTCTTCAATTTCAAGGCTTGAACTAAAAACTGCTGTGATAATTTCATCATTATCAGAAAGACTTTTGAGAATGGCTGTTAAGTCGCCCCATTCTGGATATTCTTTTGATGAAGAATATGTAAATATGTTATTACGAGTTTCCAATGCTTCTGGATTAAACTTAAGGTAAGAGTAGCTAGTTTCTAAATTTTTTAACAGTATTTTGAGTTCTTCCGTATCTTTTGTTTTTTTAATCTGCTCGATTAAATTCGTTAGCTCATTTCTTCTTTTTATTTTTAAAGCGTCTAACAAATCCCTTTTGATACGCTCATTTTTTATACTTTGAATGCATTCCAGTTTCCAGTGAATAGGATCATCAATGGATTTTCCTATCTTCTTGTCGGAGGCGTCAAGAAATGTCATTATTTTCTTTAGTTCGGCAGTACTATCTCCTTGTTGATTATTAAGGTAATTATTAAATTCCAGAATGCAGGATTTTTTGTAATTGTCAATAATCTTAATCGCCTGATTTTTCAGTGTGAAATTTTCTATTTTTTCTGCTGATTTATAAAGAGATTGATACTTTGCATTAGCTTCACTACTACTAAGATCGTCAATAATCTTTTTGAAGATTTGGAAATTTTTGCAGTTATCTTTAAGATAATTCTCTATTTTTGGGGTGCAGGAAATTTCTTCCAGCTTTTCACTGAAATCATCAAAAGTTATTTCATTTGAAAAATTAAATATATCTATGACTTTTTTCTGGTACCATTCGCTAACCCATTTCAGTATAATGCTACTGGATTCTTCGAGTCTACTAGTATTGCTTGCTGAATTTAATGTTTTTTCGATAGTGTCATCATCTGTTTCTTTCAATGCTTGTAGGGCGTTTTTAAAATTCGTCCACTTTAAGCATTCTTCCAAACCGAGTTCTGTTCCTTTTATGTTAACTTTTAGTTCGGTTTCGGCGACTTTGACGTAGTCCCAAAGGTTCTCTGAATCTGTCAGAAAGTCTGACAGCACTTTTTGAGTTTTCTTTTCTTTTAGCTCTTGTAAAAATTTTTTTTCTTCTTCATTTTTTTTGAGCTGTATTAATTCCAGAAGTGCCTTCCTTACATCGGAACGAGTGATAATTCGAACTGCAGAAATTGCCACTTTCGGAGTGCCGGTAGCACCTTGCGATTTATCTCCGGATAGCTCTATAAAGGTATTTTTGGCTTGCTTCAAATCTTGATCGGTATTATTTGGATCAATTTTATCCAAAGAGGTTGCTGCTTCACTTGCTATTTCTGATACAGTTTTTGTTTCTTGAGGGGCAGCAGCATTAATGATTGCTTGTGCATTTTTTTCTTTTTCCGGATCTACACCAAAAGGATTCCAAATACTTCTCATACTATTTTTCTCAATTGCAAATTTGCTTAAATTTATTCAGCGCCAATAAAAAACTCATCTATAACTCAACATCTTACCATCATAGTGTAGCTTTGTTTAGTTAATTGGTTTGAGTACTATCTATGGAAATGGATTATTACGTGCAATCCTTAAGGAAAAATTAAAAAATGTCTTTTATTGATTTTCTTTGTGAAAATTTGAGCATGGTTGTGTTTTTATCGGGTTGGAGTAAGTAATGATCAAGCCTAATTAGACTGATACCAATGATAGTATTTCTCCAGACCCTGTTCCAGCGAATGGAATTCCTGATCGTAACCCGCCTGTCGTAAACGATGGATGTCTGCTTCCGTAAAACTCTGGTAAGCTCCTTTGAGGTGTTCAGGAAATGGAATATATGACAGCTCTCCTGAACCGTGTAATGACAGCAAGCTTCGTGCAACCGCATTGAAACTACGGCTCTTTCCGGTGCCAAGGTTAAAAATACCACTGACCTCAGGGTGATCCAGTAACCAT
>CAZSHR010000133.1:0-4265 GCA_964606725.1 uncultured Coxiella sp.
TTGATTCAGCAGATTATTAATTTCTACTTGTAAGAGAGTTTTATATTCAGGCTCATATTCAGATTTGAACAGAGTTAGCAACTTTTGTTTCACAGATTTTGTAATAGAAAGTTGCTGTTTCTTTGAGGTTACTGGAAAAGAGTTTATCCCGTTTTCTTCTGGCAAAGTAGACATTTGTGCAGCCGGAAATTCAGAATCATTGTTAGGTAAAAAAAGTTGAGATGAAAATTTTATTAATGTTTGAGAAAAAAATGTGTTTCTACTGATTTCAGGTGAAGATACTGGGCTTTCTTCTTGCACAGAAGAGCTTGTTGATTTAGTGGAAACTTTTCGTTTTTTCTTGGGATTATTTTTTATTTTTTCTGGAAATTGTTTTCTTATTTCATCAGGGTTTTCATTTGATATAAGAAGACCAATTAGACGCTTGCTTTCTATGTATTCAGGTTCATTGATTAACGGTAAATTGTAATCTTTTTTCTCAAGATTACTAAAAAAATCCTGTATGTCTTTTTTTGTGTCAATTTTTACTAGTTCTGTTTTAAATTGGTTCTTCAGATTTTCTTTATGGGTTTCTAGAATTTTCGTAAGTGCAGTCTTAATTTCCTTGTTAATGATTTCTTTTTCTATACTTTCCAAAGTCACATTTAAATCTTGGCAGTTTTCAGTCAATACTCTGATGGTTTCAATAGCTTTTTTATAATCAGGAATTTCATTAACAAGTTGAGTGATTGTGTTTGAATCCTCATAGATAGAGTTGTTAAGTTTTTCATTTACTTCTTTTATTGATTTTTTACTAGCTAATTCATTAATGATTCCAAGAAAAAATTCGTCTATTTCCCCTATTTCAGGGCATAAATTCACTTTCAAGGTGTATAAACAACTTTTAATAGTGCTATGATCACTTGTTATCCTGAATAGATCAACACTTTTGTTAAAAGAATTGAATATCTTGATTGCAATGTTAGAAATATCTTCTTTTATTTTTTCATCTTCTTGCCCTATTGAATTTACTTCTTCAAGAAACTTTAGCAATTCTTTGAATGGGCGGTCATTACTAATTAGTTTATTTTGGACTGCTAGAACTCCAACTCCAGTTAAGAAAATTTCTCTGTCATTAACTATTCTTTCGAATTCTCTAATCGCCTCTTGATAATGACGATCAAGTAAGGTTTTTGCTGCTTGTTTGAGGGCATCATCACCCTGAATAGATTCCAGGTATTTATTACATTCAGAAAAGTGATTAGTTTTTATTTTTGAGGTAAGTGTTATTATTTTTTCGGAGCATTTTGTGTCATCGTTTTCTTTTGCATACCTTATATTGCTCGTTATCCAGTTATTACAATTTTCTGATGCTAGTTCACTAAATGATAATGTCTGCAGCTTTTCTATAAGTTCTTTTTTGCATAGCGGTAAATAATGTTCCTTAAGAATACTTTGAAAGTTTTGATTTATTTGTGGAAATTCTTTATTGAACTTTAAAATTTTATTAGCCGCATCTTCTGTATCTTGACTATCAAAAATAGTTTCAATTATTTCTAAGATTTTCTCCCACTGTTCTTTACTTGCTAATAGATTTTCTTTGATTTGTAAATTTTCACTTTTTAAGTGTGATTCCAAATATGCTAATAAATTTTCTACTTTTATTTTTAGATTACGAAGATCTTTATAACATGTTGTTTTTTCTAAAGATTCAACTAATTCTGTGTGTTTGCCATCAGCAAGATTTTCGATTTTTTCTATAAGTTCTAATCGAACTTGAGAATCTTGTATCGCGAGAATCTTCGAAAAATTATCTCGCAGATCAGGGTTATCAATATCCAGTGCTTCTTTAATAGATTCAGTAAGATTAGTTTGATAATTTTTGTCCAAAATGGTTTTAAATGTTTCCAGAAGTGTTGTGAGTTTACTATTATCAGTTTTTAGAATAGTAAAATCATTATTTTTTACATTAAGAGCGGTTTTAGCTAGATTGAATGCCTCTGCTATAGAATCTTGATCAATTGCTGCTTGTGTTGATGTTGTTTCTTGTAAAAATGTGATTATCGCTTCTACTGGTGCTTTTGTAGAGCCAGAGGCCAGCCGGAAAAATTTTTCCTTTTTTAGATTGCTTACATCTTCTGCGCTAATAGTTTCAAGTGAGTTAATTTCACTTTTAAATTTCTCAACACAAAGTGATTCGCATCGATCAAGAGTTTTCTCTATTTCTCTTAAATCATTGGGATGAATGTTAGTTAATTGTTCTTTAATCAAAAGGATAGGAGTATTATTTTCCTTTTTGTTAAAGTTATCAAAAATTAATTTAAGAGCTTTGCAGTCTTGCTCTGTTTCTGAAGCATGTAATAATTGAGCATTTTTAGTTATCTCATGAGAGAGCTGTATTGATGCTTCAAACAAACCTTTGTAGGTTGTTAAGGAGTTTTTGTCAAACATTGATGTAATTTTTTGATAGAACAACGCTCTGTAGGATGGAGCATAGTATGATTCAAAAATTACTTTAAGAATATCTTTTGTTTCTTTTAAAAATGATACTTTTACGTTTATGTTTTTCAATTTATCACTAATCGATTGAATTTTTTGATTTTCTTTTAACAAATCTAGAAGTGATTTGATTTCTCCCCAGCTTGTGTTAAATTCAAGATATTTTAAATCAGTTTTTCTAGGTAAATTTTCTACAAAACTTTCCAGAGCTTCTATACTATTAATTTTATCGAGCTCTTGCTTAAATTCTTTTTCAGCCTTTTTTATTTCAGGGATAATTTTTTCTTTGAGTTTTATTAAATTTTTCTTTATGCTTTCATCGGTTGTCGCCACATCAAAAAAATCTGAGAGTTTGCTTTTTTCGCTAAGATCAAGGGCTTTTATTACTACTTTTATAACTTCATTAGTTTTCACTTCACTGGCTTCATAAGAAATGCTATCTTTGATAAAAGATTTTATTTCTTTAAATGGTGTTGTAGCCTGTAAGAAATTGTGGTTGAACAAATCTTTTTGTGTAATTCTATCGTTTCTAATGTTGAAAATAAAAATTTTTCTTTTACTTTCTTCTTTTAGAATTTCTTTTAAGTCTTTTAAGCACCTTTGTTTATATTCTTTGAGAAGCTCTTTTGCTTTTATATTTAAAGTTTTTAGCTTGATTTTGTTTGCTTTATTTACACAGCTTTCTAATGTAAGTAGCTCTCTTCCTGCAATTGAATGTTTAAAATTTTGATAGTCCTCTTCATCGTATTTACTTATTAACCATGAATTTTTTTTAGCTTGGAAGAAACTGTCTTGATTTTCAAGAGTCAGTTCTAAAGCTTCTCTTTCAAAATTTTTCTTGTAATCTTTAACATATTGTTCATTAAAAATAGATTCTAGTTTTTCTTTGACGGACAAAGAAAGATCTGAATTTATATCAGATAATTCTTTGAATTTTTCTACAATGATTTCAGGATCTTCATCCTTTATCATTTCTTCTATAAGCTCATTGATTAGCTTCCATTCTTTAGATACATTGAATTCTTCCTTTGTTTTTTCAGATGAAATGTCAGCTTCTGACATTTTTAGGTAATTGGTGTAATTTTTAGCATGTAATGAATTATTGAACACTTCAAGTTGTTCTTTATTTGTAATTTTACTAATTTCTTCAAGAAATTCTTTTGTAGAGTTTTTATAATTCTCTTTTATTTTTTTAAGTTGAGCAGTCTTTTCTTCTATATCATTCAAGCTTCTTATAGCAGTAGTCGCACTTTCTACTTTTGGCGGTTTTTCTTCAAGTAAGTTTTGAATCAAGTTTTTAAGATATATGTCCTCTTTGGATGTGTAACTAGGGTCGAGCGCTATTTTCAACGCTTTTAAATGGATGTTTAAGTCTTTATTATCTGTTGAGATGCTTAAAAAATCTGGTGTTTGTTCTTTTAACATTTCAAGCACTAGGTTCGTTAACCGTGAAATTTCTTGCTCATTAAATTTGCCAGTGACTTCGCTTAGGAATTTTTCTATCGCCGGTTTTTTTTGTGCAATCAAAATAAAAAAAGGTTTTTTTCTTAATTGGGTGAAAAAATCATTGTTGATTGTTTCCCCAGTGATTGCTTCTTTTAACTTTTCAAGAGCTAATGGCTCGATTTCAGCGATAAGTTGAGTTGCAGACTGGTTTAGTATTGAATTTCCATAGTTGATTTCACTTAAATTTAGCAGATTTTTTTCGACTTCTTCTTGAGTAAAAAACAGTAAAAATTCTCTAAACGACTCACACTCTTTTTTCAAATCTGATGTGGATGACAGCC
>CAZSHR010000134.1:0-4249 GCA_964606725.1 uncultured Coxiella sp.
CAGGTAGCAATCGAGGTTTACTTGAGACACTTTTTAATGAGAGGAGTAGGCCATTATATCATTTATGTGATGATATAAAATTAGGTAGAATTGATAAATCTTATTATATTCCTTTTATTAAAATGGCTTCTCAAGAACGTTGGAATGTTGAATTATCAGACTGTTGCATTGATAAAATTCTGTTCTTGACAGAACATCATCCCTATTATGTTAATAGTTTGTGTAGAATGCTTTGGAGAGGACAATCGATACCCACAGAATCTTTAGTGCAGGAGAAATGGTTGCTGTATGTTGAGGTGCAAAAAACTGATTGGGTTTTAGAGATGATTGGCCAACTGACAGTTAATCAAAGAAAAGTGTTAGCGGCAGTGGCAACCTTGCCAAAGCAAGTGCTTTTAGGTAAGAACTTTTATAATACATTAGAAATTTCCGCATCCAGCTTGCAAAGAACGTTAACCACCTTGTTAAAAAAAGATTTGATTTACAAAGCCGATGACAGCTACTGTGTTTTGAATCCAGTAGTTGCAGCAACACTGAGAGAAAATAAATATTTTGACTGTTAGCACTAGTTCAGTGAAAAAATACTTATTAAATGGCAGTAGTGATCAATTAACCTTTTTGATAATAAGCCAAATAATTAACCGCTATGTTGTTTGACAGCTTAAATTCTTTTGTGAAAGGAGAATACTCAACGCCAGTGATATTTTTCAAGTGTAACTGTGAGGCTTTCGCCCATTCATCCATTTCGCAAGGGCGAATAAATTTAGCATATTGATGAGTTCCTTTAGGCAGCATATTAAGCAAGTATTCTGCGCCAACAATCGCCAATAAAAATGCACGATAGCTGCGATTAATGGTCGATAAAAACAGTTTTCCATTTGGTTTGAGTAGTTGTGAACAGGCAGCAATCACTTTTTCAGGATCAGGAACATGCTCTAGCATTTCAAGACATGTGATAACATCAAACATACTGGACTGCTTTTCTGATAGTGCTTCAACACTTATTGCTTGGTAGTCAATGTTTAGTTTGCTACGGTTTGCATGAGTTTTAGCGGTTTCTAATGCGGCTGAACTCATATCAATACCGGTGACTATAGCACCTGCTTTGGTTAATGCCTCACTCAATAGTCCACCACCGCAGCCGACATCCAGTACTTTACACTGAGCTAACGTACAATGGCTGCTGATATAACCCATGCGAATGGGGTTAAGCAAGTGCAAAGGCTTCATGCTGCCGTCAGGATTCCACCAATCTTTGGCCATTTCATCGAATTTTTTAATTTCACTGGGGTCAACGTTATCAGTCATTAGTGCTCTTCACAGGGTTGGCAATCAAAAACATCGGGTTCTGGTTGCAAGGTGATATGGTTAATATGATAAGTCTCGTTAAGCATGTCACGGATTTGTATCAGTAGAGTTTGCCATTGCGACAGCTCATGAATATCGATATGAGCGGATAACGCTGCACGTCCTGATGATAAAGACCAGATGTGTAAATCATGAATGTTGCGTACGCCTGGCATTGCTCGCAATGATTGTGCCACAGCAGCATAGTCAATGTTTCTGGGAACTCCCTCCATGAGGATTAGCATAGACTCTCGCAATAAACGAATACTGGATACCATAATCATGATGCCAATCAAAATAGAGAGGATAGGGTCAACAAGCAGAGAATTAGTATAGTAGATAACAGCACCAGATAATAAAGCCGCAAATGAAGCCAGTAGATCACTGAGCACATGCAGCAAAGCTGCCTTCATATTTAAGTTTCTCTCGCCACGGCTTAATAACCAGGCTACTGTCAGGTTGACAAAAATCCCAATGCTTGCCACTAGCATCACGGTTGAACCATGAATATGTTTGGGTGGATACTCAATTCTCACAATAGCTTCAACAATAACTGCAATAGAAATCGCTAATAAGAGCAAGCTGCTACACCAAGCGGCGATAATTTCTGCGCGTGCAAAGCCATAGCTATGTTGTTCTGATGGAGGTTTTTTAGCAAACCAAGTCGCAAAAGCGGCAATGGCCAGCGCAATGGCATCGGATGCCATGTGACCGGCATCCCCTAATAATGCCAGAGAATGTGCCCACCACCCGCCTATTGCTTCGATGATGGCAAATATCAGCAGTAAAATAATTGAAATGGTTAAAACGCGCAATGAAGTGTTTTTTCCGTGATGGTGACAGTGGCTTTGGCTCATAGTCACCCACTCTTGACTTTTACTGGTTTGCACCATAACGAATGCCATAGTGTTGTTGCCGTGCTAGATAGTTTTTGTGGCAATGTCTTTTTGAGGTCATAGTGAATTTCGAAAAGTTCATGCGTATTATATTTTGATAGTAAAAAGTCATCACTGGTAGTGAGTTCATCAACTAAATTTAAGTTTTTGGCTTGTGTTGCATACCAGTGTTCTCCGGTCGCAATTTCATCAATTATTATCTGTGGCCGATGACGGCGAATATGGTCTTTGAAAAGCGCGTGGGTTTCATCCACTTCCGACTGCATTTTTTGACGGCCTTTATCGGTATTTTTGCCCAATAGGGTAAGGGTTCGCTTGTATTCTCCAGCGCTAATTTGTTCGAAATCGATATGTTTATCTTTCAAGAAGTGGTGAAAATTAGGCAATTGTGCGATCACTCCAATGGAACCAATGATAGCAAAGGGTGCCGCAATAATCTGGTCAGAAATGCAGGCCATCATGTAGCCACCACTGGCTGCGACTTTATCAACAGCAACTGTCACCTTTATATTAGCTGATTTAATGCGATTAAGCTGAGAGGCAGCCAAGCCATAAGCATTAACCATGCCGCCACCACTTTCTAGTTTAACTAACACTTCGTCTCTTTCAGGTTTTATAATCAGTAACAAGGCGCTAATTTCTTCTCGTAAACTTGTTACTGCAGAAGCACGAATATCACCATGAAAGTTGATGACAAACAAGCGCTTTTTGTCAGCAGCAGATTTTTTCTTACGTGTTTTTTTTAGTGCTTTTAAAGCGGCTTCGTCTTTAATATCCGTGAGCAAGGTCTCCATGTAATCCTGATACTTTTTATTGAGCGCTTTGACAGCAAGCTTGCCTTGATTTTTTTGCTTGCCTTGACTGACAATAGCAGCTATGCCTGCAACACTAAGTAGCACAGCGGCGACAATGCTAAATAGTTTTAAGAAAAATAATCCATAATTAATCAGAAAATCTGTCATGTTGACTTACTCGCTATGGTTGTAAAGGGTGCCTCCCTCAATAACCAAAAGGGAGGCTGCTTGGGTAAGTGGCTTTTGTTAGTGCTCTTCATCTTCCCGAGTTTCTTCGTCCAATAATTCACTTTCTGCAATTGCTTCTTTAATCATTTCAGCAAGTTCTTTGTTTTCTTGGTACGCAGGCATGGTGCTGGCATGATTTGGTACGTGGTTATCGGCTTTGGTAGCGGTGGTTTGACGTACAGATTTTTTTGCAGGTTTTTTTGTTGCCTTTGCTATTTTTTTGCTAGAATCTGTTTTTGCTGTTTTGCGAAAAGCGCTAAGATGCTTTGCTTCTTGAGTGAGTTGACTGAGCTGCTGTTTTGTTTCAGCGTTTTGTTTGTCAAGCTTTACTAATTGGGTCTCAGCAGTTTTTAGCTTTTTATGCTGCTTGCTCAATTGCATGCTGGCTTTTTTCAGTTGTGTTTTTGCAGTTGCACTGACTTTTTTCCCTTTTGCTTTTGCCTTTAAGGTTGTCACTTTTTTTTCAGCCGCTTTAACCGCGGTTTTCGCGAGTTTTTGTGTGTTCTTGAGCTTAGACAATGCTTTTTTATTGCTAGTTAGCGTTTTTTTGCATTGCTCTTTTAAGTGTTTATACAGTGCATCGACTTGCTGTGTGGGTTTGGCAAGCTGACTGGTTTTTTTAGCTGGCATGGTATTGCTCCTTAGTTGGTGGTTGGTGTAAAAATTTCGTGGAGAAAAGCTCTCATGCTGGCTATAGCACGATTAGCCGCTTTCTTGTTATAAATTGTTCCTAAATTTTTATCGTTAGCATGAGGATTGGTGAAGGCGTGTTGTGTATTTCCATAAGCATGAAGCTGCCAGTCGGCATTGGCTTTTGTCATCTCTTGTGCAAACGTGTGTATTTGTTCAGGAGGTACCATGGGGTCATCATAGCCATGCAGCGCTAACACTTTAGCATGAATAGTCTGAACTGCTTTATCTGCAATGGGAGTGAACAATCCATGAAAGCTAACTACGCCACTTAACTGTGTGCCGCTTCTTGCT
>CAZSHR010000135.1:0-4189 GCA_964606725.1 uncultured Coxiella sp.
GTGGGAGATAGGGAAGTATTTTATCAAATTGCGACTTGAGTAGAGACGATTGAAAATTTTACTCTCCAATGACGATGGTGTTTATGCTCAAGGACTGTCGATATTAGCAGAAGCCTTGCAGGATATGGCTGATATTTGTATTGTGGCTCCTGATCGGGATCGCAGTGGTGCTAGCAATTCTTTAACCTTAAGTGCGCCGATTCGAATTAAAGAAATTCGTGACAAAGTAGTGAGTGTTGAAGGTACGCCAACCGATTGTGTGCATTTGGCCATTACGGGACTCTTGGATAAAAGACCTGATATGGTGATGACCGGCATTAATTCAGGCTCTAACTTAGGCGATGATGTTTGGTATTCAGGGACAGTGGCAGCGGCCATGGAAGGGCGTTTTTTAGGTTTGCCGGCGGTAGCGATTTCTTTGGTAGGTGAAGTCTGTCGGCATTATCAGACGGCGGCTATTGTTGCGCGTCGCATTATGCGTCATATTCAGCAAGAGGCATTGCCGCAAAAAACCATCCTCAACGTCAATGTACCAGACGTGCCTTATGAAGATTTACGCGGTTATTGGGTGACTCGCTTGGGAACCCGTCATTGTGCTGAGCCAACACTAAGGCAAATGGACCCCAGAGGTCGTACTATTTATTGGGTAGGGCCAGCAGGGTTGGAGCAGGATGCAGGGGAAGGCACTGACTTTTATGCCATTAGTCAATCTTATGTTTCTATTACGCCATTAAAAATTGATATAACCGATTATGATGCTTTTGAGCGCTTGTCACATTGGGTGAGTGGTTTACATGAAGCGGTGTAGTCGCATATTTGCATTGACGGTTTTGGGTGCTTTGGTTTTGCTAACCGATTGTAGTGGTAGTCAGTCGGCTTTTGCGCCGGTTGAAGAGCGCTCACATTCTTCGGTGGAAGCGCCGGATCGCTATCGTATCCGCACTGGTGATACTTTATATTCTGTGGCTTGGGCTTACCACATGGATTATCGGCGTCTAGTCGAACTCAATCATCTCAGTCAGCCCTATACCCTGCATGTTGGTCAGGTGTTGCAGGTTAAATCGGGAGCATCCTTTGTTAAAAAAGCACCTGCTAAAAAAGTGAATCATGTTTTAGTGCCAGTTGTGGCCTGGCACTGGCCAACTCAAGGAAAAGTGGTTAGAAAATTCTCATCTAAGCCATTAGGCAACAAAGGGATTGATATTTCGGGTGCTTTAAGGCGCCCTATTTATGCTTCAGCGTCAGGAATTGTCGTTTATAGTGGCCAAGGGATAAGAGGATATGGTAACCTATTGATAATCAAGCACAACGAGGATTATCTGAGTGCTTATGCGTTTAACTGGCGTAACCTGGTTAAAGCGGGTGACACCGTTAACGTTGGCCAACCCATTGCGATGATGGGACGTGATGACAGCGGACGAGTTTTGTTGCACTTTGAGATACGGTGTGGTGGTGAGCCGGTTGATCCGTTAAATTATCTCTCTTAAATCGCATAACATCTTAAGGGAATAAGATGACAACGCAAAAAACCAGTAAAAAATCTGCCAAGCCTTCTGCGCGTTCGAAAAAAACAGAACTTTCTTTGGAGAAAGATTTAGCATCAGGCAATCATAGTTTTATTTTTGCTAAAAAAAGTAAACGAAAGCCATCGGTAACGGCGCGTAAAGATGAGGGTGTCAATGAATTGTCTCAGGCGCAAGAAGACAATTATTCAGCAGACCCAACCCAGATTTACCTGCGTGAATTAGGCTATAAAGGTTTGTTAACAGCCGAAGAGGAGGTAACCTTAGCACGGCTAGTTAAAAAAAATGATCAAGCAGCACGTCAGCGCATGATAGAAAGTAATCTGCGTTTAGTAGTGAAAATTGCACGGCATTACCTTAATCGTGGTTTACCTTTTTTAGATTTAATTGAGGAGGGCAATATTGGTTTGATGACAGCGGTGGAGAAATTTGACCCTGAGCGAGGTTTTCGGTTTTCAACCTATGCGACCTGGTGGATTCGGCAAACCATTGAGCGGGCCATTATGAACCAAAGTCGCACCGTGCGTTTACCCATTCATGTGATTAAAGAGTTAAATGTGTATTTACGTGCGGCTAAAAAGTTGATGCAGACCCTAGATCATGAGCCTTCTGCGGAAGAGATAGGTCAGTTGATTGATAAGCCGATTGAAGATGTCAGGCGTATGTTAGAGCTGGTATCGGATGCTTCATCCTTGGATGCTCCTATATCTCCGGAAGGGCAGCGTTCTATTGCCGATACTTTGTCGGATGATAATAACATTGATCCGGCGCAATTGGTGCAGGACTCTGATATGAATACTCATGTACATAAGTGGTTGGAGCGATTAGATGAGCGTCATCGTGAGGTTATTATTCGGCGTTTTGGCTTATTTGATCATGAGAAAGGAACGCTGGAGGCTGTTGGTGAAGCGGTGGGTTTAACGCGTGAGCGAGTGCGTCAGTTACAGGTCAATGCCTTGAAGTTGTTACGTGACATGATTCAGAAAGAGTTACCTGAATATGAGGAATAATTAATTGCTTTGAGTATTGTCGCGAATACGTGCTAAAAAGCTAAAAAGCTGTTTTTGTTCGTCTGCTGAGAATCCTTGTAAATATTTCTTGTTAGCATTACTCATTTCAGTGGCGACTTTTTTAATTAATGGCATCGCTTGAGGATTAATGTTAAGCTGACGCTGACGACGGTCTTTATCACAAATCACCTTGGTAATTAGTTTTCTTGCGATTAATTTGTCTAGTACTTTGGTAAGATAACTTTCTTCAATGCCAAGATGTTGACGAATATCCGCTTGGTTAGCATAGTCTTTTTCTGCTTTCAGTAAATTACCAATAACCAACCATTCATAATGTGAAAGACCCAGTTTGGCTTGTCTTACATCCATATCTGCACTGATACGACGCAGTGTTAATGTTAGTTGATGACCGATGCTTTGCTGTGAATTCAGTGTTGAATTATTCATGCTATGATTTCTTTGATTTTTCTTTAACAGCAACAAAATATAAGGCGGTTGTTATTGTGAAAAAAATCAGAAAAGTAGCAAATAATGGCACATCACTATTGGTTTTCAATACGATAGCAAGACTCGAAATAATACCAGCGCCTAATGCTCCAATGGTTCCAGCTGCAGCGCTGTTACTACCACCTATGTTAGGAAAAAGGCTAATTGATGCGCCAAAACAAAAGGTAAAAGTTGATGCTGCAAGCAAGATTAGAATTAACGTTGGAATAACTAACTGAAATATCGATAGCTCGCTATTAACAATATAAATCAAAGTTGCAATACTTACTAAAATGGATAGCAAACAAAGCTTGGGTATAATTTTATCGGGATGAAAGCCTGATAATAATCGTGACACAATGCTGCCACTGAACCATACTATCCCGACCACTAAGGCAATTTTACCGTAGTAAGTTGGGCTATAATGCATAACTGATTCGATAAGAAATGGACCGATTACAGCAAAAACTGTAATAAAAGCGTAGAAAAACGATGACATCAGACTCCAACCTAAAAACAGGCGTGAGCTGAAAATAATGGCATAATTCTTACCAATTTTTTTAAGCTCTAAGGGTTGTCGATGCTGTAATGTCTCGGGTAAGAAAAAACTCAATATAAAAATTAGACTGCTATAGCCAGCTAAAAAATAGAAGTTAGCTTGCCAGTAAAACCATTCTTGTAAATGACCACCAATATAAGGCGCGAGAATTGGACCTGCTGCCCAACTTCCAGTAATTAATGGCATCATTTGTCGTAATTTTTTGCCGCTAAATACATCAGGAAAAATGGAGCGTGTTGCAACCCCGATACTTGCGACACTGATGCCATGCAACAAGCGAGCTATTAACAACATATGAATATTAATTGCTAGTGCGCAGACTATTGAGAATACAACCCCCATCAAGGCACCGCTGGTGATTAATTTACGGCGACCAAAACGGTCAGCAAGTGGACCAGCAATTAACATTCCCAAGCCATAACCGATCAGATAGATAGTAAGGCTTAACTGAACGAGATGTGATGTAATTCCGAAATAGCGTGTAATTTGCGGTAATGAAGGAACGTAAATATCTACGCCTGCACCAGTTAGAGGAGTCGCTAGTAATGTAATGAAAATCATCAGAAATCTTTTTTTGATGCTATTAATGCGACACTCGGATGCCATTAGAG
>CAZSHR010000136.1:0-4104 GCA_964606725.1 uncultured Coxiella sp.
GATTAAATTTTTCATAGGTACCCCTTTCAAACAAGTTTTGGTTGCTTTCCCTAAGAGTTAATGGTGGAGGATCCGTCAACCCCACAATAGGTAAACGCAGAACCGACCTTTGCTAGAGTCCTTGTAGAGTTAGGGGGCTATATCAAGAAAGACATAACCACGCTAGCATAATATCCGTCTATACAAAAGGTGAACTTGTCCAAACGCATTTCACACTGACGCGCAGGGTACTAGAGCAAAATAATGATGTCAACGACTAAGCGATTTTTTTTAACAAAAACGATAACTAAAGCAATTGTTGCATAATATCCGCAAGTAAACCTTCACTGCTTAACGCAAAATGCTCACGACTTACGTTAATTGTAACCAAAAATGTGATTTTTTTGTCTACAGAATATGCTAAAAAAACACTGGAGCCGAGATTGTTCCCTGCACTCCACAATATTTCTCCTTTATCAGGAGTGACTGAACGATGCACACCAAAAAAATAATCGTTCCCTGCACGCAGCTTAGCCGTTTTTTTAAAGCCATTTCTATCATAATTTACCACGGTTTCATCAGCTAACAAAGCATGCCACCAGCGAATTAAATCAGAACTACTGGAAACCATTGCAGCATTTCCCATACCATTAACTGCATAGGCTGCTGTGACATCGTAGACCTGAAGCTCTTTATTATCGTTATAGTAAATGACTTCTTGCCTTTCAAAAGCCGACGCATAAGGATGAGAAACCGGCAAATAACAGCGAATCATTTTTCCTGCTAAATCACGCGAGAGCACGCCGTAGGGAAGATAATGCGTGTTTTCTAGCGCAAATAAACGAAATAAATCTTTCATCGATTCTGAAGTATTTACACCAGAGACCGCAGACGCCACCAAACCCGCTACCACAAAATTGGTGGCAGAGTCAGCATAGTCACCACGATGACCAACGCGATAACCATGTTGATAAGCAGCATCACTACCACTAATCGCATCAAGATAATTTTCTACTTGCCATTTCTTAAGTGGCTTTCTGGTAAAAATTGCATTGTAAGCAGCACTCTTATCAAATGCGGGCAACCCTGAGGTATTATTCAGCAGCTCGCGCACTGTCACTGGCTTAAGAAAAGGGTACTGAGATACCATCAAAGCAAACAAACCATCATCCTGCTGATGTTGACGTGCTAACTGACCTAAAGGTGCATCAATATTCAGTGCTTGCGCATCGGCTAAACGCAGTAAAATTGCTGCCATAAACGTGCGTGTAATAAGATCACAGCGCAACAGCAAGTGATAATCCATCGCTTGTTGTGTCATGACATTAGCCAAGCCACAGGTATAGTGCTTAATTGCACCGCCCTGATCACTGACACTGACGATAATGCCAGGAACATTGTACGCCCTGTGGTCCAAGCTTATCACAAGCTACCTCACTGTTGTTGAAACCTTTACCACACTTACTATATACCGATTCTCGCCAAAGATCACCTTAAGAAACCTTAAAAATTCCCTTGATATAATGTTACCTTAATGTTTTTGGCTTACAATGGGATAGATTTCAAGTATAACTAGGAAATCAATCTATTATTCAAACAATTGTGAGCATTTTACTATGGCAGCAACAGAAAAAGAACAGAACAAGAATAGCGGTCCACAAGGCTACCAAGCGCAAAAATCCACAGCTGAAAACAGTCCTAAACTAGCAACACAATTGAGTAGTGAGCATAAGCCCAGCGCATCCAGCACACCGAAGAACACCCCTGCACCCAGAAATAACCTCAATGATAATTCGGTAAAGCAGCCATCACCTCAGATAGGTTTAAGACCGCAACCGCAGCAGGCAGTGGCGCAAGAACAACAGCAATCCAGACAAAGGTTACAAAACCAAAATTCACAACCGTCACCTACGCCTGAATTAACGCAAGAAGAATTTTTATCAAATTGCCAAACCATCATGAATGGATTAATGGATTTATTCGAGGAAGAGCTAAAGAAAAGACCTAAATCAGTGCACCAATGGAGACGTACTGTCCCACTAATGATTATTCGTGCTGGAGAGCAACTCAAAAATGGTAGCACACCTGAGATTCGAGCAATACAAGTCGCATTAATGAAAAACTGCCGTGCCAACCCCTCGCGCATTAGCTTTGCTTTTACCAAATTAATGCTCACCATCGCCAACCAACGCTTAGGCCAAAAAGAGCGCCAAGAAATCGAACGAAATTTATTGTATAACCAAGAAAACGATGCTGCTACTAGTAATAACTTACAAAACACCGGTGCCAGCGCCAACTTTCAATTTACCCTGTCGATTGCTAATACCAAACTTGCGCAGCAAATGCTGGCGATACTGCAAGAGGCAGCAACCCAGGAAATGAATAATCTAGAAGATCAAACTGCACTGGACATGGCAAACCAAGCCATTGATAATGAAGAAGAATACGATAAAAAAGAAGATGAAGAAGAACAAGAAAACCTCACTCACGAACTTCAAACCGAGCCTACCCCAACACAAAGCAGCGAAAATACCAATAGCAATGATGCCAACTACAACTTACTAGGACCCAAACCCGAGGCAGAAAGTGAATCCTTGTTTAAAGAAATGCTTGAAAACAAGGCTGAACAGAATAGTCTGGCGAGTGAGATGTTTAAAGAAGCCGTACAAGAAAAAGTGGCAGAAGCGGCAGTGACAGCGGTGAAAGCATCGATGGGCATGGGCTAGACTCTAGGCTACCAGCCAACAGAACGCATCACCGCCTGTAAATCACGCCAAGTGTGTGCTTTCAGTGCAGTATCCTGTAACATCGCTGCCAAACTCCGAGTAACCACGACCTCAGACGACTTACCTTTGGCTAGCTCAACCACTGACGCAACTGGCTGACCAATAAAAACCATTGCCTTAACACTGTCCGGCATAACTTCAGTCATGCCATCTTTCAAATACCCTCCTGTAAACGTTTGCCCCATCGCTTTGACAATGGCCAATAGTAATTCTTGTTGTGCATTATTCTCTGAATCAGCATCGGCTAACAAAGCCACAAGCGGCGGCTGGCCGAGATAATAACAAAAAATCGGCGGTGTTAACGAGCGACACGCTGTTTCTGGTTCTGTTTCTGGCTCAGCAGTGAGCGAACGTAAACGCCAACGCTCAATGCCCATTTTATCTAAGTAATCATTCATCACGATCCTCCTTGCTGACGAGTCAGCATTGATGCAGGGATTAGCACCTCTCCCCTATCATTAACACGAGAGCGCTTTTGTGGCGACAGCCACGCATGGCCATAAATAATTTCGACACTGGCAACAACGTGGCCTTGAGGTTGTTGCCACATAGCTTGATAGTTTGCTAATAATTGCTGCCACGCTTTTTTACCTTGCAAGCCACGATTGCGATCAACACGTGCATTAGTAACACCAGTGGCTTTAAGGTCATGCCATAACGCCATACTGTCAGGATAATGCAAATCCAAATCTTCCCTGTCCATGACCGAATCAATTAGGCCCTGTTGTAATAGACAATCACCAATGGTATGCATATCCAGGCTATCATGCTGGCGCCGCTTTTCATCTAGCTCCTGACAAACAGCACGCCATTGTAACAGCGTATCAGGGCCTATGGTGGTTAACATCAGCAAACCATTGCCGCGCAAGACACGATAAAACGCTTGCATCATTTGACGCCAATCGCTAGCCCAATGCAATGCAAAGTGCGAAAACACCAGATCAAAACTATTATCCGCAAATGGCAGACTATCATAGTCAGCACACACTGTTGCAGGGCCATTGTGTGCAAAACGCGAAGCACCTAAAGCGAGCATGTGTTCACTCAATTCTAAGGCAACGATTTCGGCATCGGGATAACGTTTTGCAAGTTGCTGGGTAGTGTAGCCGGTACGCGCACCACAATCGAGTATGCGACTAGGCGTTTGCTTGATAAAATCTAGTCGTGATAACAAGCGATCCGCAACCTCGCGTTGCAGTACGGCAGCTTGGTCATAGCGGGAGGCAGCACGGTTAAAGTGACGTCTGACGGTGGTTTGACACAGTGTGTTATTCATAACTTTATGTTGTCTCAACAAATTACCTAACTTAGCGTCAGTTCGACAGTTATCTCTTTTAAT
>CAZSHR010000137.1:0-4065 GCA_964606725.1 uncultured Coxiella sp.
AATGTATCTGAGCAAAATTCTGCAGGTTTAGATAATGCTTTTAATTTGTACGATATGGCGCTGCGTTCATCCAGAAACATGCAAGTACAAGGTGGGGCATTATTTGGAATGTTTGAGGCTGTTTTTAACCGTCAACCCGGTCTTCTTGAAGTAGTTTTTAGAAATAATTTAAATAATCAGAGAATAGTAGATTTGCTTAGGGAACTCAAAGGCGTGCGGAAGTATTATGGTTTTTTTGAAGCAAGCTCACATATCAGTTTTTGGGAAAGAGGTCGTGGATATAGAAGAAATGATGTCAATTTCGATATACGGTCTACTCTTGGTGATGCTCGGATTGATTCTGCTCATGTACTACGGCAAAATGGCCGTTTTGTCACTTTGTTTCATCCTCAGAGTGAACATGTCCGTTTTCCAGAGGCGCCGCCAGACGAAAGGGGGCTAGACGTTCCTGGTCCTGTGATGCTATAGTTACTCCTTCAAAAGTAGAGTTGCGTAAGCGATATATGGACATAAGCTAATCGTAAGCAGGAACAGAATACTTGTTTTTTACTTGCATGGTGAATATTATGTTGTATCAGCTTTTTTGGCGAGAAGAGTCTGTTGATTTAGCAAACAAATTAGAAGAGTTACAATCGGCTATTATTAATAATGACTTAAAAAAAGCTGAAAGTCTTATTGGTGACCCGAAAGTTGATTTAAATCGATGTGTTGATACCAGTAAAGCCACACCACTTTATATTGCTACCTTAACTGGAAATTTAAAGGTTATCTGGCTGATTTTGATGCAGGAAAGAGTGGATGTGAATATTGCTGCAAAACATCACTTAAAAGATTTTCCACTTAATTTGGCGATTAATGAGCAGCACTATACAATGACTGCTTTGCTTTGTTTGCATGGGGCAAAATTTGATAGTTTGCCACTAGAAAAGGGTGGCCGTTTCGTTGCATCAGAAGAATTTGCTCGTTACTTAGATGAATTAAAGAGACTAGTTTTGCTTGAAGTTGAGGCTAATTCCTGCCTATCAAAAAATCAGTTAAAGCTGGCAAAAGAAAAATACAGCACTATCATTGCTAAGTATAATAATTTTCTAGAAAAATATGCGCAGAAATTTCAGAAAGAGCATGAGGAGTTTGCAGATAAGTTTGAGTTTGATAAAAAAGGAGAAAGCTTTTCTGTTAAAATGATTAATAAGAAAATTAAATTATTTCAAAAAGCTCAACTAGAATGTGACCCTATAGGCAGTATTGCTTCAACCGACAAAAGTCAACAAAGTTATAGGCTGGTAAGACGTAATAAAACTGGGCTATCCTATTATTTAGGTGGCTTTTTCCCATCACGAGACAATAGGAATAGGGGTTCCCTGATCGAACAAGATGCAAGGAGAGAGGATTTTCTTGTGCAACAGTATATGTAATTAATCCTGTTGCATTTCTCTTAAGTGGTTTTTCAGAATTCAGCAAATCACTGATAGTAGGCTCGGTGTATCAATTTTCTGCCAATCTCATTATAATGGAGTCTGCGTTTAACGAAATTATTCCAGTATTAGAGGGAAAATGAGCATAGATTTTTGCAAAACTGCTCAAGAAGTAATCGATATTGAACAAAGTGCCATTGTCTCATTGCGTTCTCGCATAGACGAAACCTTTGCTGGCATTTGTCACCTTATTTTGAACAGCAAAGGGCATGTTATTGTGACAGGCATGGGAAAGTCGGGTCATATTGCCAGAAAGCTTGCGGCTACCTTGGCGAGTACAGGAACTCCGTCTTTTTTTGTACATCCTGCTGAAGCGTGTCATGGTGATCTTGGCATGATTTCTGCCGAGGATATTGTCTTAGCCATTTCCTATTCAGGAGAAACCGATGAGTTGCTTAATTTATTGCCGCTTATTCATCATTCAAAAGTTCCTTTGATTGCTATGACAGGAAATAGCGCATCCAGCCTCAGTCGCGCAGCTTCGCATAGACTGGATATTTGTGTTGATCAAGAAGCCTGCCCACTGGGATTAGCGCCCACGTCCAGTACCACAGCAACACTGGTCATGGGTGATGCTTTAGCCATTACATTGTTAAGAGCGCGTGGCTTTGGGGCCAATGATTTCGCACGTTTTCATCCGAGTGGCGCACTGGGTAAACGTTTGCTGATGCGTGTTTCAGATTTAATGCACAGCGAGCAGGATATGCCAGTGGTTGCGCCGCATACGTCTATTGCTAAAGCGCTTATTGAGATTACGCAAAAACGTCTGGGTATGACAACCATTGTTGATATGAACGATCATACTCTACAGGGTGTTTTTACCGATGGTGATCTGCGCCGTACTTTGGATAAAGGCTATGATATCCATACTACCTCCATATCCATAGTGATGACTAAAGATTGCTTAACGATTACGGATTCTATGTTAGCGGCAGAGGCACTGAATATTATGCGCGGTAAAAAAATTACCACCTTGCCCGTTATCAATAGCGATAGTAAACCGATAGGTGTGTTGCATATGCATGATTTGCTAAGAGCAGGTGTGATATGAGCTTGCGCATTAGCCATAAGGTGAAAAATATTCGTGCTTTCTTGTTAGATGTCGATGGTGTGTTTACTGATGGAAGCTTTTACCTTACTGCCAACGCAGATGAAATAAAACAGTTCCACACACACGATGGTTTAGGGTTAAAGCGGCTGCAAAAAATGGGCTTGCTGATTGGCATTATATCCGGTCGTTCTAGTGAAAGCGTCACGCATCGTATGAAAGAATTAGATATCACAGAAGTTTATCAAGGCATTAGTGATAAAATGGTAACTTATGAGAAGTTTATTAAGGCGCATCAATTGGTAGACTCTCAGGTCGCTTACATGGGGGATGATTTGCCTGATCTTGCACTGATTAAGCGTGTTGGCTTGGGAATTGCGCCCGCTAATGCAGTGAGTGAGGTTAAGCAACAAGCCGATTGGGTAACAATGCAAGGTGGTGGTCATGGAGCGATTAGAGAAGTGTGTGATTTTATTGTTTCAATTCAGGGTTAGTATACACTAAAATGAAAAACAAAAAATTACTATTAATATCAGGATTAGCTGGGATTATTGGTGTTATTACGGTTGCTTTTTTTTATCTTCCTGTGACAAAAAGTAGTGACAAAGCGACTAATTTAGCTTCGCAGCCCGACCAATATGTTAATGATGCTACCCTTTATGCATTTGATCGTTCAGGTACCATGAAATCGCTATTAAAGGCGCAAAAGATGGTTCACTTTCAGGATAAGAATACTACCTTTTTTACCAAACCGCATGTTGCTACTTATACTGAAAAACGTATTCCTTGGTACATTAACGCACAGAAAGCCATGACACAAACAAAAGAAGAAGTCATTTATCTGTGGGGAAACGTTGTTATTAAGCAGCTCTCAGTGGATAATAAACTCGAAACAACCATACTGACAGATCAGGTTGCTTATTACACTCAGGCTGGATTATTAAAAAGTGATAGCCAAGTGACTATTATGCGCCCTGGGGTGCATCTAACCGCGCAAGGGATGACAGTGAATTTAAAAAAAGGTATTGTTAAAACACAAGCCCGTAGTCGAGGAAACTATGATCAACAAACTGTACACTAGCTTTTTGGTGAGTGTTATTGATGAGATGTATTAATATGGAATTAGTTCTCAGCGCACATCAGTTACAAAAATCGTATAAACAGCGGCAGGTTGTTAAAGATGTTTCATTAACAATTGGCAAAGAAATTGTCGGTTTGCTTGGTCCAAATGGTGCAGGCAAAACCACTAGCTTTTATATGATGATTGGCTTAGTGAAAGCGGATAAAGGATGCGTTAAGCTAGGTGATCAAGATATTAGTGTGCTCTCTTTACATCAGCGCGCCCGTTTAGGTATTGGTTATTTACCCCAAGAAACCTCAATTTTTCGTCGACTTACTGTCTCGCAAAACATTATGGCCATTTTAGAGCTTCGAAAAGACTTAAGTAAAGCACAGCGGCAAGAGAATCTTGCACATTTATTGCAAGAATTTCATATTGAGCACATTCGTGATGTGATGGGTATTAGTTTGTCGGGTGGTGAA
>CAZSHR010000138.1:0-4015 GCA_964606725.1 uncultured Coxiella sp.
TAGCCGTAGGCACAGGTAATTGTAGAGCACTTGCTACCTGCTGCGCACTCCAGCACCGATCGGGAAAAAGCGCCAAATGATTTAAAATCAGCGTTGCGTAATCCGCTAAGCGACTGATTTTTATCATAAAATAACAACCTTTAACAAAAAGCTAACCGCAATCGGCGATATAGTACCACAGGCGTACTATATAGCAAGTGAAAAGCTACTTGCAAATCAATAGACCAACTTGTAGTCTTGACAAAAATCCGAACTATAGTTTACAAAAGTCAATTAAGGCAATCCTTATGCAGCTAACAGAACGTATCCGCATTATCAAACGCACCATCGCTATCAATGCATCCGTTAATGTGATGCTTGCCCTACTAAAAATAATCATTGGCTTTTTAGGCCACTCTCAAGCATTAATTGCCGACGGTGTACACTCTTTTACCGATCTTGTTACTGATGGCCTCGTATTTTTTGCTGCCAAAGCAGGAGCACAAAAGCCTGATAAAGCACACCCCTATGGTCACCGCCGCATAGAAACCTTGGCTACTGTTATTATTGCTATCGTGTTAGCTAGCGTTGCCATTGGTATTGCTCGCGAAACCATTACACGAATCATCATGAGCACTCCTTTTGAAAAGCCCGACTATATCGTACTGATTATCGCCATCAGTGCCATTATTGCTAATGAATTTTTATTTTATTACAACATGAATCGTGGCAATAAAATTGATTCAGGGGTATTGCGGTCTAACGCCTGGCATAATCGCAGCGACACCCTTGTTTCAGTCATTGTACTAATTAGCGTCATCGGCTCCCTCTTAGGTGCGCACTATCTTGACGCCATTGGTGCCTTGTTTATTGCAGCACTAATTTTAAAAATGGCCATTAAAATGATCTGGACCAGCGTCAAGGAACTGATTGACACTGGCGTTGACGCTGCACTGATTGAAAAAATTTCACAACACATTCTAGCTATAGATGGTATTACTGCAATACACCAATTACGCACACGCTGTCATGGAGGAAATATTTTTCTTGACACCCACGTTGAAGTCACCCCCAACATTAGCGTTTCAGAAGGCCATTATATTAGCGAACAAGTGGGCATACAGTTGGGCAAACGGTTTCCACAAATTATCGATGCAACGATTCATATTGACCCTGAAAATGACGAAATACCAACCACACATCACCTGCCTAGTAGACCAGAGATTGAAGCCCTGCTAAAAAAGCAGTGGCAAAATTTAGCCAGCGCCAATGAGATTTCACGAATTGTTCTGCACTATATCAGTAATAAAGTGAGCATTGAGATTTATCTACCCCTAGCAACATTAGACAATCAAGATAAAAAGGCATTGACTGATGAATACAATCATTCCATAGAAAAGATAGCGTTTATTAACAATATTAAGGTTTATTTTCATTAGGAGAATAACATGATCAGTCCAAGTAAGAGTTATTTATTTTATGACTTAGAAACCACTGGACTCAATAAATGTTTTGACCAGATTTTACAATTCGCTGCTATCAGAACAGACACACAACTGAGAGAGCTAGAACGGTATGAGATTCATATTCGTCTGTTGCCCGACATTATTCCTGCACCTGAGGCCCTTATCACGCATCGCATTGGTATCGAGCAAATGCAAAAAGGCGAAGATGAGCTAACAGCTATAAAAAAAATACATGCTCTACTAAATGAGCCTGGCACGATTAGCGTGGGTTATAACAGCCTAGGCTTTGACGATGAGTTCTTACGATTTAGTTTCTATCGCAATTTGCTTACACCTTACACCCATCAATATGCCAACCACTGCTCACGTATGGATATTTATCCTATGACTATGATGTACTTCCTCTTCAATCGGGACACACTAACATGGCCAACACTAAACAATAAAGTTAGCTTAAAGTTAGACGCAATTAATCAAGCCAATCAGCTTGCAACAGGGCAAGCTCACCAAGCAATGGTCGACGTTGAGGTTACGCTAGCACTAGCACGACGCTTATTTAAGCAAAAAAAAATGTGGCAATATTTGACCCACTATTTTGATAAAAAAACCGATATTGCCCGAATGAGCCAACTACCTTTTAGCTTTAAGGCAGGAGATTATCAATTTCAAGAAGGAATTATGGTATCTAGTAGCTTTGGCTATAATAATCATTTTCATGCACCTGTGTTAGGCTTAGGGCAACATCTACATTATAAAAATCAAACCTTATGGTTGCGCCTAGATCAAGAAAACTTAAGCGAAACAACTGCAAGCAATCTAGCAGAAAATCCATTTATTATTCACAAAAAATGGGCAGAAGAGAAAATTCTACTGCCTGCTAATCAACGCTTTGCCGTGCATTTATCGCAGCAAAGAAAGGAATTAGCAGATAAAAATCGCCAGTGGTTACAAGAAAACCCTAGCATAATGAAAGAAATTTGCCGCTATTACCAACAATTCATCTACCCTACTACTCCCAATATTGACAGCCAAGCAGCACTGTATGAAATTGGCTTCCCTTCACCTGCACAGGAAAGCTTATATATGCGCTTGCATGAAGCAAGCCCTGAAAAAAAACCCGCACTTGCTGAGAAAATTAGCGACAAACATCGTCGTCAACTAGCTTATCGACTGATTATGCGTCATTTCCCAGAACACGCCTCAGAAAATGCGAAAAAATCTTATCATCACTATTGCCAGCAAATAGAATCAGAAAAAGCTCCTATCGACTTTCGCCAACAAACACAGCGCAGTAAGAAAGAAGCATTGAACAGCATTACCGCACTAAAAAAAGAAACACCGCTAGACACTGAACAAAAGCAATTGCTTGCAGGGCTAGAAAGTCATCTAATGTAATAGATACCGCCTACTTTATTTGGTGAGAATTTGTTGGACAGAAAACTTGCGACAAGGGGCGTAGTGTATACAAATACATGTGCACTAATTAAGAGGTTGATATGTTATCACCTACATTCATTACTAAATCATCAACATAGCTTAGCTCCTGACTTCCTATATCAAGAATAATTATACTGAAAATAAAATAAGTCATAATTCAATAACCTCGTGAACAGTAGGTTTGCCATATTCTACGTTACCTGCTTTTACTGTTAAATTATCAAGAGGTTTGTAGTAGGAGCTGCTATGAGTATGACCACATAAAACTAAGAAATCGATGTCTGGATTTGCTTTTGCAGCGTCCATCAACACATCACCAGTTATTTTCGAAGCAAAAAATGGCAGATAGTCATCGTTGCTAATTTTTCCTTCATGCATACAGCTTTCTTTAAATGGTGGGACATGAACTAAAACAATAATTTTTTTAGGCAAATGTTCTTGAATTGCTAATTGCAGATTTTTCTTTAATTTTGCAGCATCACTATCAGCTAATTTTTGCATCGCATCTAGAAGCTGGTATTTACCAATAATATTACCTTCTCGAAGCTCTTGAATCATGCGACTATCATTAAGCATCACTCTGCTATTAGCATAACTGCCGTAACGGCCATCAGCCCAGCAATCTTCTCCAAGCAGCAAAGTATCTTTGTTTAATTGCACCAGACCAGTTTCAGGCAACCAATTTACTGATGAATTTTCTTTGGATAACTGAGTAACTTTTTGTCTAACATTTTCAACACTGCTTTGATAATAATCATGGTTACCTAAAACAAAATAAATTGGTTTAGCAGTATGCTGAGCCATTTCTTCAAGAATATCAGAAACAGTTGGTGCCTCAGCAATGTCACCACTAACTACAACTGCATCAGATTTTTTGGTGACAATATCCTGATAGAATCTTTTTCTGTCAGCAGATTCTAGAAAATTCAGATGAATATCAGTAACCCAAGCTAATTTCATGGCAGCCTGCTGATAACATTGTCTAAAACAAACTGGTATGCTTCATCAAAATCCCACTTTAATCCTGTTGGCAGCAATGCATGCATATCTGACTGGAAAGCTTGGTGATCACGTTTAAGCTCCAGGTTTTTTATAAATTCATCTTTAGTGAAATGAGAATCATCATTAGCACA
>CAZSHR010000139.1:0-3996 GCA_964606725.1 uncultured Coxiella sp.
ATGAAGATCTTGAACTACAAGCTAATCGGCACCTTGGCTTTATAAAGTAGGGAAGCGATCTATCAGTATTTTTTTAAATAATCTTAAGCACATTTTGATACAACTCAAGCAAGCGATTATTTCTAAAACGAAATTTAGTCCCGTGATTGTGCCCTGTTCTGGCATCAAAATCGACAAGCATGTTACCCCGCTCAATTTCCATAATAAATTTTTCCAAAGAAAATTCGGAGAGCATCCATATTTCCTCGTAATTAAAGAACTCTTTTCCATTTTCTTTTTTAGATCTTGCTTTTACAAAAAAACAATTATGTAGTTTGGTGCCCGCCTTATGGTATAAGTCTTTAAAACCCCAATAAGGTTGGGGATTTAACTCAGAGCCATTTGTTTTTTTGATAATTTTATGCAACCAATCTTTATGCTTTTCAGCAACAAAGTTTCTATCAAAAGAGATAGACACTTTTTCGTCTTTTTTATCAACAACAACCTTAAAACCACGATCAGTGTGCTTTAGCGATGATATTGTTTGCCGAAAACTCATTTCATTTTCAGAATATTTCTTACCAGCCTGTTTATGAGACCAACCATAAATTGGCAATAAAATTTTTGGCACAAACCTTAATGCTCTTGGTGAAGGCTCCACATGAAATAAGGTAACCAATGATCTCGTCTTAGCTCTTTGGCATTTTAGCTCCCATTCAGCCGCATTAGGTATCGGCAAATTATTTTCCTGAATCCCCAATAAATCCTCCAAAGTATTTCCCACGCTGCCAGAATTGCCCCTTCTGACATTCGGGATCCACCCCATTTGCTTTACTTCCTTTAGCTTTTCTATTAATGTTTTTTTTGTATAAATTTTCACTGACGGCACGCAATTCAGCTAATCTTGTCAAATTATAATTTAATTTTCTTAGAATAAAACCTATTTTGCAAAAAAATTTTTCAACCGTTGTTTAGCCATTTTCACATATTCTGGGGATATATCCACCGCTATAAAATTGCGATTATTCTTTTTCGCAGCGATCACTGTAGTACCAGAACCCACAAAAGGATCAAGAATAATATTGGCATCAGTCGATTTAACAATTCTATCAATGAGATCTAGCGGATAAGGCGCTGGGTGCGGATTATTCATTTCCTGCGGTAACTCCCAAACATCTCCAAGTGCATTTGCTTTTGGCGCAAGTTTAAAATTTTTCTTTGCAATCAAGTAAATAATTTCGTAAGTCGGCAGAAAATAACCGGGATTGAAATTAATACCGCCTTTTCTTTTCCAAATGATGATTTGCCTTACAGGGAAATCACCAACAATATCTTGTCTATCTTGCAATAATCCTTTCTGAACACGCCACTTATGATTATAGAATATTGCACCGTCATCCTTCAGAAGCCGCATCATTTCTTCGAGGCAACTCTTTTGCCAACTAACATATTTCTCATGTGGCATACAATCATCATAATGAGAATACCCTTGCACAAGTGCAGCATTCTCCCATTTTCCGCCCCTACCGTCCTTCATGCCATTGCCTGAAGAATTTTTCAAATTGTAGGGTGGGGAGGTAACAACAAGATCAATGCTTTTATCAGGCATTTTTTTCATTACATCAATTGAATCACCGCAAATTATTTTATTTAAGAATTTATCCAGATTTTTTACAGGCATTTTGTTTTTCAATTTTTTGTTTGGTACTTTGAAACAATGAGCAAAATAACTCACCTAAACACCTTAGCATAGTTCAAGACACAAGGATAGATTTTGACTTAAAAAAAGACAAGAGTGGTCGTAGCTTTGGTTTCTCGCAAAATGAGGCTGCTTACATTTTCAATTAAAATGTACTTACTTTATACAAGTCTAACTAGGGTGCATATTGGTTTATGACAGATAAAATTATGAGGAAATTTCAGAAATTTTCCATTTTAAATCAACCCGTTGAAAAAATTTCCCTCTGGTATGTAAATTAAGCAAAGTAGGCAATGTCAGCAGCTAGTAGTTACCTTAACATAATCGTTTCTAAGCGATGTTTCAAATCGCTCGACAGCGTATCTTAACATTGTTCGCGGCATAGTGGCGGCATACTGATCCAGAAAAAAACATAGTTGATCATGGTTACGCTTTCCCGCTTCACGCAACATCCAGCCAGTAGCCTTGTGAATCAAATCCTGTTTATCATTTAAAAGCATTTCACTAATCCTGAACGTCCATTCAAGTTCATTTTCTTTAATAAAATACCAGGTTGAAACAATAGCAACGCGGCGATGCCACAGACTGTCTGATCTGGCTAATTTAAGCAGACTATTTTTATTTTTTTTATCGAAAAGATAAGCACCCACAATCCAGTGTGCCGAAGCGTCAACGAGATTCCAGTTGTTAACACCATGTAAATTATCGATGTAAAAATGATAAATCACTTTTCGGGTTTTAGTGTCTGAGGTCTGGTACCGTTTGACCAAAATAATTAGTGCCAATAAGCGCGATTCGTTAATTTTTGAGTTCAGTAATGAGGCGATTTCTTGCAAAGTTAACTCATGGAATTCATTAGCAATTTTACGCAGATTGGGGACGGTTACACCGATAAACTGATCACCTTCCGCATATTGCCCCGCTCCGGTTTTAAAAAAACAGGCGGCTTTTTCCTCGCTCATGGTTATAGCATTTTTTAATGCTTGCCTAACTTTTTGTAATCGATTCATTGTGTAATACCCATTTCTTCTCATGCTCAATCAACCATTGCTTGCGAGCCACTCCCCCACCATAACCACCCAGATCACCATTGCTGTTGATAATACGATGGCAGGGAATAATAATCGCTAATTGATTAGCACCATTGGCATTAGCAACAGCCCGACACGCCGTTGGTTTTCCCAAAGTTTGCGCTTGCTGCTGATAACTGCGAGTTTCGCCATAAGGAATCGCGCGCAAAGCTCGCCACACAGACTGTTGAAATGGACTACCGAAGAATAAATGAATATTCGTCTCAAAATCAATAAGCTTTCCTTGAAAGTAAAGCGCTAGCTCTTTTTTAATACTGGATATAATGACGTTTTCATCAGGTAAAATGATCGCCTTTGTTCGCAAACGAAAGCGTTCAATCTCACGCTCCAAGCCTCTTCGATTAACAAACTCGAGCAGATACAGCCCCTGATCATCAGCAATTGCCAACATTGGTCCTAATGGGGTGTCCAGCCATGAAGCGTTACATATGAGATGGCTAGTATCAGGTTGTGAAGGTGATGAGCCCATTATTTTACTAAACGCATCACGAAAACCACTGCTGGACTCATAACCAACATTAAGTTGTGATTCGATAACAGCGCTTCCTTGGCGAATCTGCTGCATAGCGATTCCCATACGGCGCGCCCTGGCATACTGAACAAAAGTCATACCAAAACGCTTTTTAAACTGCCTTCTCGCCGTGGAGGCATCAACAGATAATTCACGAAAATCCTGATCTTTCCAACGCTTTTCAGGATTATTTTCAATTGCCTCAATCAGGCGCTTAATAGTCGGCGACAATTGATCGGGATGTGAACAAGGTTTACAGCGAAGGCAAGGTCTGAAACCAGCTAATAGTGCTTGCTCTGCATTCTCAAAAAACTCGCAGTTTTCAAATTTAGGCTTTCTGGCAGGGCAAGTTGGACGGCAAAACACACCGGTTGTTTTAACACCAACATAAAAAAGACCCTCACATTCCGAATCTTTATCAAGCAAGGCTTGATAAAACAAAGCTCTTCTTTCCACACCCAAACCTCGACTCGATATTTGAAGGCGCCCATTATAGCACCCAAAGGAGCTTAGACAGCCGAAATTCAGGCGTTGATTTTACAGTTGGAAAGACATCCATGTCCTTTTGACAAACTAGCGAAACAGCTTAAGAATTGCTGGAGCTAAGTGATAACTGTAATAACTCTTCAATATTTTTAATAGTCTTTTGGCTATCCGTTTTGAAAAAGTTAGAAGAGAAAAGATAGCGTTGTTTGCCTAAAAATTTGTATTTTGTC
>CAZSHR010000140.1:0-3921 GCA_964606725.1 uncultured Coxiella sp.
GCCGGTCCAGCAGGTTATGCAATTTCCTATGGGTTGGGTCAAGGAGCTACTTTGGTTGCTGCTTTATGGGGAGTTTTTGTTTGGAAGGAGTTTGTTAATGCTTCTTTGCAAGTTAAATGCTTGCTTTTTTTGATGTTTGTATTGTATGTTCTCGGTCTGATGGCTATTATTTTTTCGAGAAATTATTGACGTGGGGTGAGTTATGGGCAGTGGCAAGATTGTGGTTGTGGGTAGTTCTAATACCGATATGATTGTACGTGTTCCTAAGTTTCCTCATTCGGGGGAGACGATTCTGGGTGATAACTTTATGCTAACACAAGGAGGTAAAGGGGCTAATCAAGCTGTGGCTGCTTCTAGAGCAGGAGGCAGTGTGTATTTTATTGCGTGTGTTGGTAAGGATCATTTTGGTCAAGATTCGGTGAAAAGCTATGTTGATGATGGGATTAATGTGACGGGTGTGATTTACGATAATGATGCGCCTTCTGGTGCCGCATTAATTTTTGTCACCGAAGCAGGGGAAAACTCTATTGCTGTTGCCTTGGGAGCAAATGCCAAATTGACTCCAGAGCATATCGAAATCGAGAAAGAGGTGATTAGTTCTTCCGATGCTGTGCTGCTGCAATTAGAGACTCCGTTTAAAACCGTGTTGCGCACTGCTGAAATTGCACAAGAAGCTAAAGTTCCTGTGATATTAAATCCCGCGCCGGCATCGGCACTGCCACGTTCTTTTTTATCTAAAGTCACTTATCTAACTCCTAATCAAACGGAAGCAAAAACCATGACTGGAGTGACTATTTCGGATGAGAAGTCGGCTAAAGCCGCAGCAAAGCAGTTATTGAACCAAGGTGTTGGTACTGTCGTGTTGACTATGGGCAATGATGGTGCATTAATAGCATCAAAAGACAGTACCATGATGGTACCTGGTTTTCGGGTGTCTACGGTTGATACCACCGCAGCCGGTGATACCTTTAATGGTGCATTGGCAGTGGGCTTGAGTGAGCACCTTTCTTTGGTAGAAGCAGTGCGCTTTGCCAATGCAGCAGCGGCGTTAACCGTAACCCAAAAAGGCACGCAAACTTCTATTCCTATGCGCAGAGCGATTGATGTGTTGTTGCAGCAGTAACATAGCACTTTTATTGCGTCTTTATTATTCGAAATAAAAGAACTGAGCTTTGCTATTATTTAACGAACATTTATAAAATGTTTCTGTTGATCGTGTTGTGGTATTCCAGGTTCTAAAGCGCTGATGATGACTTAATGTGGGGTCGGATATGGCAAAGTAATGGCAATATTGCCAATCATGTTCTTCTTTGGGTAAGTACAGCGAACACCACCAGTCTTTTTTCAATGACAGCTTCCAACTTAATGTACGTGTTTCCTTGGGTTTTAACAAAATTTGTTGCTCGGGTTTTGTTTGTGCCGGAGCAGTCCAAATGGCTAGACTTGCGTCGACTTTGCCTTTGTTGGTGAACTGACAGCTTAGCTCTACTGTACCGGTATTTTTACTATTAATGGTGTAATTGTTTTGTTTTTGTATGGCATTGCCACTGATTTGTTTGCCTTGCTTGGGATTGAGTGCCAGTGAATTATTGGTTAAGATCAGTGCTATTAGTAATGTTGCGTATTGCTTCATGTTGCCCCCTGGCCTGTTAAGTATTTATGCCCCCATTATAGCCTTTTAAATCGTTAAATGTGTAAGTTTGATGAACAAATTAAGCTCAAATGTCGATGGTGCATCGATTAAGCTACTCAAATCAACGACGGTTGTTTCTTTGATGACTTTGCTATCGCGAGTATTTGGCTTGTTACGAGATATTGTATTGGCATGGGTATTTGGTGCTAGTGCGCAATTTGATGCCTTTGTAGTGGCGTTTAAATTACCCAATTTTATGCGTCGACTATTTGCTGAGGGGGCTTTTTCCCAGGCTTTTGTTCCTGTGCTCAGTGAGTACCGTGGTCAGCGGGCGCCAAGTGAAGTCAAAGATTTTCTCAACCATATGGCGGGTTTATTGGGGCTAGTACTTACGGTGTTTGTGATATTGGTGGAGATTGCTGCGCCGCTGGTGATGATGGTATTTGCACCAGGTTTTATGAGTGATGCGGCGCGTTACCAGGATGCGGTGCATCTGCTGCGTATCACTTTTCCATACTTGCTACTTATTGCACTCAGCGCTTTTTCAGGAGCGATATTAAATACCTATAGTCGTTTTGGACCACCGGCATTCACCCCAGTCTTGTTGAATGTAGTGATGATAAGCGTGGCAGTATCTTGGGCGCCTCATACGGCAATGCCGGTGCAGACCTTGGCATGGGGTGTGTTGATTGGTGGTGTGGCACAGTTGCTATGGCAAATGCCTTTTTTATATCGTTTAAAGCGACTACCTGTGCCAAAGTTTTTTTGGCGCGATTCAGGGGTGCGTCGTGTGTTGACCTTGATGATTCCCGCATTATTTGGGGTATCTGTGGCGCAAATCAGCTTATTGATCGATAACTTTTTTGCCTCATTTTTGCAAGCAGGCAGTATTTCTTGGTTGTATTATTCTGATCGCTTGATTTATCTGCCACAAGGGGTGGTTGGTGTGGCCTTAGCAACCGTTGTGTTGCCCAGTTTGTCGCGTCATCATGCGGCAAAAGAACGTATAGCATCGCTTAATACGCTGAATTGGGCTTTGCGTATGGCGCTATTGATGGGTTTGCCTGCTGCGTTCGGGTTATTTTTACTGGCTACTCCGATTTTGACCACATTAATTTATCATGGTGCTTTTAGTGCCAGTGATGTTGCTATGACTGCAAGCAGTTTGCGTGCTTTTACGTTAGGATTGCCGGCTTTTATGATAATTAAGATAGCGGCTTCGGCGTTTTACGCGCAACAAAATATGAAAGAGCCGGTGAAAATAGCAGCCATAGCCGTGTTGGTGAATTTGCTGTTAGATGTGGCATTGGTTTACCCTTTTGCGCACGTTGGTCTAGCTTTAGCAACCTCGATAACAGCGATGGTAAATGCCTTGTTGTTGATGGCAGGCTTGTATCGTGCTGGCCAATGGCGATGGTCTTGGGATTGGGGAGTATGGATGCTGAGGTTACTAGTAGCCAATGCAGTGATGGTGCTGTTGCTAATAGCCTTAGCACCCGAAGTCTCGCAGTGGTTTGTATGGTCACTGTGGTCGCGGGTTTGGCATTTAATAGTAATAGTTATTATTGGTATTGTGAGCTATGCGTTGACTCTGTTATTGTGTGGCTTGCGTTGGCAAACCATGCAGCCGCGTTGATAAAGTAGGTAACTGTTATGCAATTGATTCGAGGTTTGGCTAATTTACCCGAGGATTTTCCGGCTAGCTTGATCAGCTTAGGTAATTTTGATGGTGTGCACCGTGGTCATCAGCAATTAATTAATCAATTATTGACATTGAAAAAGCAACGCAATCTACCTATTGTCGTGGTAAATTTCGAGCCACAACCTAAAGAATTTTTTGCAAGGCAAGTGGTTCCCAGAATTATGCGCTTATCTGAAAAATATCGAGTGCTTAAGCAATTAGGTGTCGATTATTTATGTTGCTTGCGCTTTGATAAAGCCTTAGCAAGTTTGGAAGCTGAGGATTTTGTTAATACCATTTTGTTGAAGAAATTGTCCATGCGCGCCATAGTTGTGGGTCATGATTTTCGATTTGGTGCCAGACGTGCTGGAGATTTTTCATTATTGCAGAAAATGGCACAATCAATAGGATTTTCAGTGACGCAAATCCCGCCGGTTAATTTTCAAGCTAGTGTAATTAGCAGTACTCGTATTCGTGAGGTTTTACAGCAGGGAGATATGGTCTTGGCAGAGCAGTTGTTGGGACGTTGTTACAGTGTTTGGGGTAGAGTGGCTTATGGGGATCAGCGTGGTCGTTGTTTAGGGTTTCCAACGGCTAATATCTATTT
>CAZSHR010000141.1:0-3895 GCA_964606725.1 uncultured Coxiella sp.
AGTATTTTTCCGCTCCTTTTAATTCTCAATAGAATACGATATGTGCATACCGCAGATATTAAGGGGGGGACTGTGACGCTTGAGTTATAACGATTCGGTACTGTTTCGTTTTTTCTATATAATAAACAACAAATCAGAGTATGGGTTATACACTCATTAAGGAGCCAAGTGTGTTATCTCCCAGCATTCTCCCTGCCTGCGATAACAAAAGCGGTCATGCAAACGATGGTCAAGCCCTTGCCAAAATTCGATAAGTTCGGGGACCAAGCAATAGCCTCCCCAGTTATCAGGACGTGGGATGGCTTTATCTTGAAAACGGTTTTCATATTCACCATAGCGCTGCAACAGATAATCACGTCCAGAGACTTGCTGGCTTTGTTCAGACGCCCAAGCCGCTAATTGGCTTTCACGAGGACGGCTAGCAAAATAAGCATCGGATTCTGCTGGGCTAAGTTGGCTTATAAGCCCTTCAACACGGATTTGTCGATAATACTTGGCCCAATAAAAAGTTACTGCCGCTTGGGGATTCTCTGCTAATTCTCGTGCTTTGCGGCTTTTATAATTACTATAAATAATAAAATTACCTTGTTGAATTCCTTTAAACAGTACAATACGCACGGATGGTTTTGCGTTTTTTGTTGCTGTAGCTAAAGCCATGGCATCAGGATCCACTTCGCCATGCTCATGTGCGAAACGATGCCATTTTGTAAATTCTAGGATTGGATCAGTATTCATTTTGTTATTGTTCATTATAAGCCCTTATTATTAATAAAAAATCGATCTTTATAAGTACTGATTAAGTTAATTTTAATCAGAGCAAAAAAAAATTTTTCCACAGTATCTGTGAATAAAATTGTGAATATCCTATTACAAAACACTGTAACCTCTTGATTTATATAGAGGTTGAAACAGAATGTCTAGTTTCGCTTCGCTGGTCAACTAAAATACCGCCACTTTACAGAACCTAAAAGACTCCGTACTCTTGCTGTTCTCATCCTGTTAAGAAACAAAGGAGCAACGGAAGATCATGGATCTTAAATACACAGCCACAATCTACAATAATGATCACGTTATCAGCAGCCATGTTGGTAATGATCTTGGACAGCTAACCGCCTCACTGTTGCTCCATCTGGATAATATGGTCAGCGGAAGTTATGCCACCATAAAAGACAATGCGCTTGACGTAGTTGTGCGGCATTATTCTAAGAGAGCTTTAGAAGACTAGTCAAGCTCACGATAATCGCTTTGGAGTATAGTTCAATGTCAACCAAGTAACTGTCGCATAAATTCTTTTAATGCAACTCGCATATCGGGGTTTTTCATGGCATAAGCTAAGGTGGCTTTTACCATTTCGAGCTTATCACCACAATCAAAGCGCCTACCCTGCAATTGATGTGCTAATACCGTATTTGTCGTTAACATACGTGCAATGGCATCGGTTAACTGTATTTCCCCTCCTGCACCTTGAGAGGTTTTCGCAAGATATTTGAAAATAGTAGGTGTTAAAATATAGCGCCCAATAACGGCTAATCGTGATGGTGCTTGATGAATATCCGGCTTTTCAACAATTCTGGTAATTTCATTATTCTTAGTGATGGCAACAATACCGTAACGGTTGACGGCGGATTCTGCAACCGTTGCAACAGCAATGACGCTGCTATTTTTATCGGCATAAGTGTCAATCATTGCTGCTAGACACCCTTTGCCTGGTGAGTCAATAATGTCATCCGGAAGCAATACGGCAAACGGCTGGTCACCTATCACATGTTCTGCGCATGAAATCGCATGCCCTAACCCTAATGGCATGGGTTGGCGCACATAGCTCATGCGAATATCATCAGGAATAATGTTACGAACAGTCGCTAATGCCTTGGACTTACCTTGCTGTTCTAGCCATATTTCCAAAGCCATATTGCGATCAAAATAATCCTCGATCGAACGCTTCTCACTAGAAGTAATAAACACTAGATGTTTAATCCCTGCCGTAATTGCTTCTTGCACTGCATAATGAATAATGGGCTTATCAACAATAGCCAACATTTCTTTAGGGCCAGTTTTGGTAATTGGCAAAAAACGTGTTCCCAAGCCCGCAACGGGAAAAACAGCGGTTGTTATCATCTGTTTATTCATATAATTTCTCAGCAATACGCTTTATACGTGGGTTATTAGGGGCATAGCGCAATTGTTGCAGAATGTTTTTAGCCAGAGTCTTTCCTTGTTGCACACCCCATTGATCAAAAGGATTAATTTGCCAAATAACACTTTGCACATACACTTTATGTTCATATAATGCTAATAAAGCACCCAAGCTTCTTGCATCCATTTCTTCTAGCATAATAATCTGATGCGGGCGATTACCTGGGATATAGTGATGACTGCGGTGATCGTGGCTCTTACTGTTACCAAAACTAAATAAATCACTCTGTGCTAAGCAATTAGCAATCATTTCATCATGACAAGATGCCTCAATGTTTGGAATACGCAGTGGTAAAATAAAATCAGTGGGAATAATGGGTGTACCTTGCAATAGCAGTTGATGAAAGCTATGCTGGCTGTTGGTAGCCACACCACCCCAGACCAATCCTCCTGTGGCATAATCGACTATACTGCCATTCGCAGCGATGCGTTTGCCTAAACTTTCCATGTGTAATTGTTGCAAATAAGTGGGCAAAAGGCTTAACCCTTGGTAATAAGGTACAATAGCCTGGCTAGTAAAATGGAAAAAATTGTTATACCAAATTCCTAATAACCCTAGAATCACTGGAATATTACTGAGCAATTCAGTGGTTTTAAAGTGTTGATCCATTTGATGAGCGCCTTGCAGGAAGCTTTTAAATTCTGACATGCCGATGGCAATCGCTATACTCAAGCCAATGGCAGACCACACTGAATAACGCCCACTCATCCAATTACCAAATGATACGGTGTTGATTGCAATGCTTGGATCACCTAGCAATTTCTTAAATAATGGATCAGCTTGTGCAGTTGTCACAGCAATAAAGTGTTGGCTTAGCGCTTCAGCATCATTATGCTCAACTCGCATCCAGGCAATCGCCTCTTCAAGATTAATTAAGGTTTCACGGGTAGTAAACGATTTAGAACAGATAATAAATAGCGTCTCTTCTGGGGAGCACTGTGTTAAACAATTATTCATTTCAGACCGATCAAGGTTGGCAACAAAATAAAAATTTAACGGCAAGTTAGGATAATTGGCAGTTAATGCCTCCAATACCATTTTAGGTCCTAGCTGTGAGCCGCCAATGCCAATGCTGACAATGTTTTTTATCGGTTTACCCGAAAATCCTAGGTAGGTGCCTGCGCGTATGGCATTCACGATAATAGCCATTTTGTCCCATACCGCTTCAATTTGAGCTAATAAATGTTGTTTTTCAGGTGGCAATAGTTGTGTATCAGAAAAATGGCGTAGCAGTGTGTGCAGTGCGGGTGCTTCTTCGGTAACATTCGCGGCTTTTCCCGTTAATAAAGCATCAATAGCATCATGAAGTTTCGCTTTTTCAGCTAATTTTAGCAGTAATGCTAAGGTTTTTGAGTCACAATGCGTATTGGAATAATCTACTAGCATACCAGCAGCAGATAAGTTGTAGTCATCAAAGCGATTAGGGTTTTCACTCAATAAATCACTCAGTGAACGATTGCGCATGGATAAAAAATGTTGCTCTAATGCTTGCCACTCTGTCGTTTTGTTAATCGTTCCACCCCTACTGTACATGCTACCTGTCTCACAAGGTCTTATCGTTATAAATCACTTGATCTAATTGTTTTTCACTTTTTGCAACAATGGTAGCTACCATTGAGTCACCACTAATATTAATTGCTGTGCGAACCATATCCAATAGCCGGTCAATACCAATGATCAACATAATACCTGATGCCG
>CAZSHR010000142.1:0-3891 GCA_964606725.1 uncultured Coxiella sp.
GGTGCACCCAAAGGGGTTAAAGTTACGCATCAATCATTGACTAACTTTTTGTTAGCGATGCAGCGGTTGTTTAAACCTTCTTCTAGAGATCATTTCGTTAATATTACACCTTATTTTTTTGATATTTCTATACTTGAAATTTATTTTCCGTTGATCATCGGTGCTAAATGTATTTTAGCTACCGATAAGGAAGAAAATAACGGTAAGTTGCTGGGTGAACTTGTTGATAAGTATCAGGTTCAATGTATCCAAACCACGCCAACAAGATGGCAGCTATTGTTGGATACTGGTTGGACGGCTAATAAAGAAATTGTGTTATTATCAGGAGGTGAGATACTGACGCAAAACTTGGCCAACAGTTTGTTAGATCAGGGAAAATGCTTGTGGAATCTGTACGGCCCAACGGAAACCACTATCTGGTCTACGGCTTATTTAGTTACCGGACAAAATATCAAAAATGCAACGATTATTCCAATTGGTAAACCAATTGCTAACACCAGAATTTATATTCTGGATAATGATTTGCAGCTTGCTCCACCAGGGAAAATAGGGGAGCTGTATATTGCCGGCTCTGGTGTTAGTAAGGGCTATTTAAACAGGCCAGACCTTACGGAAGCGCGGTTTTTAGCTTGTCCAGCTTCTTTTCAGTCTGTTGCCGCTGTACCCAAAGATGAGATTTTGTATAAAACAGGTGATTTGGCAAAATGGTTGCCTGACGGTAATTTACTGGTATTTGGACGAGTTGATTTACAGATAAAACATAATGGTCATCGCATTGAATTAGGTGACATTGAATCAATTTTAGCGGGCCATGAAAAAATTAATAACGCAGTGGTTGTTCAGGAAAAAAGTAATGATCAAAGAAGTGAGCTTATTGCCTACGTCACTTTGAAAAAGAGAGAAATTAATTCGGGTCAGGATGATTTACGTGAATACCTGTTGCAATTTTTACCAGCTTATGCGATTCCAAATAATTTTATTACACTCGATAACTTTCCAGTTACTTCTGGTGGAAAAATAGATCGAAAATCCTTGCTAAAAAACAGCAAAATAACTGCCAAGCATAGCGATGTCATTTTTCCCTCAGAATTTGAGCGAACAATAGCTTCAATCTGGAAAAAAGCTTTGGTAATTAATGAGATTAACAGGTCAGATAACTTTTTTAATTTGGGTGGTGACTCATTATCAGCTTTAAGAATTAGTTATTCGTTACAAGAAAAATACAACATTGATTGCGCCATTAGTAATATCTTTGATCATCCAGAGCTGGATAAATTTATAAATTATCTAAGATTTGCTGAAAATAATTCAGTAACTGATTGTTTTTACAAAAAGTTTGATAATCATACAAAACTATTCCCACTATCTAATATCCAGCAGCAATTTTTTTTCTTATCAGAGCTTTCTAAAACAAGTAACTATAATATCACGCTGGCTTGGAAGTTGACTGGCAAGCTTGAAATACCCGTTTTTTCAAAATCACTTAATCAAGTGTTAAATGAACAGTCAATTTTTCGTGTTGTTTATTGGTGCAAAGATTCTAAATTTCATCAAGAAATTTCATCATATTTTTCTGAATTTATCGCTTTTGAAAAGGTATCAAAATTTGAAATTGATGAAATATTGAAGAAGGAAAATAATCATTATTTTCATCTTGATAAACTTCCAGCAATACGAGTCAAATTATTTGAAATCGATAAAAATACCCATATTTTTTTGTTAAATGTTCATCATATTTCATTTGATGAAAAATCTATTAATATTTTTTCATCGAAAATTTCACGCTACTACAATAGCTTTTTAAAAAATGAGTTTTTAGAAAAAAATGATAAAAATTTTCAGTACCTCGATTATGTTTACTGGCAGCAGCAAGAAAATCAAAAGAAACTTAAAAGTGAAGATATTGAATTTTGGCGAGAAGAATTATCAGATTATCATGAAATAGCTTTTCCAAGTGATTATTCAAGACCTGCGAAAATTTCTTATCAAGGTGACTGCCATTCATTTTCTATAACATCTACTGTTTTTAAAAAAATAAAAAACTTTTGCCGCGACAACTCCCTCACTCTGTTTAATTTTTTGTTGTCGTCACTCTATATATTAGTGAGTAAATATGTTGGGAAAGAGGATATTATTGTTGGTGTTCCTTATGACACAAGAAGCTTATCGAAATTTTCGGAAGTTATCGGATGTTTTGCTAATACCCTTCCGATTCGCTGTCACGTTAAGGATGATTTATCATTTAATGAAATACTTCAGTTGGTTAGAAAAAAATTGTTGGTTGTCGGGCATCATAACCGTGCGGTTTTAAATGAATTATTGACGGCGCTTGATCTCTCAAGACCGGCTAATCGATTGCCCTTGGTTTCGATTATAGCTACTTGGGAAAGTCATAAAGGTAAAGAAGCCTTATGTCTCCCTGAAATTTCTGTTGAGGAGATTCAAGTTCCCGTTAGTTTTTGTAAAACAGATCTGCATTTTAATTTTGTTGAGAAAGAAAACTCAATTTTTTTCCGAATCGAATATGCAACTGCTCTTTTTAGTAAAAAAAGCATTCAACTTTTATCTCAGCATTTTATTAATGCATTACATACTTTTTTATCTGATCCTTCGATTATTGTTTCTAACGTTTCTTTATTAACAGAGGCAGAGAAACAAGGTTTCTTTCAGACTGATAACAAAGAAAAATCCATTCACCAATCTAATGAAAGTTTGTACAGTTTCATTGGGAAGCAAGTGATTAAAAACAAGCATTCTCCCGCTGTTTTATGTGAAGGAGAAGTGTTAACCTATAGTCAGCTTGATCAACAAGCAAGTTTAGTTAAGTATTGGATAGATAAATCCATTTGTCATGATCAACACCCTCTGATCGTAGGACTTCATCTGGAGCGCGGTGTCTTTATGGCATCGGCGATTGTTGGTGCTTTTAAAGCGAACGTTGCCTATTTGCCCATTGCCATTGATTTACCTGAAGATCGTGTTGATGAGATGTTGATTCAAGCAGCTTGTTCATTAGTGATTACAGATAATTCCGCTTTTTTTAATAAAATAAAAACAACACTTAAAAAAGTTAATGTATTAACCAGGCAAAAAGTGCTCTCTTTAGAAAATTTTCAAGAGGAACCACCTCAGGAAATTAATAATACCATGCGGCCCGCGTATACCATTTTTACGTCAGGTTCTACAGGAAAACCCAAGGCTGTGATTGTTTCACAAGCTTCATTGATTAATTGCGTGCTTTCTTTAATCAAAAAAATTGAAATCAAAGGTGGTGAAAAATTTCTTGGTGTAACTGATTACTCTTTTGATGTTTCTGTATTAGATTTTTTGATGCCCTTATTTACAGGTGGTCAATTAATAATAGCAACCGATAGATTGCGTAAAAATCCAGAGTATGTTGTTGCTGAATTAGAAAAGACTAAAGTTAGCGTTATGCAGGCTACTCCTTTAATGTGGGAAATGCTGATTCAAAAAGAATGGAAAGGAAACAGACAATTTAAAATTTTAACTGCTGGTGAGGCGTTAAAACCGTGTCTTGCGAAATCACTGTTAAAAAAAGGCATTCTCTACAATATTTATGGCCCAACCGAAGCAACGATTTACACCAGTTTGGCCAAAATTACCGATGCCGATTCAATTTCGATCGGAAAACCGATTGATAATGCCAAATGCTATATTCTTGACAGCAAATTAAAACCTGTTCCCACTAATGTCTACGGTGAACTATACATCGGTGGTGCAGGTGTTGCTTTAGGTTATCTCAATAACCCAAAGTTAACCAACGAGCGATTTCTTCCAGATCTTTTTGTTAGAAATAATCATAATATGATTATGTATAAGACGGGTGATATTGCTCGCTGGAATCATGATGGAAATATTGAGTTTCAATCT